>NZ_CP151802.1:1815243-2117783 GCF_038446665.1 Lysobacter sp. FW306-1B-D06B | reverse complement strand
AAGAACGGCCGCCCCGACCTGCGCAACGTCGACACGCAGGACCCCGACTACCTGCAGGAAGCGCTGGTGCCCACCGCGGCCGAATCGCATGGCGGTGACGACGTCGGCATCTGGGCGCACGGCCCGGGCAGCGACGCGGTGCGCGGCAATGTCGAGCAGAACACGATCTTCCACTTCCTCCTGCAGTCCATGCCCGCATTGCGTGGCGAGCTGTGCAAGGCCGGCGACTGCGACGACAACGGCGTGCCGGTGACGTTGCCGGATCCGGATAAGTTCCGCGCGGCTCGGGAGTAAGGCGGCGCGGGGGTAAGTGGGCATGGGCGTGAGTGCAAGCGTGGGGCGACGGCGGCGAATCCTCGCGGTCGTTCGCGCCTGATCTGACGGGCGGCTCGACGGTCGCCGCAACAGCAAGGACTCACTGTCATCCCGGCGAAGGCCGGGACCCAGGCTGTCACGCCGTCCGCTGCGTCACGTCATTCCAGCGAACGCATCAGCACATAAGCGCATTGCCAATGCCGTCATCCCGGCGAAGGCCGGGATCCAGGCCGTCATGCGGCCCGACATCTCTCGTCATTCCAGCGAAAGCTGGAATCCATTTTTTGCTGTCGCGGTTCAAGCGCAGCAGGGAAGGCGTGAAACGTCCCTGGAGAGTGCCGCCATGCGGCGGCCCAGAAGCCCCCGCCTTCGCGGGAATGACGGTGACGAGGTTTACCGCTGAGAGAGTGCCCGCATGCCGAGGGCCTGGATCCCGGCCTTCGCCGGGATGACGGTCATGTGGTTCATCGCAGACGGAGTGCCCACGCACCGAGAGCCCGTGCTGGATTGCCAGGTCCGCCGTGACTCGCCGCTCGTTCGCCGCGCTGCGGACGATGGTCCGCAGGCAGCGCGGCTCATCCCTCCGGCGGCAGCTTCGCCGTCGTCGACGGCACCGCGTCGGACGTGGGGTTGGCGAACTCCACCGGCAATTGCGCGGTCCGCGCGGACGCCAGCGGCGCCGGCGGGAGCGATGACACCGCGCCGGCTTCGGCGAGCGGCACGCGCGGGCCGAAACCGAACGCACCGTCGCTGCGCGCCGACACGATCATGCGCACCATGTTCGACGGAATCATCAGCTCGATTTCCACCGACTGGTCGTCGGCCGTGCGTCCCTGCAAGGTCATCTCGATCAGCGCGCCACCGGTGTCGATCGCGCTGCACAGCACGTGCGGGCCGTGCGGGCCGTCGTGCAGGTACGGCCGGATCGCTTCGCCGAGGATTTCCAGCGCCTGCGGATACAGGAACACCGCGTAGCCCTGGAACCGTTCGTGCTTGGCATCTTCGTGCATGGGGGCCTCAGCGCAGTTCGATGGAAAGGGCAGCGGCGGCATTGCGCGCCGATTCGCGCGCAGCATCGACATCGTCCGCGAGCGCCAGCGTCACCGCCACGCGGCGATGGCCTTCCACGCGCGGCTTGCCGAACAGGCGCAGCTGCGTGTCGGCCTGCGCCAAGGCGGCATCGACGCCGGAGAACACCGGCACGCCATGGCCCTGCGCCAGCACCGCGCACGACGCCGCCGGGGCGAACTGCCGGATCGCCGGAATCGGCAGGCCCAGGATCGCGCGCGCATGCAGCGCGAACTCGCTCAGGTCCTGCGAGATCAACGTGACCAGCCCGGTGTCGTGCGGGCGCGGCGACACTTCGCTGAACCACACCTCGTCACCCTTCACGAACAATTCCACGCCGAACACGCCCCAGCCGCCGAGGTCGTCGGTGATCGCGCGCGCGATGTCTTGCGCACGTTCCAGCGCGCGCGGCGACATCGCCTGCGGCTGCCAGCTTTCGCGGTAATCGCCGTCGCGCTGCAGGTGGCCGATCGGCGCGCAGAACGTGGTGCCGCCGGCGTGACGCACGGTCAGCAGGGTGATTTCGTATTCGAAGTCGATGAAGCCCTCGACGATGACGCGGCCGGCACCGGCGCGACCGCCCGTCTGTGCGTACTCCCACGCGTTGTCGATGTCCGCCTGCACGCGCACCAGGCTCTGGCCCTTGCCGGAGGACGACATCACGGGCTTCACCACGCAGGGCAGGCCGATTTCGGCGACCGCGGCGCGATAGTCCTCCAGCGTGTCGACGAAACGGTAGGGCGACGTCGGCAGGCCCAGCGTCTCCGCGGCGAGTCGGCGGATGCCTTCGCGGTCCATCGTCAGCCGCGCGGCGCGGGCGGTCGGGATCACGCGCACGTCGCTGCCGCGCGCGGCGAACTCACGCTCCAGTTCGACCAGCGTCTGGGTGTGGATCGCTTCGATCTCCGGCACGATCAGATGCGGACGTTCCAGCGCGATCAGCGCGCGCACCGCTCCGCCGTCGAGCATGTCCAGCACGTGGCTGCGATGGGCCACCTGCATCGCCGGCGCATCGGCGTAGCGGTCGGCGGCGATGACTTCGGCACCGAAGCGCTGCAGCTCGATCGCCACTTCCCTGCCGAGTTCGCCCGAACCGAGCAGGAGCACGCGGAATGCATGCGGGGACAAGGGCGTGCCGAGCGTGACCATGCGCGATCCGGATGTCTTGGGGAGGCCCGCCAGTTTACCGGTTGCCGTCGGGCGGCGTGGTCGCGCGGGCGAACGGGCACGCGCGGACTATGGACGCGCCGCATCGGCATGCGATCCTTGCCGACGATGCCCGGCCCCCACCCGCGCAACCTGCCCGCCCTGATGCTCCTCGCGTTCGCGATGGTGCTGTCCGGCTGCGCGCGCGAAAGCGATGCGCCGAAGGCGAGCGAGCACGGCACGCGCCTGGCGGGCGTGCTGCTGGATCCGCAGATGGACGAGATCAGCGGCCTGGCCGCCTCGCGTCGCCATCGCGACGTGCTGTGGATGCACGACGACGGCGGCAACCCCGAGCGCCTGTTCGCGGTGAGCACCAACGGCACGCGGCTGGCGACGTTCCGCGTGGAAGGCGTGACCAAGACCGATTGGGAAGACATCGCCGCCTTCGAACTCGACGGCAAGTCCTACCTGCTCCTGGCCGACACCGGCGACAACGGCGGGCTGCGCCGCAGCCTGCAACTGCACGTGATCGAGGAGCCGGAGAAGATCGAGAACGCGCGGCTGCGCCCGGCCTGGTCGATCGCATTCCGCTGGCCGGACGGCGCGCGCGACTGCGAGGCCGTCGCAGTGGACGCCGCGCGCGAGGAAGTCCTGCTGATCTCGAAAAAGCGCCAGCCACCGGAGCTGTTCGGGCTGCCGTTGCGTCCTGCGGGTACCGCGCTGCAGACCGCCCAACGCATGGGAATGCTGGCCGGCGTGCCGCAGCCGTCGGCGGAGATGCTGCGCCGCAGCCCGCAGCGCGCACGTCTGGACAGCCAGGTCACCGCGGCCGACCTCTCACCCGACGGCCGCACGCTGGCGGTGATGACCTACCGCTGGCTTTTGTTCTATCCGCGTCGCGGCGACGAAACCTGGGGCGAGGCCGTCGCCCGCGTGCCCCGCTTCGAGCCCCTGCCCTGGCTGCCGCAGGCCGAGGCGCTGGGCTGGAGTGCCGACGGCCGCTCGCTCTTCGCCACCGGCGAGTTCGTGCCGGCCCCGCTGTACCGGATCACGCCCTGACGCCGTCCGTCGGCGGCCTGCCCGGCGCGATTGCGTCAGTTGATATCTTTCTGATATCAAACCTCCAACGAAGAATGGAGGCGAAGGCGATGAAAGAGAACCCGATCCGCTCCCTGCCGGGCATCCCGGTCCTGCTGGTCCTGATCGCAATCGACGTCATCGCCCTGTGGCAGCTGATGCAGGCCGTCGACTCCGGCACGCCCCTGCGGGTTGGCATCGCGATCCTGGTGCTGGTCGTGGCCACCTTCTGCCTGCTCGGCCTGTACATGGTCGAGCCGAACAAGTCGGTCGTGCTGAGTCTGTTCGGCAAGTACGTGGGCACCGAGAAGGAGAACGGCCTGCGCTGGAACAACCCCTTCTACGGCACCCGGAAGGTCAGCCAGCGCGTGCGCAACTTCGAGAGCGGCAAGCTCAAGGTCAATGAGCTGGACGGCAGCCCGATCGAGATCGCCGCCGTCATCGTCTGGCAGGTCGTGGACAGCGCCGAGGCGGTCTACAACGTGGACGATTACGAGAGCTTCGTGCACATCCAGTCCGAATCCGCACTGCGCGCGATGGCGACGAGTTACCCCTACGACCAGCACGAGGAAGGCCAGCTCGCGTTGCGCAGCCACGCCGCGGAAATCAGTCAGCACCTGCAGGACGAACTGGCCGAACGCCTGGCCGACGCGGGCGTGCGCGTGGTCGATGCGCGCATCAGCCACCTGGCCTACGCGCCGGAAATCGCCCAGGCGATGCTGCAGCGCCAGCAGGCCAATGCGATCATCGCCGCACGCACGCGCATCGTCGCCGGTGCGGTGGGCATGGTCGAAATGGCGCTGGCCGAACTGCAGAAGAACGGCGTGGTGCACCTGGACGAGGAGCGCAAGGCGCAGATGGTCAGCAACCTGCTGGTGGTGTTGTGCGGCGAGCGTTCCACGCAGCCGATCGTCAACGCCGGCACGCTCTACTGAGATGGCGATGGGCGACTACGTACTGCCGCTGATCCTGGCGTTGAGCAGTCTGCCGGCGTTCGTCGCGGCGAAGATGATGGGTCGCGGCCGCCCGCGCGGCGCGCCCGTGCCGCCGCTGGCGCGGCTGATGCGGCTGGTGGGCGTGGCGATCGTGGCCGGCGCGCTCGGCCTGCTGTGGGCCGGTGGGGACGAGACGCGGCGGCTGGTGGTGATCGTGGCGATGGTCGTGGCGGTCAACGGCCTGGGCCTGTTGCTGCTGTTCAAGCTCGGCCGCAAGCGGCCCGGACCGCGCTGACGTGACCGAGAAGAAGGCCTACCCGCTGCGCATCAACGCCGACGTACTGACGGCCGCACAACGCTGGGCGGACGATGAACTGCGCAGCCTCAACGCGCAGATCGAGTACGTTTTGCGCGACGCTTTGCGACGCGCGGGCCGCCTGCCCGGCCCGCCCGCGAATCCCCATCCCGCATCCGACGAGGAATCGACGTGAATCAGTGGACGTACCAGGTGATCGAAATCGTGCCGCGCATGCTCGGCCCGGCCGTCAGCGAACGGCTGCAGGAAGAGCTCAACCGCCTCGGCGAGGAAGGCTGGGAGCTGGTCAGCGTGATTCCGGTGACGCCGTTCGACCATCTGCGCGCGGTGCTCAAGCGCCCGGCCTGACGCGGCGGGTGCATCGCCGGCCGCGCCCCGCTACCCTCTCCCGATGCGCGGCCCGATCCCCAACAAGACCGTCCTGATCAACACACCCCGGATCGAGGTCTGGCCCGGCGGTCTGCTGCGCGCGCGCAGCAATTTCGATGCGCGGGCCCTGTCGCGGGCTCGCCACGTGCTGCGGCGCAAGCGCGACGGCCAGTACCTGGCCGCCGACCTCCCCGAAGGACTGCTCGCGCTGGTGCCGCACCTGCGCCGCGAACCCGGGCTGGACGCGGCGCTGGACCTGGTCGAAGCCGCCCCCGGCCACCTGCGTGCCGGTCTGGAACACGTGCACGAACTGCCGCTGGACCGGCTCGAGGACCGCCTGGAGGCGCTGGGCCTGGACGACGCCTACGCCGAGCGCACGGGCCTTGCGCTGGTGGCCGAACCGGACTGGCTGGCCTTCGCCGGTTTCGATCGCTACCGCCGCCCGCTGTGGCTGCGCGTGGAAGCCGCGCGCGCCTGGGCGCTGATGCACGACGCCGCGCTGCGCGATGACGTCGTGCTGGAAGCGATCTCCGGCTACCGCAGCCACGACTACCAGCTGGGCATTTTCGAACGCAAGCTGGCCCGCGGGTTGAGCGTGGAGGAGATCCTCACGGTCAACGCCGCGCCGGGCTACAGCGAACACCATTCCGGCCTCGCGCTGGACATCGGCACGCCGGACGAACCGCCGGCCGAGGAATCTTTCGAAGGCACCCGCGCCTTCGCCTGGCTGCGCGACAACGCCGACGCCTACGGCTTCGCGATGACCTACCCCCGCGACAATCCGCACGGCATCGTCTACGAGCCGTGGCACTGGGCCTACCGCATCGCGTGACGCGGCGCCGCTTTCTGCCCGCGACCTCCGGGCATCACTCCTTGTCCAGCGTGATGCGCGTCCCGGCGACGGTCTTCTGGGTGATGGTCAGGTCGAAGCTCGCGTTGCCGAGGTGTTTCTTCAGCAGCACGTCCTCGCCGTCGTCGACCTCGACCTTGTAACGGTCGCCGAGTTTGGCGCGAAGGGTGTCGCGGATGATCCGCGCGATGTGGTTTTCGTTGGCGTCCTTGGGCACCTGCACGGTGACGTCCACGGGCGCGGAATCGGCGGGCGCAATGCGGAAGACCACGACGCCGTCGCTGTCGGCGTCACTGCTGACCTGGATGCGCCACTTGTTGGACGGGCTCGCCAGTGCCAGCGCGGGCAACAGGGCCAGCAGCACGGCGGCGAGGGAAACGCGGGTCAGGCCAAGGGGATGGAGCGATCGCATGACGAACCTCCTCGGGCAGGGTTGGATCGGGCAGGGTCGATACGGCCTACGGCAGCGCGAGTCTAGGCACGCGGGGCGTCACGCCGGCGTCGCGGTCTCGGTGCACACGGATCGGCCGCGCGGACTCAGTCCTGCGAACGCTTGGTGGCTTCCTTCGCCGCCACCGCCAGGTCGGCGATGCGCCACAGGTAAAGGCTGGCGTAGGTCCGGTACGGGCCCCAGCGTTCACCCAGTTCGGCCAGCGCCTTCGGCGTCGGCATGGATTCCAGGCCGTCCACGCGCTGCGCGCCCTTGCGGATGCCCAGGTCGTCGGTGGGCAGCACGTCGGGGCGGCCCAGGCGAAACATCAACATCATCTCCACCGTCCAGCGGCCGATGCCGCGCACCGGCACCAGCGCCTGCACGATGGCGTCGTTGTCCATGACGCTCATGCGCCGCAGGTCGGGAATCTCACCGCCGGCCTCGCGCGCGGCGAGATCGCGCAGCGCAAGCGTCTTGTTGCGGGACACCCCGCATGCGCGCAGCCCCGCATCGTCGATGCGCGCGAGCGTGTCGGCATGGAAGCGCGTGGCACCGATGGCGACCTCGACGCGGCCGACGATCGTCGCCGCCGCCTTGCCGCTGAGCTGCTGGTAGAGGATCGCGCGCGCCAGCGCATCGACCGGATCGAACGGCTTGCGCCAGCGCGGATCGGCTTCGATCGGGCCGATCTTCTTCATCCACTTGGCGAGCCGGCGGTCGCGCTTGAGCAGATGCGCATGCGCCGCTTCGGTGTCGAATCCGCGCGCGTGCCGGGGCATGTCAGCGCCTCAGCGCATCGATCGCGTAGAGCACCCACGCGAGGATCATCAGGCTGCCGCCGATCGGCGCGAACCGCGTCGGCAGCCCCGCGAACACCGCACCGGCCAGGCTGCCGGAAAACACCAGCGTGCCCAGCAGGAGCAGGAACAAGGCGATCGTGCGGAAACCGCGCGGCCGTCGCGGCACCAGTGCCGCCAGGGCGATGCCGTGGCCGAAGGCGAACAATGCCGCGCTGTGCAGGCGTTGCTGGTCCACGCCCTGCACGGCGTGCGCGGCATAGGCCGACAGCGCGACGGCTCCGGCCGCAAGCAGCGCACCGCATGCGACGAGGATGCGCGCGGATACAGGCAGGTGATGCGTGCTCGGGTAAAGGCCCATGCGATTCGTCCGGAACGCGAGTGGCGCCACCATAGCGCCTCGCCGCACGCGCGTGAAAGCCCGGCGGCGCAACACGCCATCGCGCGCAACCGGTTTGGCCGGACAAAAACAAACGCGCCGCGGAATCCGCGGCGCGTTCGGTGAAGCTTCGGCGTTTGCCGGGCGTCTTACTTGACGGCCCAGAACACGTCGTAGGTGCCTTCCTCGGTGAAGCCCGCCGTGATGCCGCCGGTCCAGGCCTCGTACGGACGTTCGACCGTCTCGTAGCCGTGGGTCATCGCCCAGCCACGCAGTGCATCGCGCACCTTCGACAGGTTGGCCATGTGGCCCTTGAAGCCCGGCACGACCGCAACGCGGGCCGGCTCGTTGAACACGGCGGTGACCGGGCCTTCGAGCTTGATGTCCAGCTTCTGGGCGCCGTCGGCGGCACCGATCTTCTTGACCGGCTGGGCGACGTCGAAGGAATACATTTCCGAACCGAACTCGTTGGTCACGATGCGGACCGGACCGGCCGGCTCCAGGCCGTTGGCGGCCATGACCTTCTTGATCCACTCCATGTTGGAGTTGATCTGGCCCATGACCTTGTCGTTGGTGCGCTCCACGGCAGCGGTGACGACCAGCAGGTTCTCGGCCGGACGCTCCACGATCTTCGGCGCCTTGGCCGGATCGTCCTTGCTCAGCTCGGCGTAGTCGTAGTTCGGCACGGCAGCGAGCATGTTGGTCAGGCGCGACAGGCCCATCTTCATGTCTTCGCCGACGTTGCTGCTGACGTACAGGCCGGCGTAACGGCCGATCAGGTTCCAGCCGTAGTCGACGTCGTAGGTCTGGGTGATCTCGACGTTACGACCACCGCGGCCGGTCGGCTTCAGGGTGAACTCGGTGCGCTTGTTGCGGCCCGGCTCGATGTCGGTCAGCGCATAGGCGACGCGCTTGCCCGGGTCGGAAGCGGTGATCTCCCAGCTGCCCTGACGCAGACCCTTTTCCTTGGAGTCGTAGTCAAGACGGGCGCCGACGCCCGAATCCGGACCCGACAGCTTCAGCTGGATGTTCGGATCGCGCAGGACGAGCGGGTTCCAGTCCTTGAAGCGGCGCAGGCTGTTGATGGTGTCGTAAACGATGGTGAGCTTGCGGTTGGTTTCAACCGAGTGCTGCAGATGGCGGCTCGACGGCAGCGCAACACCCACGATGAGGAACAGCGCGGCAACGATTGCCAAGGAAATCAAAATCTCGATCAGACGGGTCATTCAGGTTTCTCCGAGGGCACCGGACCCGGTCTAGCCGGGACACAGACCGGCAATCGTATCAAGGAAGCTGCGGCCGGGGCAGCCGTCCGGGGCAACAAAAGTGAGCCCCGGGGCGCCTTGGCGCGGGCCGGCAGGATTGGCAACGTGCGGTTGCGGCCGATGGCCGGCTTGCCGGGGTGGCGGCCCGGGAGATGGGCGCTCCGGCCACCCTCGTCCCGGCCCTCTCCCGCAGGCGGGAGAGGGGGGCGTTCACCTGCGATTTCAGACCAGCTGCAGCTCGAAGGCCTTCAGCACCGCGCGCGTGCGATCGCGCACGCCAAGCTTGGAGAGAATGTTCGAGACGTGGTTCTTGATGGTGCCTTCGGCGACGCCGAGCGAATTGGCGATCTCCTTGTTGGAGAAGCCACCGGCCATCAGGCGCAGGATCTCGGTTTCGCGTTCGGTCAGCGGGTCCGGACGGTCTAGGCTGACGAAATCGTTGCGCATGTGCTCCAGGCCCGAAAGCAGGCGCTGGGTCACGGCCGGCTGCACCAGCGAACCGCCGTCGGCCACGGCCTGGATCGCGCTCACCAGCTGCTCCAGCGAGACGTCCTTGAGCAGGTAGCCCTTGGCACCTGCCTTCAGGCCGGCCAGCACGAGCTGGTCGTCATCGAACGTGGTGAGGATGATCGTCGGTGGCAGCGTGTTGTTGCGCGCCATGTACTGCAGCGCCTCCAGGCCCGACATCGCCGGCATGCGCATGTCCATCAGGACCACGTCGGGCTTGAGCTGCGGAATCAGTTCCACCGCCTGGCGGCCGTCGCCGGCCTCCCCTATCACTTCGATGCCCTCCGCCAGCGCCAGCAGGGAGCGGACGCCCTGCCGGACCAGCGTCTGGTCGTCGACTATCAACACACGGATCATGCGATGGCTCCTTCGCAGGCGGCGGCCGCAGCCGCCGAGGCCGGCAGGGTCAGATGCAGGCAAAAGCCCGCACCCAGCCGGGTTTCGATCTTGAGGTCACCACCATGCGCCTGCAAACGCTCGCGCATGCCGCGCAGGCCGTTGCCTGCGACCAGATTGTCGGCGCCGTGCCCGTCGTCGCGCGCGCTCATGACGATGCAGTCCGCACGCCGGCCGGCGTTGATCCACAGGTTGCGCGCGCCGGCGTGACGCACGGCGTTGGTGATGATTTCCTGGGTGCAGCGCAGCAGCACGTGGGCGCGCTCCGGATCGTCCATGGTGAGCGGCGCCTCGATGTCCATGTGGATCTCCAGCGCCGGCACGTTCTCGGCCAGCGGCAGCAGCGCGGCGGACAGGTCGATCGCCCCGCCCTCGCGCAGCTGGCTCACGGCTTCGCGCACATCGGTCAGGAGCAGGCGCGCCAGCGTGTGGGCCTGCTGGACGTGCTCCTTGACCCGGCCGTCGGACAGGTGCCCGGCGACTTCGAGGTTGAGGCTCAGCGCGGTGAGGTGGTGGCCAAGCAGGTCGTGCAGCTCGCGCGAGATGCGGGTGCGCTCGTTGACGCGCACGCTCTCGCCCAGCAGGGCGCGGGTGGCGCGCAGCTCGGCATTGAGGCGGCGCTGCTCCTCGCGGGCTTCGGCCTGCTGGCGGGCCACCAGGGCGGTGACGAAGACCAGGCTGGAGAAGCCCATGTAGGTCATCGACTGGAGCACCGCGACGACCGGCGGGAAATCCAGCGCCTCCACGAACACCGGGATGATCGCGATGTTGCCGCCGATCAGAAGGATCAGCCCCCATCGCACCGACATCAGCCAGGGCAGCAGGCCGGCCACCACCATCAGCAGGATGCTGCCCAGGCCGGTGCCCGAGAAGTAGCCGACGCCGATCGCGCAGGCGGTCAGTATCAGCAGCAGGAGGTGGTCGAAGATCCCCGGGTGGCGCTGGCCGAGCTGGCGGGTGATCCACCAGTAGACCGCGCCGAAGGCCAGGTACACGGCGAGCCAGCGCAGGATCTGCAGGGTCGGCGGGCCTTCGGTTTCCGGGCTCAGGATCGCCGGATCCAGCCAGACGTTCAGCAGCCACAGGCCCACAGCGCCCCAGGTGAACAGGCCCGCGTAGCGCAACAGTCGAGTGTGGTTTAGGCGGGCCAACATCCACGCATGCTAAACGCATCAAGGGCCTGGGGAGCCGTCCGAAAGTCATGTCTCAGCGATCGGCGGGCCTTTGCGCCGGATGGCAGGCATCCGTAGCGACGGGTCGCCCGGGGGGTGAGGCCATGCGATAATCGCCCCGCCGGCCGCTTCGCGCCTGGTCTGAATGCTTTAGCTGGAGCCTGGAATGTCGATCGTCGTCCGCGACGTGCGAGAGCACGAGCTGGATTCCGTCCTTGCCCTCAACAACGCCGCCGGCCCCGCGATCCTGCCGTTGGATGCGGCGAGACTGCGTCACTTCTTCGATACCGCCGAATACTTCCGCGTCGCCGAGCGCGACGGGGCCATCGCCGGTTTCCTGATCGGCATGGGCAGCCACACGGACCACGACAGCAGCAACTTCCGCTGGTTCCGCGAGCGCTATCCGGATTTCTTCTATATCGACCGCATCGTCGTGGCCAGCCGCCGCCGCGGTGGCGGCGTGGGCCGCGCGTTCTATGCCGATGCCCAGAGCTACGCGGAGCTGCGCTACCCGCAGATGGCCTGCGAGGTCTTCCTGGAAGGCAGCAACGACCCCGCCCTGCTCTTCCACGGCAGCTTCGGCTTCCACGAAGTGGGACAGCACATGATGGACGAGGCCGACGTGCGCGCCGCCATGCTGATGAAGCCGCTGTGCAGCTACACCTGGGTGCGCGACACCTACGGCGATGCCCTGCCGCAGGCGCCGTGGATCACCCGTCCGCGCACCGCCTTCGCCGCCCGCCGCGCCACGGGTACCGCCCTGTGAGCGCCGCCATGGATTTCGAACTGGCCGGTGAGCTCAAGATCGGCCAGGTCGGCATCGCGAACCTGCGCATCCGCACGCTCGACGTCGCCAAGCTGGTCGAGGAGATGCGCGGCCGCGTGCAGCGCGCGCCCAAGCTGTTCGCCCGCGCCGCCGTGGTGATCGACTTCGGCGGCCTCACCCGCACGCCCGACGAAGCCACCGCGCGCGCGCTCATCGAAGGCCTGCGCGACGCCGGCGTGCTGCCGGTCGCGCTGGCTTACGGAACGACCGAGATCGAGCGTCTGTCCGAGGCGCTGGGCCTGCCGCTGCTGGCGAAATTCCGCGCGTCCTACGAGCGCGACGAGGCCGCCGCCGCGGCCGAAGCGCCGGCACCGGCGCGTCGCGAACCCGAACCCGCGCCCAAGGCCGCCGCCAAGAGCGCGCCCGCAGCGCCCGCCCCCGCGACGTCGAACGCCGCGCCGGGCATGATGCAGTCGGTGCCCGTGCGTTCCGGCCAGCAGATCTACGCCGAGAACCGCGACCTGACCGTTCTCACAACGGTGGGGGCTGGCGCGGAGGTCATCGCCGACGGCTCGGTGCATATTTACGGTCCGTTGCGTGGACGCGCGCTTGCAGGCGCGAAGGGCAACGAACAGGCCCGCATCTTCTGCCGCGAGTTCCATGCCGAACTCGTCGCGATTGCGGGCCATTACAAAGTGCTGGAAGACATTCCCAAGGAACTGCGCGGCAAGGCCGTGCAGATCTGGCTCGAAGACCAACAAATCAAAATCGCGGCTCTGGATTGAGACCGCATTAACGGAGGATTTTTAGTGGCCGAAATTATCGTAGTGACCTCGGGCAAGGGCGGCGTCGGCAAGACCACGACCAGCGCCAGCCTCGCCTGCGGCCTCGCGCGTCGTGGCCACAAGGTCGCCGTCATCGACTTCGACGTCGGCCTGCGCAACCTCGACCTGATCATGGGCTGCGAGCGCCGCGTGGTGTACGACTTCGTCAACGTCGTCAACGGCGAAGCGAACCTGAAGCAGGCGCTCATCAAGGACAAGCGCTTCGAGAACCTGTACGTGCTCGCCGCCTCGCAGACGCGCGACAAGGACGCGCTGACGAAGGAAGGCGTGCAGACGGTGCTCGATGCGATGGTCGCCGACGGCTTCGACTACATCGTGTGCGACTCGCCGGCCGGCATCGAGAAGGGCGCCTACCTGGCGATGTACTTCGCCGACCAGGCGCTGGTCGTGGTGAACCCGGAAGTGTCCTCGGTGCGTGACTCCGACCGCATCCTCGGCCTGCTCGCCTCCAAGACGCGCCGCGCCGAAAACGGCGAGCGCATCAAGGAACACCTGCTGCTCACCCGCTACAGCCCCAATCGCGTGGAAACGGGCGAAATGCTGTCGGTCGGCGACGTCGAGGAAATCCTCGGCCTGAAGACCATCGGCGTGATCCCCGAATCCCCCGACGTGCTCAACGCGTCGAACAAGGGTGAGCCGGTCATCCTGGAAACCGAATCCAACGCGGCCCAGGCCTATGACGACGCCGTGGCGCGCCTGCTGGGCGACACCCGGCCGATGCGTTTCATCACCGCAGAGAAGAAGGGTTTCTTCAGCAAGATCTTCGGAGGTTGAGGAATGGGACTGTTCGATTTCCTGCTCGCCAAGAAGCAGACCGCCTCGATCGCCAAGGATCGCCTGCGCATCATCGTCGCGCACGAACGCGCGGGCCGCGGCGGCACGAGTCCCGACTATTTGCCGATGCTCCAGCGTGAACTGCTGGAAGTGATCCGCAAGTACATCAACGTCGACGCCGAAGCGGTGAAGGTGGACTTGATCGGCGAAGGCGACAACAAGGTGCTCGACATCTCGGTCGCGCTGCCGGAGAACCCGGCGCAGGCGTGACAAGCCTGACCTCCCCTTCTCCCGCGTGCGGGAGAAGGTGGCCGAAGGCCGGATGAGGGAAGCGAAGGGAAGCGACTCATCCGGCGTCGCTCCGCGCCACGCCCTCACCCTGGCCCTCTCCCGCAACCGGGAGAGGGGATCACATAACGCACCATGCTCACCCTTTCCGACATCGACTTCGACGCCACCGCCTCGCTGCTCGCGCGTTACGCCCTCGTCCTGCACCGCGTCGCGGACGGCGAAACGATCCCCGGCAGCTACTGGGGCGAGTGCGAAGCCGGCCTGATCGGCAGCGACGTCTACGCACGCGGCGACACGCCCGTGCATTCGCTGCTGCACGAAGCCGCCCACCTGATCGTGCTCCCGCCCGAGCGACGCGCGCAGGTCCACACCGACGCCACCGATTCCATCGAGGAAGAAGACGCCGTGTGCGTGCTGCAGGCGCTGCTCGGCGATGCGATTCCCGGCGTCGGCCGCGAGCGCGTGCTCGCCGACATGGACGGCTGGGGCTACACGTTCCGGCTGGGCTCGGCGAAGGCGTACTTCGAACAGGATGCGGACTCGGCCTGGGCCTGGCTGGCAGAACGCGGCCTGGCGGATTCCCGTACGCGCAGGTTGACGCTGCCCGTTTGAAGCCGTCATTCCCGCGAAGGCGGGGTCTTCTGGGACGCCGAACGGCGGCACTATCCACCTGAACGCACCACTCGCTCTCCGGAAAGCCTGATGCGCCGGAGACATGGATCCCCGCCTTCGCGGGGATGACAGCTTCGGTATCGGCGCTGGCGGTGCTCGCTGCACCGCACCACAACCTTCTTCCCTTGCGCCGGTCCCGCCCCGCCTCTAGCCTTCCGGGGCCTGCCGCCCTTGGCGCGCAGTTCTTACCGGAGAGAGCCATGACGAAACCCATCCGCGCCCTGCTCGCGCTCAGCATTACCGCGGCCGTGATCGGCCTGGGCGGTTGCAAGAAGGAACCGACCCCGACCACGACCACCGGAGCGCCCGCCACCGCGCCGGCCGGCGAGACCGCCGACCAGTTCGTCGCCCGGGTCAACGACGAGTATCGGAAGATGTATCCGGAGATGACCGCCGCGCAGTGGCTGTCGTCGACCTACATCAACGACGACAGCCAGCTGCTGTCGGCCAAGGCGAACGAGCGCTACCTCGCCCAGCTCAACAGCTGGATCGATCAGGCCAAGCGCTTCGAAGGCCAGCAGATGTCGCCGGAAACGGCGCGCGCGATCCAGTTGCTCAAGCTCGGCACCGCGATGCCGCCGCCGAAGAATCCCGAGCATCTGGCCGAGCTCACCCAGATCGCCACGAAGATGGAAGGCACCTACGGCGCCGGCACCTACTGCAAAGGCGAAGGCGACGACAAGCAGTGCCGCCAGCTCGGTGATCTGGAAGACGTGCTACGCAGCAACCGCGACTACGACGCCCAGCTCGATGCGTGGCAGGGCTGGCACACCGTCGCGCAGCCGATGCGCAAGGACTACGTGCGCTTCGTCGAACTGGTCAACGAAGGCGCGCGCGACATGGGCTTCGCCGACACAGGCGAGATGTGGCGCTCGGGTTACGACATGACGCCGGCGGAAATCGCCGCCGAAACCGACCGCCTGTGGAGCCAGGTCAAGCCGCTGTACGAACAGCTGCACTGCTTCGCGCGCACGCGCCTGGATGCGAAGTACGGCACCGATCGCGGCCACGTCGCCGGCAACATGCTGCCCGCGCACCTGTTGGGCAACATGTGGCAGCAGGACTGGGGCAACCGGTGGGACATCCTGGCGCCGTACCCGGACGCGAGCATTCCGGAAATCACCGGCGCGCTGGAATCGCAGTACAAGGCGTCGTTCGACGCGCAGCTGACCAAGAACCCGGGCAAGCGCTCGCCGGACGACCTGGCGCAGATCGAGCAGGACGCCAAGCTCGCCACCGCCAAGCTGATGACCGAACGCGCGCAGGACTTCTACACCTCGCTCGGCATGGCCAAGCTGCCGGAGAGCTACTGGTCCAAGACGCAGTTCATCAAGCCGCGTGACCGCGACGTGGTCTGCCACGCCAGCGCGTGGGACATGAACATGGCCGGCGACGTGCGCACCAAGATGTGCATCAAGCCCAACGAAGAAGACTTCACCACGATCTACCACGAGCTCGGCCACGTGTATTACTACATGGCCTACAACAAGCTGCCGCCGCTGTTCCAGCAAGGCGCGCACGACGGCTTCCACGAGGCCATCGGCGACACGATCGTGCTGGCGATGACGCCGCAGTACCTGCAGTCGATCGGCCTGGCCGGCGACCAGCAGGTGAGCAACGAGGCGCTGATCAACGCGCAGATGCGCATGGCGCTGGCGAAGGTGTCGTTCCTGCCGTTCGGCCTGATGATCGACCGCTGGCGCTGGGGCGTGTTCGACGGCTCGATCAAGCCGGCCGACTACAACAAGGCGTGGTGGGAACTGAAGGCCAAGTACCAGGGCGTCGCCCCGGTATCGGCGCGCGGCGAAGAGTTCTTCGACGCCGGCGCGAAGTACCACGTGCCGGGCAACACGCCGTACACGCGCTACTTCCTCTCGCACGTGCTGCAGTTCCAGTTCTACAAGGCGCTGTGCGATGCGGCCGGCCACAAGGGCCCGCTGTACGAGTGCAGCTTCTACGGCAACAAGGAAGCCGGTGCGAAGTTCCAGGCGATGCTGAGCAAGGGCGCGAGCCAGCCGTGGCAGAAGACGCTGAAGGAGCTCACCGGCGGCGAGCAGATGGACGCCTCGGCGGTGCTGGAGTACTTCGCCCCGCTGCAGACGTGGCTGAAGCAGCAGAACGAAGGCAAGACCTGCGGCTGGCAGGCCGATGCCAGCGTCGCCGCACCGGCGCCGACGGACAAGCCGGCGGCTCCGGCGAAGAGCTGATCGCGCTTCGTTCGCGGTACCACGAAAGGCCGGCGCAAGCCGGCCTTTCGCTTTGATGCGGCTCAGTCCGGCGCGGTGAGCTGCTCGCAGCGCCGCGCGAGCTTGTCCACCAGCGCCAGCACGGTGGCCGACGCTTCCGTGCGATGGTGCAGCGCCAGGCGAAGTGGACGCATCACGGGCAGGCCATCGCGCGGTTCAAGAACGCGATGCCCCGCGCGCACCGCCCGCAGCGGCAACAGGCTGATGCCGAGCCCGTCGGCGACCGCCGCCTGCAGGCTCGCCAGGCTGCCGCTGGAATACGCGATGCGCCACCCCCGCTGTTTCGCGTCCAGCGCCTGGAACATCTCTTCGCGATACAGCCCGCCGACCGGAAACACCGCCAGTGGCAGCGGATCGAGCGAGAGGCACGGATGGTCGCGACTGTCGATCCACGCCAGCCGTTCCGGCCACGAACGCACACCGCCCGCGCCACGCTGCTTGACCAGCACGACGTCGAACTCGCCCCGTTCATAACCGGCCGACAGCGCGCCGCTGAGCCCGCTCGTCACTTCCAGTCGCAGTCCACCACGATGACGCGCGAAAGCCGACAGCACCGGCGTGAGCGCCGCGCCCGCCAGATCCTCCGGCACGCCCAGGCGCACGATCTCCTCGCGATCGCCGCCGCTCATCGCCGCGCGCGCCTCATCGCCCAACTGGAGCAGGCGCCGCGCATAGCCGAGCAGGCGCTCACCGGCCTGAGTGGGACGCACGCCGCCGGGTTCACGTTCGAGCAGTCGCTGCCCGACTTCCTCCTCCAGCCGCCGCAGCTGCTGGCTCACGGTGGACTGGGTCAGGTGCAGCGCCTGGGCCGCGCGGGTGAAGCCGCCGGATTCAACCACGGCGACGAAGCTGCGCAGAAGCAGGGGGTCGTACATGGGGCCGCCATTCGATTTCCCACTGGAGTGGATGGGATTATTTAATTGGGCGATGCCACGCGCAAACCGTATGGTTTCCCCGATCCCCGAATCCCGCCGCCGTCCATGAACAAGCCCCTGGCCCTCTCGCTCGCCCTGCTGGTCGCCGGCCACGCGTCCGCCGCCGAGCGCGTCGATCTGCTCGTGCGCGACGCCACCGTCGTCGACATCGCCACCGGCAAGCTGCAGCCCCACCGCAGCATCGCCGTGCGCGACGGCCGCATCCTCGCCGTGGTGGATGCCAAGCGTGCGAAAGCGTACGAGCCCGCGCAGGTGATCGATGCAAGCGGCAAGTTCGCCATCCCCGGCCTGTGGGACATGCACGTGCACTTCGGCGGCGGCGAAGCGTTGATCGGAGAGAACCGCAACCTGCTCCCGCTGTACGTCGCCCATGGCATCACTGCCGTGCGCGACGCCGCCGGCGACCTGAGCCCGAGCGTCTTCCAATGGCGCGACGCCGTCGCCGACGGCAAGCTCCCGGGTCCGCGCATCCTCACGTCCGGGCCGAAGATCGAAGGCTACAAGTCGATCTGGCCGGGCGATCTGGAAATCGGCAACGTCGCCGAACTCGATGCCGCGCTCGACCAGCTCCAGGGCTGGAAGGTCGACTTCGTCAAGATCACCGACAACACGCTTTCGCCGGAGCTGTTCATCGAAGCGGTGAAAAACGCCGACCGTCGCGGCCTGAAGACCTCCGCGCACGTGCCCTACGCGCTGACGCTGGAGGAAGTCAGCGCCGCCGGCCTGGATTCGATCGAACACCTGGACTACGCCTACAAAGCGGGATCGCCGCTGGAGAAATCGCTGGGCGAGAAGATCGCCAGGGGCGAGACCACCAGCCGCGACGCATGGACGCAGTGGAACGCCACCTTCGATCCCGCCCGTGCGATGGCCGCCTACCGCAACCTCGCTCGGCACGGCACCGCGATCACGCCGACGATCAACGGCAGCCGCGTGGTGACCTACCTCGACCAGGACGATCACCGCGACGACGACTACCTGAAGTACATCGGCCCGGGCCTGCAGGCGACCTACACCTGGCGTGTGGAGCGCGCGGCGAAGGACGATGCCGCCGCCGTCGCGCGTCGCCACGAACGTTTCGAGACCAGCGCCAGCGTGCTGCCGATGCTGCAACGCGCCGGCGTCACGATCCTCGCCGGCACCGATGCGGGCTTCCTCAACTCATACAACTATCCGGGCATCGGCCTGCACGACGAGCTGGGCTGGCTGGTGCATTACGGCCTGACGCCGCAGCAGGCATTGCAGGCGGCGACCATCAACGGCGCGCGTTTCCTAGGCCATGACGACGAATACGGCACGCTGGCGCCGGGCAAGATCGCCGACGTCGTGCTGCTGGACGCCGACCCGCTGCGCGACATCTCGGCGACGCGCAGGATCCACGCGGTCGTGCTTCGCGGCCAGGTCCACGGCCGCGCCGATCTGGACGCGATGCTGGCCGACGTGGCGCGTCGTGTTGCGGCGCAGCGGGCGCAGGCGCCAGCGAGCCCCTGAGCGGCGGCGCTTCCCCAAATAGCGGAGGCGGTCGTACCCTGCGCGCATGAACCGCGCCGACCGCCTTCCCGACCTCGCCCCGCAGCCCCTCGACCACGCCACCGCCCTGCCCGCCCGCTACTACGCGGACCCGGCGATGGTGGCGCTGGACCGCCGCGCCATCTTCGACGCCGGCTGGCAACTGCTCGCCCACGTCTGCCAGCTGCAGAACGCGGGCGACCACGTCGTCGGCGACTTCGCCGGGTTGCCGGTCATCGCGGTGCGCGGCGCGGACGACGAGATCCGCGTGTTCCACAACGTCTGCCGCCATCGCGCCGGCCCCATCGCGACCTGCGACGGCCTGGCCGCGAAGGCGTTGCGTTGCCGCTACCACGGCTGGACCTACACGCTCGACGGCACGTTGCGCTCGGCACCGGAGATGGGCGGCGCGCCCGACTTCAACGTAAGCGACGTGCACCTGCCGCAGCTGGCGGTGCGGGTGTGGCAGGGCATGGTGTTCGCCGCCGTGGACGAAGCGCGCGCGCCGGACTTCGATGCCTTCGTGGCCGGCATCGACGCGCGCATCGGCCCCACGCGTCATCTCGAACGCTACGGCCACCACCGTCGCGTCGGCTACGACGTCGCCTGCAACTGGAAGGTCTACGTCGACAACTACCTCGAGGGCTACCACGTCCCGCACATTCATCCCGGACTGAACAAGCTGCTCGACTACCGCAGCTACATCACCGAAACGGCGCACTGGTACTCCTACCAATGGAGCCCGCTGGAAAGCGGCGACGGCCTCTACGGCGACGGCGACGCCCTGTACTACTGGATGTGGCCGAACACGATGCTCAACATCCTGCCCGGCCGCCTGCAGACCAACCGCGTGATTCCCAAGGGCGTGGATCGCTGCCGCGTGGAGTTCGACTTCTACTACGCCGTCGACGAATCCGACACGGGCCGCGAACGCCGCCAGGCCGACCTGGACTTCAGCGATGAAGTGCAACTGGAAGACCTCACCATCTGCGAGGACGTGCAACGCGGGCTGTCGTCGGGCTCGTACGAGCCCGGGCGCCTGAATCCGCTGCGCGAGAACGCAGTGCACCATTTCCATGAGCTGCTGCGTTCGGTGTATCGCGCGGATGGCGCGTGAGCGCGCTCGCTTCGCGTCCGTCCCGCAGATCGCATCGGAAGCGCCTCTTGTCCGTTCGCCCTGAGCGTAGGCGCGAAGCGCCGAAGTCGAAGGGCGCTGCCGGCATCAAGGCCCGCCCGTCCTTCGACTTCGCTTCGCTACGCTCAGGACGAACGGTGTATGCGCACCGCGCGTCGAGTCCGCCGAGCCCTTCCCATCTGACGCCTCCATGACCACTTCCCGCCCTCTCGGCTTCTGGTCCGCCACCGCGCTCGTCGTCGGCAGCATGATCGGCTCCGGCGCCTTCCTGCTGCCGGCGGCGCTGGCGCCGTTCGGCGCGGCCAGCCTGCTCGGCTGGGGCATCACGCTGGCCGGCGCGATGCTGCTGGCGATCACCTTCGCCCGCCTGTCCATGCGCTGGCCGCAGACCGGCGGGCCCTACGTGTTCGCGCGCAATGCCTTCGGCGAGTTGCCGGGATTCGTCATCGCGTGGAGCTACTGGATCTCGATCTGGTGCGCCACGGCCGCAATCGCCGTCGCCTTCGCCGGCAGCATGGGGTCGATCTTCCCCGCGCTCACCGCGACTCCGCTGCGCGCGGCCGCGTGCGCGCTGGGCGCGCTGTGGGTGTGCAGCGGCGTGAACCTCATCGGCCTGCGCGAAGCCGGGCGCGTGCAGCTCGTCACCACTGCACTGAAGCTGCTGCCGCTGCTGCTGTTCGGCCTGGTCGCGCTGTGGTTCGTCGATGCGAAGCACTACACGCCGTTCAATCCCACCGGCGACAGCCTGCCCCATGTCGCCAATGCCGCCGTGGCATTGACGCTCTGGGCGATGCTCGGCCTGGAGGCCGCGACCGTGCCCGCAGGCTCGACGGAAAACGCGCAGGTCAACGTGCCGCGCGCGACGGTGCTGGGCACCCTCCTGGCCGGTGTGGCGACGATCCTCGCCTGCACCGCCGTGCTCGGCCTGTTGCCGGCCGAAGTGTTGAAGGATTCGCAGGCCCCGATGGCCGATGCCGCGCGTTCGCTGTGGGGTCCGGCGGCGGGCGTGACGCTCGCCGTGGTGATGGCGATCTCCTGCTTCGGCGCGCTCAACGGCTGGATCCTGCTGTCGGCGCAACTGCCGCTGGCCGCCGCGCGCGACGGCGTGTTTCCGAAGGTCTTCACCAAGCTCGATGCCGGCGGCACGCCCGTGTTCGGCGTGATCGTGAGCAGCCTGCTGGCCAGTGCGCTGGTCGCGGCGAACTACAGCCGCTCGCTCGTGCAGGTGTTCACCTTCTCGATCCTGCTCTCCACCGCCGCGACACTGCTGCCTTACGTGGTCAGCAGCATGGCATGGCTGGTGCGCGGCCACGGCGCGGGCAGTCGCATCGTCGCTGCGCTCGCGCTGGCCTACAGCCTGTATGCGATGTTCGGCATCGGCGCGGAAGCATTGGCGTGGGGCGCGGTGCTGATCGTCGCCGGACTGCCGCTGCACTGGGCCATGCGACGTCGCGCGGCGCTGGCGAACTAGAGCGTTTCGCCCGGCACGCCGGGCGCCGCCTCGCTGCGGCTGCGCAGGCGCGAAACGCGCGCTTCCCAGCGCCAGAATGCATAGCCCACCGCCAGGAACACAGTAGCCGCCGCCACCAGCCACAGCGCATGGCCGCTGATCCACGGCGACAGCACGCCGGCGATCAGCGCGTTCAGCACCAGGCTGGTGAAGGCCTGCAACGACGAAGACGAACCGCGCTGGCGCGGGTACATGTCCAGGATCGACAGCGTCACGATCGGAAACACCAGCGCGATGCCGAATGCGTTGAGCATCATCGGCAACACCGCCCACGGCACGCGCGGCACGTCGGTCCACAGGTTGTAGCCCAGGTTGAGCAGCATCGCGACCGCCGAGCAGGCGAAGCCGATCGACACCAGCCGCGCGCCGCTGACCTTGCCCGCGCTGCGCCCGGACACGAATGCGCCCAGCACCATGCCGCTGATCATCGGCACGAAGAACCAGCCGAACTCGCGCTCGCTGAGCTTGAGGATGTCCATCACGAACGCCGGCGCCGAGGCGATGTACACCCACAGCGCGGCGAAGTTGAACGCGCTCGCTGCGGCCAGGCGCTGGAAGCGCGGATTGATCAGGATGGCGACGTAATCGCGCAGCAGGCGACGCGGCACCATCGGCAATCGCGCATCGACCGGATGCGTTTCCGGCAGCATGCGCCAGGTCGCAAGGATCAGCACCACGGCGAACACGACCAGGAACCAGAAGATCGCCGGCCAGTGCGCCCAGCCGAGAATCCAGCCGCCGACCACCGGCGCCACCGCCGGCGCCACGCCGAAGATCATCGACACCTGGCTCATCAGTCGTTGCGCGTCGTCGCCGTGCAGCACGTCGCGGATGACCGCGCGGCCGACGATCAAGCCCACGCCGGACGACAGTCCCTGCAGCGCGCGGAAGGTCAGCAGCGTCGGCAGGTCCTTCGCCAGCGCGCAGCCGGCCGAGGCGATGGCGAAGATCACCAGGCCGCCGAGGATGACGCGCCGCCGCCCGATCGCATCCGACAACGGGCCGTGCACGATGCTGGTGAGCGCATAGGCGACCAGGTAAACGCTGATGGTCTGCTGCATCGCCAGCTTGTCCGCGCCGAACTGCGCGCCGATGGCGGGGAACGCGGGGAAAATCGTGTCGATCGAGAACGGCCCGAACATCGCCAGCCCGCCGAGCAGGAGCGCGAGTGTTCGGATGGGAATGGAGAGCGTGGCGGGTTGGCTGGGCATGGAGTGGGAGCGGGCTGGATACTGCGGATGATCATCAGGGCCGTCATTCCTGCGAAAGCAGGAATCCAGTGACTTCATCGCGCGTCAGGTCGCGGCCGGAGCAAGTCGCTGGATTCCCGCTTTCGCGGGAATGACGGAAGAACGGAAGACGCTCAGGTTTCGTCCGGCGCTCCTTTCAGCTCGACGAGATTGCCTTCCGGATCGTAGAGATACTGAGACGGCCCTTTGCCTTCTGCGCCGTAGCGCGAACCAAACTCGGCCACGTGCGCGCCGTATGCGTGGAGGTGGGCGAGGATCGCATGGAGGTCGAACGGTTCGGCACGCAGGCACAGATGGTCCATGTTGCGGCCTTCGTGCCCGGGCGCGGCACCGCCCTGGCGGCCGATCGTGCCCTGCACATCGATCAGGTCGATCAGCGAGCGGCCGGCGCGCAGCTGGGTCAGGCCGATGGTTTCTTGTCGACGCTCGACGGTGCAGCCGAGCACGTCGCAGTAGAAGGCGACCATGGCCGGCACGTCGCGAACGCGCAGCACGACGTGGTCGATCTGCTGCAAGCGGAACGGCGGTGTGGGCATGGTCGGCATCCTGCGCGGGTGCACAGGATACCGCGAGCCCTACCCCTCTCCCTGGCCGTCTGTGGCGGCCTGCCCCTCTCAGCCCTGCACTCCCTTCGGTCGCCGCAAGGGGAGAGGGCAACGCAGGTGCTTCTCGCGGAGTTGCTGGAGCTGTTGCAGGTGTTGCTGTTGCTGTTGCTGCTGTTGTTGCTGCTGTTGTTGCTGCTGTTGTTGCTGCTGTTGCTGCTGTTGTTGCTGTTGTTGCCTTGCTTTCCCCTTCTCCCCTCGCGGGAGAAGGTGCCCCGAAGGGGCGGAAGAGGGGGCGCGCAGCGCGAAGCAAAAAGAACGGGGCGGTTTCCCGCCCCGTCCTCCCACCACTACAAACGTGTCGCGCTACCCGTTACAGCTTGTGCGCAAAACCCACGCCCACCGAGCGCTCGTCGCCGCTGAACGCCGCACCGAAGCTGACCTGGCTCTTCTTGCCGACCGGCTTGGCGTAGCCGGCGGAGATCGCGCCATACCCCTGCTCCATGCCCAGGCCCACCGACCATGCACCGTTCGGATTGCCCACGGCGGCGGCCGCGGCACCCGACGCCATCTGCGCCTGCGCCATCGACATCGCACCGTGCTGGCTGATGCTGCGGTCCTGCTTCATCACCTGGGTCGCGAGCTTGTCCATGCCATTCCACACGTCGTCGATCTTCTGGTCGGTGTAGCTGTTGGCCTGGACCAGCACTTCGGTGGTGTTCTGCTGCAGACGCGTGTTGAGCTGGGACACGTTGACCGCGTCGTGATCGGCCACGCCGTCGGCGACGTTGTGGATCGTCACGGCCGTGGTCGCGCCTTCGCCGCCCATCGTCATGCTGGTCTTGCCAGCATCGTCGTAGGTCATCACCGACTTGGACTCGCCGTTGGCACCGATCACGCCCGCCGACTTCAACTGGCCCAGGTTCACCGCATCGTTGTCGGCCTTGGCCGCGGCCACGCCCGTCACCACGCGGTCGCCCGCCGTGCCGGCCATGTTCACCGACGTACCGTCGCTGTCCTTGGCGACCGTGATCGCCGCTGTGTTGCCGGCGATGTCGGTCGTGTTCTGCGTCACGGCCTGGTTGGTCGTGTACAGCTGACCGCCGTTGACGGCGTCCTTGCTGTTCGCGGCCACGGTGCCGTCGGCCACGTTGAGCAGCTTGCGCGCGCCATTCGTGCCGGTGAAGTCCACCGCCGCACCGTCCGTGTCCTTGCCCACCGTCAGGTTCGCACCGGCAACCGACTGCTGCACCAGGCCAACCGTGCCGTTGCTGATGTTGTTGACCGTGGTCTGCAGGCTATTGATCGACGACGTGTTGCCGGCGACGTTGGTGTTGAGCGTGTTGATGTTGCCTTCGGCAGTCGTCACGCGGCCACCGAGGGCGCTGATGTCGGACGTGTTCTGCGTCACCGCCGTGTTGAGCTTGCCCAGCGCGCCATCGACCTTTACGAAGCCCGCACCCACGTCGGCCGCCGCACCGGAGGTGCCGCCGATCGAATTGGCATTGGACAGCGCGTAGCTCGGCGCGGAAACCGCACCGGTGGTGGCGTTGTAGGTCGAACCGCCGCCGAGCGCAGCGGCCGTGTCGGCACCCTGCTTATCGACAGTGGCGTCCTGCGCCTTGAGCTGGCTGACGTTGACGGCATCGGTGAGGGCCGAACCGGCGGCCAGGTTCGTCAGGCGACGCTCCTTGCCGGCCGAGCCGATCGAAACTTCGCCGTTGGCGGTCGAGGCAGTGCCCGACAGCGCGGCCGAGCCCGGGTTGTAACCGGCCTGGGTCAGGTCGGCGGTGGTGGTGGAGCGCGCGCCCAGCGCCACGCTGTTTCCAGCGGAGGCATTGGCGTTGCTGCCCAACGCAACGGCAGAAGTGCCGCCCGCCTGGGAGGTCTCGCCCACCGCCAGGCCGCTTAGGCCCGTCACCTTGGAATTGGTGCCAATGGCCGTCGCCCAGGACGCGGTCGACGCATCGGCGCCGTTGCCCATCGCCACGGACTTGTCGCCGGACTTGGAGTCGCCACCGATGGAGATGGAGTTGTTGGCACCGGCCACGTTCGCGGCACGCTGGCCAATCGCGATGCTGGCCGAGCCCAGGGAGCTGGCGCTCTGACCAACGGCGATGGTCGCCTGCCCCACGGAACTCGTGTTCTGACCAATCGCGATCGAGGAACCCGTACCCGACGACACGGCTCCGCCGCCCACGGCAATGGCCTCGGGGCCGGTCGCCAACGAATCGGCCAGCGTCGAGTTGACATGGAAGTACTTGGTGGCGCTGACGAGCTGACCATAGGTAGCCGCATCGCTGGCGACGGTGCCGTCGGCCAGGCCGGTGATCTTGTGGTTGGACATCGACAAGGTGTCCAGGACGCTCAGGCCGGTGTTCGTGATCGTCAGCTTGTCGACGCCGCCCGCGCCCAGACGGACCGAGTTGGGGTCGTTCACGGTGACGTAGGCACCCCAATTGCCGGCCGCATCGTAGGAGATCATCGCGGCTTGCATGTAGCCACCACCGGAATTGCACTCGGACGCACTGCTGGCGATAACACCCGGATCGGAGGAATTGAAGCAGGTGCCGCCACCATTGGAGACCAGACCGCTGGTGTAGGAGTTGGCGGGCGCGGGGGCGGCGAACGCGCTGGACGCGCCCACGGCGCCCAGGACGAACGTGAGCGCAGCCAGGGTGGCCGGCGCGCTGGACGCAGCCTTCTTGCGGCCCGTGGCAAGTTCGGAAGCGACGACCCAACGGCCGGTCACGGTGTTGAAAACGATGCGGTAGATCTTGTTCATTTGGGAGGGATCTGAAAGTTGGCGGTCGGGCGCCGGAAATTCGACATCGCGAATTCTTCTCAGCGGCGCATCGCCGTGAATCAGACGTTTCCTAAACGCCAACACCGACTTGCTTGACCCTGCCCAGAGAGGTTCCCGAATAAATTCTTAGGAATTGTCTTAGTCGAAAATTTGGCTGGCGTTTGGTTTCAAACGAGCGCCGGGCGACACATGCGCAAGCGTTTTCACTCAATGGAGGCGCGCGAAGCTCGGAAAAAACCGAAGCGCGAGGCTCATGGCTTGGTGCGCGAGGCTTCGAACTCGGAGCACGAGGCGTTCCTGCTCGGCGCGCGGGGCTCGGAGCTCGACGCTCCGGGCTTTTTGCTCGGCGTGCGGGGCTCGGAGCTCGGCGCTCCGCGCTTTTTGCTCGGCGCGCGGGGCTCGGAGCTCGGCGTTCCGGGCTTTTTGCTCGGCGTGCGGGGCTCGGAGCTCGGCGCTCCGGGCTTTTTGCTCGGCGCGCGGGGCTCGGAGCTCGGCGCTCCAGGCTTTTTGCTCGGCGTGCGGGGCTCGGAGCTCGGCGCTCCGGGCTTTTTGCTCGGCGCGCGGGGCACGGAGCTCGGCGCTCCGGGCTTTTTGCTCGGCGTGCGGGGCTCGGAGCTCGGCGCTCCGGGCTTTTTGCTCGGCGCGCGATTCGGAACCCGGCGTTCCAGCGGCGGAAGGTCACACCGCCCCTGCCGTCATCCCCGCGAAGGCGGGGATGACGTTGATGGCGGGATGACGTTGATGCCGGGGACGACGTCGATGCCGGGATGACGTCGGCGCGCAGATGACCTGATTCAAAACGCCAGGCTGCGCTCCCGGGACCCGGCCTGCGCCGGGGTGACCACCAGGGAGCGCCAGGCCCGGCCACACATGCCCTGGCCCGGGCATGCAGCCAGCCCACCCGGGTATAATTCCCACGCAAGCAGACGGTGGGAGAAGCGGTCCCGGCCTGAATGGCCCGGATCGCTGCCGAAGGCGCAAACGCCCGGAATCGCTCAGGCCCCATTACCGCCGTCCGCTCACACTCTGGAGAGACCGACCGCCCCCATGGGGCCGGAACCGGCGCCGAAGGGGCAAGAAGCCAGCGGGGTCATCCTCCCCCGCCCCGCGCTTTGAAACTCTCAGGCAAAAGGACAGAGGGGCACTCCATGTGCGCGACCGCGCACCGCCGGCTTTCGAGCCAACTACGGATGCCCCCGTCAAATGAGCCAGAAGACCCCTTCCCTGCGCGCCCTTGAGCACCACGACGCCTTTCTCGAACGCCACATCGGCCCCAACGACGCCGAAGTCGCCCAGATGCTGGGCGTGGTCGGCTTCGATTCGCTGGAGTCGATGACCGACGCGATCGTCCCGGCGTCGATCAAGTCCGCCGCCCCGCTGGCGCTGCCGGCACCGATCACCGAGGTCGAGGCCATCGCCAAGATCCGCGCGATCGCCGACAAGAACCAGGTCTTCCGCAGCTTCATCGGCCAGGGTTACTACGGCACGCACACGCCCAACGTCATCCTGCGCAACATCCTGGAGAACCCGGCGTGGTACACGGCCTACACGCCGTACCAGGCGGAGATCTCGCAGGGCCGCATGGAAGCGCTGATCAACTTCCAGACGATGTGCGCCGAGCTGACCGGCATGGAGATCGCCAACGCCTCGCTGCTCGATGAAGCCACCGCCGCCGCCGAAGCGATGACGCTGGCCAAGCGTTCGGCCAAGTCGAAGTCCAACACCTTCTTCGTGTCCTCCGGCGTGCATCCGCAGACGCTGGAAGTGCTGCGCACGCGCGCCGAACCGCTCGAGATCGAGCTGGTGATCGCCGACGATGCTGAAGCGGCCAGCATCGACAGCTTCGGCGTGCTGCTGCAGTACCCCAACACCTTCGGCCAGATCCACGACTACAAGGCGCTTGCCGACGCCGTACACGCACGCGGCGGCGTGGTCGCGGTCGCCACCGACCTGCTCGCGCTGACGCTGATCGCCGCACCCGGCGAATGGGGCGCGGACATCGTGGTGGGCAACACGCAGCGCTTCGGCGTGCCGTTCGGTTTCGGCGGCCCGCACGCGGCGTTCATGGCGTGCCGTGACGCCTACAAGCGTTCGATGCCGGGCCGCCTGATCGGCGTGTCCATCGACGCCGAAGGCAAGGCCGCGTATCGCCTGACGCTGCAGACGCGCGAGCAGCACATCCGCCGCGAGAAGGCCACGTCCAACATCTGCACCGCGCAGGTGCTGCTGGCGGTAATGGCGTCGATGTACGCCGTCTACCACGGCCCGGAAGGCCTTGCGCGCATCGCGCGTCGCACGCACCGCCTGGCGACGCTCCTCGCCGTCGCCCTGCGCGATGCCGGCGTCACCGTCGGCCCGGACTTCTTCGACACGCTGCACATCGTCGATGTCGATGCGAACGCGATCCACGCCAAGGCCACGGCCGCGCGCATCAACCTGCGTCGCATCGACGATCGCAGCGTCGGCATCTCGCTGGACGAAACGACCACGCGCGAGGACATCGTCGCCATCGCCGCGCTGTTCGGCGCCAAGCTCGACGTCGATGCGCTGGATGCGAAGGCCTCCGACGCGTTGCCGTCGGGCCTGCTGCGCACCAGCGCGTTCCTCACGCACCCGGTGTTCAACACGCACCACAGCGAACACGAACTGCTGCGCTACATGCGCTCGCTGGCCGACAAGGACCTGGCGATGGATCGCACGATGATCCCGCTGGGCTCGTGCACCATGAAGCTCAACGCCACCGCCGAGATGATCCCGGTGACGTGGCCGGAGTTCGGCAACCTGCACCCGCTCGCTCCGGCGTCGCAGGCCAGCGGCTACAAGCAGCTGATCGACGAACTCGAAGCGATGATGGTCGAATGCACCGGCTACGACGCCGTCAGCCTGCAGCCCAACTCCGGCGCGCAGGGCGAATACGCCGGCCTGCTGGCGATCCGCGCCTACCACCGCTCGCGTGGCGAAGCGCATCGCGACATCTGCCTGATTCCGGATTCCGCGCACGGCACCAACCCGGCCTCGGCGCAGATGTGCGGCATGACCGTCGTGGTGACCAAGACCGACAGCAACGGCAACGTCGATGTCGAGGACATCCGCCGCGCTGCCGAAAAGTACAGCGACCGCCTCGCCGCGATCATGATGACCTACCCGTCCACGCACGGCGTGTTCGAGGAGGAAGTCGTCGAGATCTGCGAGATCATCCACAAGCACGGCGGTCAGGTGTACACCGACGGCGCCAACATGAACGCCCTCGTCGGCCTGGCGAAGCCGGGCAAGTGGGGTTCGGACGTTTCGCACCTCAACCTGCACAAGACCTTCTGCATTCCGCATGGCGGCGGCGGTCCGGGCGTCGGCCCGTGCGCGGTGAAGTCGCACCTGGCGCCGTTCCTGCCGGGCGCGCTGAACGGCGACGGCGTGAAGACGCAGGGCGTTGGCAACGGCGAGGTGGGCATGGTGTCGGCGGCGAGCTTCGGCTCGGCCTCGATCCTGCCGATCAGCTGGATGTACGTGACGATGATGGGCGCCGCCGGCCTGCGCCGCGCGACGCAGGTGGCGCTGCTCAACGCCAACTACATCGCCAAGCGCCTGGCCCCGCATTACGAGACGCTCTACACCGGCCGCAACGACCTGGTCGCGCACGAGTGCATCCTCGACCTGCGTCCGCTGAAGGATGCGACGGGCGTGTCGGCCGAAGACGTCGCCAAGCGCCTGATCGACTTCGGCTTCCACGCACCGACGTTGAGCTTCCCGGTGGCGGGCACGCTGATGGTGGAGCCGACGGAGTCCGAGTCGCTGCACGAGCTGGATCGCTTCATCGACGCGATGATCCAGATCCGCGACGAGATCCGCGCAGTGGAAGAAGGCAAACTGGATCGCGAGGACAACCCGCTCAAGAACGCGCCGCACACCGCGACCGCCGTGTCGGCGAGCGAGTGGACGCACGCGTACCCGCGCGAACTGGCCGCCTTCCCGCTGCCGAGCCTGCGCCTGCAGAAGTACTGGCCGCCGGTCGCGCGCGTGGACAACGTCTACGGCGACAAGAACGTCATGTGCGCGTGCATCCCGGTGGATGCGTACAAGGACGACGAGCCGGTGGAGGCGTAAGGCGCTTCGGCGTCATCGGATTGTCCGGCATCCTCAAGTTGTAAGGCAGACGCCCCGCTTTTGCGGGGCGTTTGTTTTTGGGGGGTTCCGCTGCGGCGCTTCTCGCGATCGCGCCCGCCCTCACCCCAACCCCTCTCCCGCACGCGGGAGAGGGGCTAGGAATGACGCCATCCTGGCGAAGGTCTGCCAGAAACCGTCATCCCGGCGAAGGCCGGGATCCAGACTGTCACGCCTTCCGCCACTTCTCGTCATTCCTGCGGAAGCTGGAATCCATTTTGCTGTCGCGGTTCAAGCGCAGCAGGGAAGGCGTGAAAAGTCCCTGGATTCCCGCCTTCGCGGGAATGACGGTGAGGTGGGTTGCCGCAGAGGGAGTGCCCGTGCGCTACGGGCCGGGATCCCGGCCTTCGCCGGGATGACGGTGAATTTGCTGTGGCTACGGTGGACTTGCTGTTGCTGCTGATATTGCTGTTGCTGTTGCTGTTGCTGCTGCTGCTGCTGTCGAACAGCCTTTCAGGTCCCTAGCCCCGAAGGGCGCCGCACATGGATGTGCGGCGGTGAGCGCTGAGCCATGGATGGCGAATCGCGAACGCGCCCTTACTTCCTCCGGTCGTGGGATTGATCTGGGCCCACTGCCCTTTCTTTTGGTTACTTTTCTTTGGGCAAGCAAAGAAAAGTGACCCGAGCGGCGTAGCCGATCGGAAGCTTTGTTGTTGCTTTGGTCTTTGCTTCGAAAAGAGCGCTAGAGCCAAATCAAAATGGATTCCAGCTTTCGCTGGAATGACGGTGAGGAGGTTCACGGCAGAGGGAGTGCCCGTGCGCTACGGCCCTGGGTCCCGGCCTTCGCCGGGATGACGGTGAACGGGATGACGGTGAAGTCGTTTGCCGTAGAGGAAGTGCCCGTGCGCTACGGCCCGCCTCCCTCCCCTGCCCCGCCACAATCGCAACCACCAAACGAAAAGGCCCCGCAAAGCGGGGGCCCTTCCGAATGCCGCGCGAACCCCGCAGCACCTCATCGTCGTCGCTCGACCAGCGACACCGGCATCATCGTGCCGGCGCGCGAGGCCGCGCCCATCCGCGCACCGTCGCCGCCGCAATGCGCCATCGGCCACACCCGCGCCAGGCGCAACCGCACCACGCAACCCAGCGCCATCCAACGGTCCATGCGTTGCTCCGCGTGCGACGGCGCACCGCGCTGCGGCGTGAGCCCCCGCCGCAACGAACCACGCGGGATGGCCAGCGAGGCACGACGCGCGGTCGTCGTGCGCATCGCAATCGCCTCCCTGCGCTCGACGGCAACATCGCGCGCGTCACGCACCGCATGCACACGCACCGGGGGGAGGTCGTGGATGCGCGGCGCCTGCATCGCGAGCGGGGCGGGCTCGCGCTCGACCGTCGCGTACACGCGCACGGTCGGCAGGTCGAAGGTGCGGATCGCAGGCGCGGGCATGTTCGCCGCGTCGCTGGCGGAGGCAGTGCGGGTGGCGATGGAGTGGGTTGCCGCGACCATCGCCAGCGCGGCCATCAGGGTCATCGTTTTCATCTTGGCAATTCCGGTCTGTCGACGTCCGTCGTGAGCGGCCGCCGTGGGGTGCGTGATACGCAATCGGGGTTTTGTTTTTTGAATCAGACGTCCGGGACGATCGATTCCAGCGCGACATCCAGTCGCCTTCGCTGCTGCGGCGTGGCCAGCTCGTCCAGCACGCGGACGAAACGCGGGTGGCGCACGCCCGAGCCGATGTACTGCCAGCGGTACGCCCGACGCAGCACGTCCACGACGTGCAGTTGCTGGCGCATCCCGAACGGCCGTCCGCAGGCGACGACGAAATACGCCGCATCCGCATCGGCCTGCGCGCGCAGGATGTCGTCCATCGCGCCCAGCAGCGCGATCAGGTCGTCGATCGCCACGTCGCGCTCGCCTTCGTCGATGCGCGCGTCTTCGGCACGCAGTTCCAGTTCATCGACGACGGAGTGCTGGCACTCTTCGCGGAAATGGAACAGGAACACGTCCTTCCACAGCGGGCACAGCTCCTGGCTCGGCGCGATGCTTTCCTCGTAATGGCGCTGCACGAACAGCTCGATCATGAAGATCAGCGCCAGCACCGCCCAGTTGCTGCGCGCCATGACGAACATCGCCACGGTGTTGGCTTCGGCCATCTTGGCGTGGCCGGGCGGCATGCGCGCTTCCAGCAGCACTTCCAGGCGACGAAACAGCTCCTGGTGCTTGATCTCCTCGTCGGAAAAGCGGACCAGCGCTTCCAGTGCGCTCTGATCGCCCAGCCAGTGCTGGCCCGACGTCTGCAGCATCTTCGCGCCGATGAACCGCTCGCACAGGCCGAACATCCAGGCATAGGTGCGACCCTGCACCTGGCTGAAGAAACGGCGCTCGTTCCCGTCGAGGAAATCGATCCGGTCGACGAGCGAGAGCCCGGCGGGGAGGAAGGTACGGTCGTGATCGAAATCGCGGCCGCGGATCACGTCGGCGTCGATGTCCCAGCGCACGCGCCTGGACACTTCGATGCAGCGCGCGTAACGGGCGCTGTCGCCGGCCGCCACTTCGGCGTTCCATCGCGGGGCGGTTGTACGGGCAGTTGCAACGTTCATTCGTGACTCCGGTCTTGCTCGTGGCGACGGCTCACGCCGGCGCCATGGTGGGGTCCAGCATCGACTTCACTTCCACGATGGCATCGGCGGGAAAGCCGGAACGCTTGGCGTGTTCGCGGATCAGCGCTTCATCGCGCGCCAGATAGATGCAGTACGTCTTGTTGCCGGTGACATACGAATGCACCCACTGGATACCCGTGCCGAGTTCGTCCAGAACCCGGTTGGATTGCAGCGCGACGCCGCACATCGCTTCCACCGGCTGCGAGCCGATGCCTTCGATGTTTCGTTCTATGACGTATTTCCTGAGCATGACGATTCCCTCCGTTGTTGCGTCCCTCATGGGGCGCGGGGTGCCGGCGAGGGCCGGCGGATTCTGGTCAGCGCTTGATGGCGAGCACGTTGGCGCCGTAGGCGTGCAGATGGCCATGGAACTTGCGATCGACATCCGTGCCTGCGAAGCATTCGAAGCGCTCGGTGACCTGCGCTTCGCTCAGTCCGCATTCCTCCAGCAGTTGCAGCAACATCGCTTCGGTCAGCGCGCCGCCGATGCACGAAGCCCACAGATCGGCGTTCGCACGCGCGGCCTGCGCCAGTTCGCGATCGAGCACCACATCGGCGAGGAAGAGCGTTCCGCCCGGCCGCAGCACGCGCACGATCTCGCCGATCACGCGCGGCTTGTCCGGCGCCAGGTTCAACACGCCGTTGGAAATCACCACGTCCACGCTGGCGTCGTCCGCCGGCAGATCCTCGAACGTGCCTTCGTGCAGCTGCACGCGGTCCAGCAACCTCGCCTGCGCCGCGGCGCGCAGCGCGCTGGCGCGCATGCCGGGCGTGAGATCCACGCCGATCGCGCGGCCCTCCGGGCCGGCGGCCCGCGCTGCAAGCAGCAGGTCCATGCCGGCGCCGCAGGCGTGGTCGAGCACGACCGCCCCGGCAGGAATCGTGCCGATCCGCAGCGGATTGCCCACGCCGGAGAACCGCTCCGTGCACGCGTCGGGCAACGCCGCCAGTTCGGCCGCGTCGTAGCCCAACTGGCGCACCGCGTAGGCCGCGCCGGTGTGGAAGTGGAAGCCGCTGGTCGGCGCGCGGGCGACGCGCTCATAGGTCGCTCGCACCTGCCGATTCAGGTAGATCGTGTCCAGCACGAGCGGGCAACGGCTCATCTTGGCCTCTCTTCACCGGCGCACCGCCGGCATGGGGGCCAATCTAATGACGGCCGGTAACGGCCCGATGTCCCGTGTGACTGGATTTGTATCGGTTGGTAACAGCGGCGGATACTCACCGGCGCATGCGGCAGGATGCCCAACCGGCTTCCCCGTTCGCGAAGACATTGGCAGGTACGCGATGGCCCATACGCCCTGTGTCCTGGTGGTCGACGACGACCGCCCCACCCGCGAGATGCTGCTCGAGGCGCTCTCCACGCACGGCTTCCGCGCACGCGAAGCCGGCGACGGCGCGGCGATGCGGCGCGAGCTGGAAGTCGAAGCGCCGGACCTGGTGCTGCTCGACATCCGCCTGCCCGGCGAGGACGGTTTGTCGCTGGCGCGCTACCTGCGCGAGCGTTACGACGTGGGCATCATCATGGTCACCGGCTCCGGCGATGTGATCGACCGCATCGTCGGGCTGGAAATCGGCGCCGACGATTACGTCGCCAAGCCCTTCGATCCGCGCGAGTTGCTGGCGCGCGTGAAGAGCGTGCTGCGGCGCATCCAGGCGCGGCCCGAAGCGCCGGCGGCGCTCACGCAGAATCCGCGGCAGGTGCCGTTCGGGCGTTGCACGCTCGACCTGGACGCGCACCAGCTGTTCGACGCCGACGGCAGCGAAGTGATGGTCACGCACATGGAGTTCGACCTGCTGCGCGTGCTGCACGAGCATGCGGGCAAGGCGCTGTCGCGCGACCAGATCCTCACATTGACGAAGAACCGCGAGTGGGAGCCGTTCGACCGCTCCATCGACATCCGCATCGCGCGGCTGCGGCGCAAGGTGGAAGCCGATCCCGACAATCCGCGGGCGATACGCACGGTGCGGGGCGTGGGGTATATGTTCGTGCCGTGACGCGTTCCCACCGTCCGTCCTGAGCGTAGCGAAGCGAAGTCGAAGGATGAATGGACCCGCCACGCGCCCGTCCGCCCTTCGACTTCGCTTCGCTACGCTCAGGACGAACGGTGATGCGGTGTCGATTCGTCCCGGCAGCGGCGAAGCTCCGCCTTTTTGTTTCAACCCTGTAACACCACGACCGCGCCCGAATCCACGCTCCTATACTCGCCCCACCCCGCCCCACGGGACATGCGATGAACGCCGGCATTCCCCCGCCGAACGCACAGGTCGACGACCGCGAACGCGCCCTGCGCGAAAGCGAGCTGCGCCTGCAGCAAGTGCTCGACAACACCTCCGCCGCCGTGTTTGCCAAGGACCGCGCGGGCCGCTACCTGTTCGTCAACCGCGAGTTCGAACGCCTGACCGGCCGCGATGCCGACGCGCTCATCGGCCGCAACGACCGCGACATCTTTCCGCCGGACATGGCCGCCGCGCTGCGCCGCAACGACATGCGCGTGCTGCTGGAGGCGCGCGCGATGGAGTTCGAGGAAAGCGGCGTGTTCGCCGGCGAGCAGCGCACGTTCCTGTCGGCCAAGTTCCCGCTGCTGGACATGGACCAGATGCCCTACGCCGTGTGCGGCATCGCCACCGACATCACCCTGCGCAAACAGGTCGAGACCGCGCTGAGCAGTTCCGCGCTCGCCGTCTCGCGCGCTTACGGCCGCGATCTGTTCGTCGAGTTGTCGCGTTACCTGGCGGCGATCCTCGACGTGGACGTGGCCTTCATCGCCCAGATGCGTCCGGACGATCCGGCGACCATGCACGTGCTGGCGTTCGTCGCCGACGGCGTTCCGCGCGAGCACTACGACTACGGGCTGGCCGGCACGGCGTGCGAGACCGTCGTGGGCCACGGCTTCCGCCTGTATCCGGCGGCGCTGGGTTCACTGTTCCCGCTCGACACCGACTTCATCGACATGGAGGCCGAAGGCTACGCCGGCTTCCCGCTCAACGATTCGCAGGGCCGGCCCATCGGCATCGTCTCGATCATGTCGCGGCGACCGCTGGAGCAGCCCGAGTTCATCGAATCGGTGATGAAGATCTTCGCCGTGCGCGCGGTCGCGGAGATCGAACGGCTGCGCGCCGACCAGGCGCTGGCGATGTCACAGAGCAGCTACCGACAGATCTTCGAAGCCAGCGAGGATGCGATCTTCGTCCACGACGTCGACACCTTCCGCATCGTCGACGTGAACCCGAAGGCCTGTGCGCAGTTCGGCTACACGCACGACGAGATGCTGGAGATGGACATGGACCGCCTGGGCACCGGCGAGCCGCCCTACAGCGGTGCCGATGCGGCCGCGCACCTGGCGCGTGCGCGCAGCGAAGGCTCGGCGGGTTTCGAGTGGCACCGCCGCAACAAGGACGGCAGCCTCCACTGGGACGAGGTGTTCCTCAAGGTCGCCAACATCGGCGGCGCGCCGCGCATCCTCGCCTTCACGCGCGACATCACCGAGCGAAAACTGGCCGAAGCCTCCGCATGCCGGAACGCCGAGCACCTGCGCGCCACGGTCAATGCCGCGCTGGACTGCATCATCGCGATGGACGAGCGCGGCACCATCATCAAGTTCAATCCCGCCGCGGAAGCGTGCTTCGGCATCCCCGAGCGCGATGCGCTGGGACGCTCGCTGGCCGAGACGATCATCCCCGAGCGCTTCCGCGAACGGCACCAGTTCGGCCTGCGCCGCTATCTGGAAGGCGGTCCGGGACCCGTGCTCAAGAAGCGGCTGGAGGTCGTGGCCCAGCGCGCGGACGGCAGCGAGTTTCCGGCCGAACTCGCCATCGGCGTGGACGACAGTCCCGCGGGCAAGACCTTCATCGGCTACCTGCGCGACATCACCGAACGCACCGAAGCCGAAGAGCGCCGTCGTCGCCTGGAAGCGCAGCTGCTGCAGGCCAAGAAGATGGAAGCGCTGGGCCATCTCACCGGCGGTATCGCGCACGACTTCAACAACCTTCTCGCCAGCATCATGGGCTACGTCGCGCTCGCGCACGAACGCAGCGACGACGGCGAGGACACGCGCCTGTCGGGTTACCTCGACCAGGCCTTGCAATCCTGCGAACGCGCGCGCGACCTGATCCAGCAGATGCTCATGTTCAGTCGCGGCCAGAAGGGCCAGGCGCAGGCGATGGACGTGGCCGGCTGCATCGAGCAGAACCTCGCGGTGCTCCAGCCGACGCTGACCGAAGGCATCGAAGTCGAACAGGACGTGCAGCCCGGCGTGAGCGCGGTGGAGTTCGATCCGGTGCAGCTGGGCCAGGTGCTGCTCAACCTGTGCGTGAACGCGTGCGACGCGATGCAGGGCGAAGGACGCCTGCGGCTCGGGCTGTCCGATGTGCGCATCGAGGCCACGCAATGCGCCGCATGTCGGCAACCGATGGAAGGCGAATTCGTCGAGCTGCGCGTCGCCGACACCGGCCCGGGCATCGCACCGGCGGTGCTGGAGCGCATGTTCGATCCGTTCTTCTCCACCAAGCCGCCGGGCAAGGGCGCGGGCATGGGGCTGGCGACGGTGCACGGCATCGTCCATGAGCACGGCGGGCACTTGCTGGTGGATACGTCGCCGGGGCAAGGCACCGCGTTCCGCGTGCTGCTGCCGGCCTGCTCGGGCGCGGCGAGGCCGCGCATGTCGCGACGCCGCTCCGACCGTTCCGGCGTGCCGCGCCGCGAGGGACGCGTGCTGGTGGTGGACGACGAACACAGCGTCGGCGAGTTCATGTGCGAACTGCTGTCGAGCTGGGGACTGGAGGCGGACTTCGTCTCCACGCCGGAGCTTGCGCTGTCGCGCGTGGGCGAATCGCCGGCGCATTACCGCCTGCTCATCACCGACCATTCGATGCCGTCGATGACCGGCGTGCAGCTTGCGCAGGCGCTGGAGGCGATCGCGCCGCAGCTGCCCGTGCTGCTGTACACCGGGCTGGCGGACCGGATTCGCGAGCCATCGCTGCCGGCGAACATGCTGCGCACGGTGCTGCGCAAGCCGATCGACCACGCGCGGCTGTCGCGCATCGTGGGTGATGTGCTCGGTGAACAGGGCGTCGGTGGCGAAGCCGCGTGACCGCGCCCACCGCTCATACGCGGCGACGCGCTCCGTGAATCCGCAAGGTTGACCCTGTCGTCACGACCGCGTGCGGCACCATGCAAGCCGTGTTCGGCGATGTGGCGGAAACGAGGTGATGAAAGCCAACGTCCTGATGGTCGAGGACGAAGCGTATCTGGCGATGGCCCTGGAAGACCTGCTGACCGACGCGGGCTATCACGTGCTCGGCGCGGCGCGCCTGTCGGATGCGCTGGAGATCGCCGATCACGAGCACCTCGACGTCGCCCTGCTCGACATCAACGTGCAGGGCGAGGCGGTGTATCCGCTCGCCAGCCGCCTGCGCGAGCAGGGCGTTCCGTTCGTATTCGCCTCCGCCTACTCCGAACGCAACATCCCGCAGGATTTCCGCGATTGTCAGATCGTGCAGAAGCCGTACACGTCGGAGCGGATCATCGAGGCGGTGGAGTCGATGCTGGAGGGTGGGAAGGCGCAGGCGCATTGAGGCGGTGCGCGCAGCGCCGCAAGTTCCTCCATGCCCCTTCTCCCCTTGCGGGAGAAGGTGCCCTCGAAGGGGCGGAAGAGGGGCGCGCGTAGCGCGTGCTCTAACGCGGCCCTACCCCTCTCCCTGGCCGCCTTCGGCGGCCTGTCCCTCTCCCGCAAGGGGAGAGGGGAAGCGCTCGGGTGTCGGCGCTCGTTGCTGCGTGGTCGCCCTACTTGCCCTGCTTCCCCAACCAAGCATCCACCGCCGGCAACCGCTCCTGCTTCACCTTCACGCGATAGGCGATGTTCGCCATCGCCGTTTCCGAGGCGCGGCGCGAGCTCTCGGCGACATGCGCCTGCGCATACGCACGCACCTTCCCGATCATCGCCGGATCCAGCGAGTTGTTCGCCAGGCGCGGGTAATAGCGTGCGCGCGAAGTGGAATCGACCTTCGCATCCACCTGCGCCAGGTGCGCGACGGCGAAATCGAATGCGAGGTCTGGATGCAGCGAAGCCACCGTGCGGATCATGCTGGCGCTGTTGGTGGCGCCGGGTTCGTCGGTGAGCGCCAGTTCCAGCGCGCGCTTCGCCAACGCCGGATCCTGCGCGGAGGACAGCAGCGAATAGAGCTCGTCCTTCACCAGCGGCGTCTTTTCCGCCTGCGCCGCCGCATGCAGTCGATCCCACGTCGCCGCGTCGGCATGGCGCGCGACCACGCCCAGCACGCTGCGGCGCAGTTCGCCCGGCAGCGCCTTGGGATCGCGATCCTGCGCGGCGTAACGGCGGCGGGATTCTTCGACGACCGTGCGGTCGCCCAGCGCGCCCAGTGCTTCGATGAGGTCGGTGCGCAGGATCTTCACCGGGTCGGATTCGCCCGTCGCCGCGTCCCAGCCCACGCGCGCGAACACCGGCGCCAACTGCGCGATCGCGAACGCGCGGAACGTCGCCTGGCGCGCGGCGTCGCCGTCGTAATAGGCGTCCAGGCTGCGCAGCGTGCCCGCGATGTCGCCCCAGATCTGCGGATCGGCGTCGCGCGGCGTGGCCTTCACCAGGTCCAGGTAATCCGACGGCGACTGCAGCCCCGCCATGCCCAGAGCCCACACGTCGTTCATCACGCCGAGCTGGTCGATCGGATCCAGCCGCGTGAAGTCCTTGCGGATCGCGGCGAACTGCGGCGCGTCGTAGAGCGTGCGGTAGTAGCCGCTCTGGCCCGCATTGACGATCACCGGCCCGCAACCGGGCACGTCGATGCGGCCCTGCCCGCCTTCCACGATCGTGCGCACGGCATCGGCGCCGGGCACCTGCACGATCACGGGCACGCGCCAGCGCAGCGGCTGCTTGCCGGGGCGATCGCGCGTGAATTCGTCCTGCGTGAGCGTGAGCGAGGTCTTGCCGCCCTCGCATTTGTCCGCGGCCACGCGCAGCAGCGGAATGCCCGGCTGCAGCGTGAAGTCGTGCGCGAGGTCCAGCACCGGCTTGCCCGCGGCAGCCTGGATCTCACGCCACAGGTCGTCGGACACCGTGTTGCCGTACGCGTGCGCCTTCATGTAGTTGCGCACACCTTCGCGCCAGGCATCGGCGCCGACGTACCCTTCAAGCATGCGGATCACCGCGCTGCCCTTCTGGTAGGTGATCGCATCGAACGCCTGGCTCGCCTGTTCGACCGTTTCCACGTGCTGCACGACCGGGTGCGTGGTCGCCACCGCGTCCAGCGCCATCGCCGATTCGCGCGAACCGATGCTTTCCAGCCGCGTGTTCCATTCCGGATGCAGCTTGTCGGTGGTGCGCGAGGCCATCCACGTCGCGAAGCCTTCGTTGAGCCACAAATCGTCCCACCAGCTCATCGTGACCAGATCGCCGAACCACTGGTGGGCGATCTCGTGCGCGGCCACGGCGAACACGCGCTGCTTGTCGGACTGCGTGGAGATGCTCGGGTCCAGCAGCAGCGTGTGCTCGAAGGTGAAGATGGCGCCCCAGTTCTCCATCGCGCTGAAGAACTGGCTGCCGCCCGGCGAGGCGACGTTGTCGAGCTTGGGCAGCGGGTACGGCGTGCCGAAGTATTGGTTGTACTCGCGCAGCACGTCCACCGAGGAATCCAGCGCGAAGCGCGCCTGGTCGATGGCGCCGCGCTGCGTGACCACACCCACTTCGACGCCATCGGCCCGCGCGGTGGCGCGTTCGAAATCGCCCACCGAGAGGAACAGCAGGTAGGTGGACATCTTCGGCGACGGCGCGAACACCACGCGCGTGGTGCCGTCGTGCAGGTCGCTGCTGGACGTGGCGGGCATGTTGCTCACCGCCATCTGCCCGGTCGGCACGGTCGCCTCCAGAGTGAAGGTGGCCTTGTGCGCGGGCTCGTCCCACGAGGGGATCATGCGGCGCGCGTCGGAGTTCTCGAACTGCGTGAACAGCGCGCGCTTGCGGCCGGCCTGGGTCTCGTAATCGATGGCGAACAGGCCGTTGGCCTGCGTGCCGATGCGGCCTGTGTATTGCAGCGCGAGTTTGTACGCACCCGGCGCCAGCGGCTGGTCGAAGCTGAAGGTGGCGGTCTGTGCGGCGGCATCGACGGCGATCTTCGGCGTGAGCGCGCGGCCCTTGCCGCTGGCGGGCACGAGCGAGGCGGAGGAGAACGCCATGTCCAGCGCGTTGAGGGTGATGGCCGGCGTGGGCTCCAGAACCTCCAGCGTGATTGTCGCCTTGCCTGCGAGCGTGAGCGCGTCGGCGTTCGGCGTGATCGCCACGTCGTAATGCGTGGGTCGCACGTTGCGCGGCAGCTGCGTCGTCGTGTCGGCTCGGGTCATGGTCGCAGCGGGAGCGGAGGGCGCCGCCGGCGAAGCGGCACAGGCGGTGGCCAGGGCCAACGCGACGGCGGAAACCAGAATACGGCGCATCGTTCGACAGCCTCGTGATCGGAAGGTGGACAGGCACAGTGCCAGAGCGCGAGTGTGCCCGTCCTGCCCGGTCGCTGCTGCACCGCGGATGAGGCGTGAGTCACTTTCTTGCAAGGTGGCGGGATGCTTGCGCTGCTGGCCGCCTGCCCTCACCCCAACCCCTCTCCCGCGGGCGGGAGAGGGCTGGAGGACCCGTCATCCCTGCGAAGGCCGGGACCCAGGCTGTCACCCTGTCCGCTGCCTCACGTCGTTCCAGCGAACGCTGGGTCTTTTGGGCCGCCGCACGGCGGCACTATCCATTTTTTGCCGTGGCTGTTCACAGGCATAGGGGAAGCGTGAAATGTCCCTGGAGAGTGCCGCCGTGCGGCGGCCCATAAGCCCCGCCTTCGCGGGAATGACGGTGAACGGACCCGATTCATCTACCCCACCCGCCGCCCCTCCCCTTCGCGCAAAGTTGACGCGCAGGCAACGAAACGCCGCGCACCCTCGCGCTACCTGAGACACACAACCCTGGGAGGGCGCGATGAAATCAGGACTCACGATGACGGTGCTGCTGGGCTCGCTGCTGCTGGTTCCGGCCGCCGCGATGGCCGGCGACAAGGCCAAGATGGATACCAACGGCGACGGCTCCGTCAGCGCGGCCGAACATGCCGCGGGCGCGAAAGCGATGTTCACTTCGATGGACGCCAACAGCGACGGCAACGTCACCGCCGCCGAGATGGATGTACGTCACGCCGCCAAAGCCGCCGGCAAGCCGGACCGGATGAAGATGACCTCCGCCGAGAAGATCAAGACGATCGACACCAACGGCGACGGCCAGCTGTCGGCCGCCGAACACGCCGCCGGTTCGCAGGCGATGTTCACCAAGATGGACGCCAACGGCGACGGCAATCTCACCGCGGCCGAAATGAAGGCCGGGCACGAGGCCGCGATGGCTGGCACTCGCTGACGCACCACGCAACTCGCTCTTCCTTCTCCCCTGTATGGAGAAGGTGCCCGCACATTAGGGAGGAGGTAGCGCGCGGCTTGCGGCGCTGCGCGTTCGAACGCGCAGCGCCTGACATGGCTTCGCATGGGAACAGCACCCTACGGCGGTGAGGGTCGGGATATTGCGGTGAATGTACGTTGGTTCGGGCACAAATCGGGCGATTTGATCCCGGATACCGGCGTTAGAAGGTATCGCGTCAATGTCACTCCGTCTTGCGTTCGAATGGCTGCATGAGTGGCTTCGACCGTTTCAAAGAGGCTTGAGGCTGTCCCAGAGGTCGCCTCCGACCGCCTTGCCCGCTCGATCAAGAGGCCGGGGGCGGTGCACAACTCGGTAGGGAAAGCGCCACGGAAGCCGTAGCGCTGCAGTTGAGCCACGGACCAGACGCGCTCTTGCGGAAAACGAAGCGCGAGCGATCCGGTTCGAGCGTAGTCGGTCGTGGCGATCCATGTTGCGCCCGTTTTCTCGAGCAGTTCAGCGATGGCATCTTGGGTCGCTGCCCATCCGCGCGCTTGGTTGGGTGGATTGTCGGCCGTGCCGATCGGGGTGACCGGGTTGAAGGCGGTCGCGACCAAACCGACGCTCATCAACAGTGCGATGGCGAGGGTGGCCGTGGTCCAAAGCCGCGGCGACTGCGCTTGAGCTAGGCCAAAGGCCGCAGGAATGGCGAAGAGCGCCTGCAGCGGCACAATCCAATTGGCTTGAACTGGCGCATGTGTCGCGTGATAGGCGAAGTAGAGCAGGAGCGGAACAGAGCTCCAGACCAGCAGCATGCTGTCTTTTGGCGGGGCCTTGAGAGCTCGGAAGGCGAACCAGGAGACCCATGGTGTCGGCGCCAGGAGCAGGAGCGCGGCATATTCCCCGAGATATCGGGGCTAGAAGCCGGAGGCGACGAGGCGCGCGCCCTGGCGTTCCAAGCCGAGCCAATCGTTTTGCAGGTTCCAGAAAAGATAGGGCAGAAGCGGCAGGATCGCCGCCGCCATGGCCATATAAGGCAGACGTGTGAGCAGGTACGCGCGGCCCTTTGGCGTAGCAATCAGGTACGCCAACAACCCGAAGGCCACAAAGGCATTGGTGAACTTCGACAGGCCGCCGAACCCGATGATCAAACCTGTGCAGACCCACCATAGCGTCGCCGAACGTGTGTCTGGGGGCGTGTTGGTCGAACGGAGCGCGGCCCAAAGTGCCGCGACCCAGAATAGGGTTGAGGGCGCGTCGGGCGTGGCGAAACTGCCCAGAGCGAAGACAAGCAGGCTGAGGTTGTAGAGCGTTGTCGCCAGCACTGGCAGACCCGCAGCACCACCGGACATGCGCCGAGCCATATCGCCCACGAGGTATCCCGAGGCGACAAAACCAAGCACCGAAAGCAGGCGGATGCCGAGCGCGGTTTCACCGAAGAGGTGGGTTCCCATGCGGATCATGTAGGCGATCATGGGCGGATGATCGTAATACCCAAGCGCCAGATCGCGGGCCCACAGCGCGTAGTAGGCTTCATCATCAAAGAGGGGCACCCATGCGGCGATGGCGAGGTGAACGGCAAGAAACGACAGCGACATGGTGAAAACGGAAAGCCGCATCAGAAAAGTTGCCTTTACCGAAGAACGCCGTGTTGCTGAGCCCCCGAAAGCCGCAATGCTCCGAACTTAGCCTTCCGCTCTTGGCTGTTTGTTATGAGATTGATTAGTCGCCAAAGCGATATGCCACCCGCGTTCGTCCACGAGTGCGCCATGTAACCAGTGAAGAAGCAACAAAATTCCAAAGTGCGCCGGCAATCGCGCCGGCGATACTCGCCAGGGCCCAGAACGGCAGGGCCGCAAAGGAAAGATTGGCCACACCCACATTCATGACCGCACCCAGCGCACAGACTGCGTAGAAACTCAGCAATCCTCGCCAGATTGCGCGCCCGCGCAGAGCGCGGTCCCGATAGGTGATCAAGTTGTTCCACAGGAAATTCGAATTGATGGCTACGAACACCCCAAAGGCCTGCGCCAACGCAAACTGATCTACCAGAAAGGCCAGCGCAATCTTGACAGCAAGAAGCTGCACGAAGATGCCCGTGAAGCCGACGGTGCAGAACAGTACGAACCGCGTCGATACGAGTCCGCGAGTCTTGCGGACCACCAGCAGCGACAAGAATTCGAGAGCGACAGCGGAATCCATCTTGGATTCTCCGGCGTGACGCGACCGAAACGTGTAGGGGATTTCATGCGTCTTCCATCGCCCTGCAGACGCGGCCAGCATGTCGGCGAGGATCTTGAACCCTTCGCCTTGTAGGGATGTGATCACCTCATTGAAAGACAGGCGGCGCACCATGAAAAACCCGCTGATCGGATCAGAGGCCGCGATGTTCAGCATACGCCGTGTCAGGGCTGTCGCACGATCGCTGCCCCATCGCCGGATACGGGACAGACCACGCCCATTCGACCCTCCGTCAATGTTGCGACTGCCGATCACGATGTCCAATTCGTCATCCCCCCGCAACGCATCAAGCATGGGTGCAAGCCGGGTTTCGTCATGCTGCAAGTCCGCATCGATCACGGCGCAAAACGGGGACGTGGAGGACAGGATGCCTTCGATACAGGCCCCGGCGAGGCCCCGCCGCCCGATCCGTTGGATTACGCGGACATTGTCGAATTCCAGGGCCAGGGAACGCACTTCCTCAGCCGTGCCATCGGGGCTGTCATCGTCCACATAGATCGCCTCCCATGACCGCCCGTCAAGCGCGGCACGCAACAGATCGAACAGCCGCCGAACATTGTCCCTTTCGTTGAATGTGGGGATTACGACGCTCAGGTCATACATGCGTCGGCCCTGATGTTCTTGAACCGCTGTGAGATCTTGTAGGCAAGGAAGCCCACCAGAGCTCCGATGACCATGCCGGCCAGGGTGTCCAACGGATAATGCACACCCACGTAAATACGGCTGAAGCCCACGATCGACGCCCAGGAAAGCAAAAGAAACACCAGGCACCTGTAGTTTCTTCTGAACAGCAAACCCAGGAAAACCGCCAGCGCCATCGAACTCGCAGCGTGTGCTGAGAAGAATCCATAGCGCCCACAACGCGGCGCGATGTAACGGATGATTTCCCGCAAATGCGCTTCCCGGCAGGGCCTGGGGCGTTCGAAGCCGTGCTTGAAGAGATTGGCCAACTGATCTGTTACGGCGATCATCACCACGATCAGCGCCATACAAATCAGCGTATTTTTCAATCCATAGTGGCGATACATCAGATACATCAAAGCCACATAAAGCGGAATCCATGAAAGTTTGTCGGTGACAAACAGCCACAAACCGTCCCAGCGTTCTGAACCCAGCGAATTCAGAAACACAAACAGTTGCTCATCCAGCAGTTGCACCCCACCGAAGAAGCTGCTGACCGCAACCCGCGACGGATACCACTGCACCGCTTCGCCCATAAGCAGCGCGTTGGTCGCGATCCACAGTCCGAGCAGTCCGCCGCCGGCAGCGGCCGCAACGCCGACCCAGCGCAAAGGCTTGATCGAGAGGGAGGTAACGCCTTCGATCGCCAGTCGCAACGGACCCAAGGCGCTCCACTTCGAGCGGCCGCCCGTACGCGGGCCGCGGTCGTACTCGATCACCCGGGTCACCATGCCGACCCAGGCAACAGCCCCTTCATGTAAGCCCTGGCGCCAGGCCCAGCCCGGCCGTCATCGTGGCTTCCTTGCCGAAATTGCTGCTGATGCGCAGCAGCCGGATCGGCGGCCTCGTTGTAGAACGAAACGATGATCGAAATTTCAATGCGTTCGCGACACGGGCGCGTGCCTGAGGCGTACCCGAGCGGAATGATCCCTGCGTGCGGATGCATGCGATGCCTCGTGCTATAACGAGGCGCGACTGTCAGGCGATGCGTCTTTCCGGATACTTACCGGCCAGGAAGTGCCCACCGGCCAGGCAAAAGTTCGGCCAGGTAAGTATCCAGTAAGGAAGGCGCTCGACAATATCGCTCCCTTGCCGCTCGTGCTGTCGAACGCATGCAGGTGCAGGTGCAGGTGCAGGTGCTTTCAGCGCGAGTGCGTTACGCCCCATCACTCACCAAGGAACGAAACGACACGATGAGCCGCATTCTCCTGGTCGAGGACCACGAGCGGCTTGCGCGACTGGTTTGCAAGGGACTCGTGGCAGCCGGAATCGCCGTCGATGTCGTCGATCGCATCGACGCGGCATGGGCCACGATCCGGCGGCTGCCTTACCAGGCGGTGGTGATCGATCGCGGGTTGCCAGATGGCGATGGGCTCGTCCTGCTGCAGCGCATGCGCCGCGCCGGAATCGGCGTGCCCTGCCTGGTGCTGACAGCGCGGGATGCGTTGCGCGACCGTGTGGAAGGTCTGGATGCCGGCGCCGATGACTACCTTCCAAAACCATTCGCCATGGATGAGATGGTGGCGCGCGTGCGGGCATTGCTGCGCCGCCCGGTGGATGTTCGCCCGCTCGATCCCAGCCACGGCGATCTGACGCTGCGGCCTGCCTCCGGCATCATGTGTTGCGGCGAGCAGAGCGTGGCGCTGGCCGCGGCAGAGATGCAGATCATGCTGTTGCTGCTGCGCAAGCACGGGGAAGTCGTGCGCCGCGGCACACTAGAATCGGTCGGGTGGGGATTGGGCGAGGCCGTCACCCCGAGCGCGCTGGATGTCGCCCTGCATCGCATCCGCCGCAAGCTGCTCGCCATCGGTTCGCGCCAACGGATCATCAATGCCAGAGGTCTCGGCTATGTCCTTCGTGGAGCCGGCAATGCCGAACAGCCTTAGCCTGCGTGTCCTGCTCGCGTATGTGGTTGGGGTGACCCTGAGCATCCTGCTCATGATCCTGGTGCCCCTCATGCTGACGACTTACCGCAGCGACCTGTTGCTGGAGGCAGACCTGACCGAGTACACGCGGGACCTGGTCGAGGCGGTCCGGTTCGACGACATGGGTGTCCCAGACCGACTCGCTGCCAGCGAGGATGGCGATAGGTGGATCTACGAGAGTCTCAAGGAGGAAACCGCTTACCGCGTGCTGGACGAATCCGGGCGTACGGTGCTTGTCTCCCCGGCCGGAGAAGAATTCTGGTCTACCGTCGAACCGCCGCGACTTGTGCCTGGAAACTTCAACCTCGAGCGAGGGGGCGTCCAGATGCACAGCGTCATCGAGCCCTTCGAGCATGGCGGAAGAACCTGGTACTTCCAGTTCGCTGCCAGCACAAGAATGCTGGGCTTCATCTATCAGGAATTCACCTTGCCATTCATGGGTGCGGGCGTCGCCATATTCAGCGTGGTGCTGCTCGTCGTCTTCGGCATCTGCGCCTATGTCACGCTCGGATACACGCTTCGGCCCTTGCGCAACCTGTCGGAGTCGGCAACCTCAATCTCGCCGCGCACACTCCACGCGCGATTGCCCACCGAGGCGGTACCTTCCGAGATCGCGCCCTTGGTGCACAGCTTCAACCGCGCACTCGACAGACTGGAACACGGGTACCGCGTGCAGCAGGAGTTCCTTGCGACGGCTGCGCACGAGCTGAAGACGCCGCTGGCATTGATCCGCGCGCAGGTCGAGTTGAGGGAGGAGGGCGAGGACCGCGACTCGCTGCTCGGTGACGTCGAGCACATGGCGCGCCAGGTGCAGCAACTCTTGCTGCTGGCGGAAGCCAGCGAGGTGCAGAACTACGACTTCGCCACGACCGATGTGCAGAAGGTTGCGCAGGACGTCGCTGCCCACCTGCAGCGCATGGCCGAGGCGGCGCACGTGCATGTGACCCTTTCCGCAAGCACGTCCGTTGCGCAATGGCGAGCCGATCGCGGTGCGCTGTTCACGCTGCTGAAGAACCTGCTCGAGAACGCGATCCAGCACGCGCCGCGCGGCACCGAGGTGCGGGTGGAGGTGGACGCTGCAACGGTGACGGTGCGCGATTCGGGCCCCGGCGTGGATCCGCAACAACTGTCGCAAATGTTCTCCCGCTTCTGGCGCGGCGCCCATCGGCGCGACCAAGGCGCTGGCCTCGGCCTGGCCATCTGCCGGGAAATCGCGCTGGCGCATGGATGGGCGCTGTCCGCGCACAGGGCAGACCCGGGATTGCTGCTCCGGTTGTCCGTGCCGGACCAGCCGCGTCCGGCTTCATCTTCTGCTGGCCCAGGCCCCGGCAACATCGGATCCCCATGATGGAAAGAACCATGTGCCGTACGGACCGATCGTCGGCCGCCGGCACGATGGCGGGAACGTAGAGGCACCGCCGACCGGCTCGCGTCGGAAGCCGCGGGGCTCAGCAAGAATTGGGCATCGGGTTGCAGACGCTGCGCGGGGCCGAACAGTTCGATTACGGCGCCACCCAGAAGCAGGAAGTCTGGCGCGACTGCCGCGGAAAATCCGCGGCCATTCGGGCTTGAGCGCCGATCAAACGCGGCCGAGCACCGGCACTTCGTCTGCGACCGCCACGCGGTCCCGGCCCTCGTGCTTGGCGCGGTACAGCGCACGATCGCCGGCGCGCATGAGCTCCAGGCCCACCTCCCCGTGCTGCGGCATCAGCGCCACGCCGATGGAGACGGTGATGCGCAACGCCGCCCCACCCGCCTCGCCGATGCGCAGCAGTGCGGCGCTGGTGCGGATGTCCTCGGCGCGTTCCAGCGCGGTGGGCAGGTCGCTTTCCGGCAGGATCAGCGTGAACTCCTCGCCTCCGTAACGGCAGGCGATGTCCTCCGGGCGGCACTTGTCCTTGAGCATCCGCGCGAACGCCGCCAGCGCCGCGTCGCCCATCGCATGGCCGTGGCGGTCGTTGAAGGCCTTGAAGTGGTCCACGTCGAGCATCAGCACCGCCAGCGGCTGCTGGCGGCGCTGGCAACGCGCGATCTCGCGCGTGAGCGACTCCTCCAGATAGCGGCGGTTGAAGAGCCCGGTGAGCGCGTCGCGCACGGCCTGGTGGCGCAGGCTCTCGCGCAGGCGCACGTTGGCCAGCGCCAGCGAGAGCTGCTCGCACAGCCGCACTGCCAGCGATTCCTCCGCGATGCGTCCCTGGCCTTCGCCCTGCAACGAAAGCCAGCCCACCACTTCGCCGTGTGCGCTCAGCGGCACGCACAGCCCGTGCACGTCGTGCGCGCCGGAAGGCCGGCCGATGTGCGCACAGCGCAGGCCGTGGCGCAGGTCTTCCATCGCATACGGCGCATGACGACGCACCGACCAGCACGACTGCAACGCCGGCGCCGGATCGTTCGGCGCGACCGATGCGCCCCACTGCGCGACGAGTTCGGCGTGGTCGCGCGACGCGCGGATCACATAGAGGTAACCGCCCAGACCCGGCAGCAGGCGGCGGAAGGTGGCCGCGGTGATCTCGTACAGCTCCTGCGCATCGGAGGCGCCCTGCAGCATGCTCGAGTACTGGCTCAGCGAGGCCATGCTGTCGGACAGGCGCGCGAGCTGCTGTACGGTCGCGTTGAGCTCGCTGTTGGAAGCCGACGCCGAAGCTTCGGCCTGCTGGCGCACGCGGTTCTCGCGCGCAAGCAGACGCTGCGCATGACCGATGAGGAGCAGGCTCAACGGAATGCCGATGCCGGCGGCGAGCAGCGTCAGCCACGCCGAACGCTCGGCACGCTGCGAGCGCATCGACAGCAGCACGTTCTCCGCGTTGCGCAACTGCTCCAGGCGCAGCGCCACGTCGCGGTCGCCGGCGCGGATCGCCGACAGCGGCGGCACGCCCTTCTGCGGGCCCGTGACGCCGGCGCGCCAGGTCTGCATGGCCTGCACGCTCAAGCGCAGGCGGGCGTCCAGCGTGCGGCGCATCTGGATCACGCGATCGTGCTGGGCGGTGTTGTCGATGACCAGTTCGGTGAGCAGGTCCGATTCGCGCTGCAACTCACCGGCGATGCGCCAGAAGTTGTCGCGGTTCTCCGCGCGCCCGGCCAGCAGGTAGCCGCGCGATTCGGCCACGGCCTGGTGCTTGAGCGACTCGATCCGGTCCAGGTGGCGCAGCACGGCGTAGGTGTGCGTGACGGAGCGGTAGTCGGCGGCGAACTGGATGGCGTTGGCCACCACGTACAGGCCCAGGGCCACCAGGATGACCGTGGCCGCCAGGAACACGCGCAATGGCGAGAAATGGCGTTTGCGCATGGGACGAACGTGGGGCTCCGGGCGCGATGGCGACGCGCTGCTGGGCCTCCATGCCGTAAAGATTGAGGTGCGTGACGGCCGGGCGGGCCGCTGCGTACCGGGATTGTCGGGCATTCTATCGGCCGATTGCGCTGTTTCTTGAGACGCAGGGCGCAGCTTCCGGAGCCGACGCATGATCGCCATCGACGTCCTGCTCGAACCCGATGCCCTCACCCGGGCCCGCGCCGGCGAGGTCAACGCCGCGCTGCGCATCGGCCATCCCGCCGGCTTCGCTTTCGACGCCACCCACCTGCCGCACGTCACCCTCGTGCAGCGCTACCTCTACGCGCACGACCTCGACGCCTTGTACGCCGCCATCGGCGCCATCGCCGCCCGGCATGGACCGCTCGCGTTGTCGTTGGAGGTGAGCGGCATTTCGGTGCGCGTGGAGGACGGAACGGGCAACGCGTCGTGGCGGATCGGCGACTCACCTGCGTTGCAGGCGCTCGCCGATGACTGCCTCGCTGCGGCGCAACGCCTGGCGGTGGCCGGCGGCGGCGCGGAGGCCTTCGTCGCCAACGACGACGGCACGCCGATCCGCGATTCCACGATCCGCTACGTCGAGCACTTCGTGCCCGAACACAGCGGTGCGCACTACCGCCCGCACCTCACGCTCGGCGTGGGGACGGCGGCGGCATTGCGCGAGCTGGAAGGCGCACCGTTCGCGCCGTTCGCGTTCTCGCCGGTGGCGATCGCGGTGTACCAGCTCGGCAACCACGGCACCGCGCGGCGGTGCCTGTGGCGCTGGCCGGCCGACTGAGGGCTCAGTTCTCCGGCACCCACACGAACGCGTCGCCCTGCGCCTTCACGTGCCCCAGCCCGGGGAACGGGAAGTGCACCGCATACACGCGCAGGTTCTCGTCGGCGACGCGTTGCAGCAGCGCACGTCGCGCGGCCTCGGCCTTGGGCGCGTCCTGGTCGTATTCGATCTTCCACTGCGGACGCTGCACCGAGACGACGTAGTGATGCGCGGCATCGCCGAGGTAGAGCAGTCGCTCGCTGCCCGATGCGATCTCGTACGCGCTGTGGCCGGGCGTGTGCCCCGGCAGCGCGACGGCGGTGATACCCGGCAGCACCTGCGCGCCCGGTTCGAACGTGGTGACCTTCGGCGTGATCGCGGCCACGAGCGCCGCGGCGTTCGGGTTCTTCTTCATCGCCTCCCATTCGGGCGCGGACAGACGCACGGTGGCCTGCGGGAAGGCCAACTTGCCTTCGCGCGTGAGCAGCCCGCCGACGTGGTCGGGATGACCGTGCGAAATCAGCACGTCGGTGATCTGGTCCGGCGCCACGCCCGCCGCCTGCAACGATGCCTGCAACCGGCCGGCACGCGCCCAGGTCGCATCCGCGGCGCCCGTGTCGAACAGCACGGTGTGCCCGCCGTCGCGCAGCAGCAGCGGCTGGATGCTCAGGTGCAGCGCATCGGTCGGCAGACCTGCCGCGGACAACAGCGCGGCCACGTCGGCGGTGGGCTGGCCGACGCCGAAGGTCTTGCCGTCGTTGGCGACGTCGATCTCGCCGTCCTTCAACGCGACTGCGTCGAGCGTGCCGATCTTGAAGCGGAAGACATCGGCGTTGGCGGCCGGTTGCGATGTCGACGGTGCGGGCTGCGGCGTCGTGGCGGCGGGCGTTGCGGTTGGGGTTGCGGCGGTTTCAACGGGCTGCGGCTTCGAACAGGCGGCGAGCGTGGAGGCCGTCGCGACGGCGGCGATCAAAACGGAGAGGCGGGTGCGGTTCATGCGATGTCCTTGACGTGGGAAGGCGGTCGCCTGCGATGTCGCTCCGTTGCGGAAGAGGACTCTGAGCAGGTGCCGATGTGCGTAGCGTAGCGCGGGCGGTAGCGTGGCTTTGTGGGGCGTCGGTGCAACGGCTGCTCAGCGCGCGCCGCTTGCCCTCACCCCAACCCCTCTCCCGCAAGCGGGAGAGGCTAAGGGCGGCGTCGGTCCAGTGGAGGCATCCCATCAGCCGTCATCCCGGCGAAGGCCGGGACCCAGGCCGTCACCCCGTCCACTACATCACGTCATTCCAGCGAAAGCTGGGCCTTTTGGGCCGCCGCACGGCGGCACTCTCCATCTTACTGTTGATTCTTCTGTAGCGACTGAAAGGCAGCCGGGAAAGCGTGAAAAGTCCCTGGAGAGTGCCGCCGTGCGGCGGCCCAAAAGCCCCGCCTTCGCGGGAATGACGGTGAGGTGGTTTGCCGGAAGGGAGTGCCCGTGCGCCACTTCGCCTCATCTCACCCCCTGAGACGCCCCTCCCCTACAACGCACTGCCATCCGCGAAGAGCCACACGCATGACCCAGCCGGCGCGCAGTCCATCCGACCTGTCCGTCTTCCCGGAGGTCGCGCGGCCACGCCCTGCCACCGACGGGCGTGCGCTCGCGCAGCGGCTGGAGAACAAATACCTCTCGCGCATCACCGGCGTGCACACCGTCCCCGGACGGCCCGAGCGCAGCGTGCCGATGCCCGACGACGTGCCCGCCGGAATCGTGCAGGCGCTGCGTGCGCGCGGCATCGACCGCCTCTACTCGCACCAGGCCGAAAGCTGGGACGCCGTGCGGCGCGGCGAAGACGTGGTGATCGCCACCGCCACCGCGTCGGGCAAGAGCCTGTGCTACCTGCTGCCGGTGCTGGCGGCGGCCTCCACGCAGCGCGCCAAGGCGTTGTTCCTGTTTCCGACCAAGGCGCTGGCGCAGGACCAGGTGGCCGAGTTGCTGGAACTCAACAACGCCGGCAACCTCGGCGTGCGCACCTTCACCTTCGACGGCGACACGCCCGGCGATGCGCGACAGGCGATCCGCCTGCACGGCGACATCGTGGTGAGCAATCCCGACATGCTGCACCAGGGCATCCTCCCGCATCACACCAAATGGGCGCAGTTCTTCGAGAACCTGCGCTACGTGGTCATCGACGAAGTGCACAGCTACCGCGGCGTGTTCGGCTCGCACGTCGCCAACGTGATCCGCCGCCTGCAACGCGTGGCCGCGTTCTACGGATCCAGGCCGCAGTTCATCCTGTGCTCGGCGACCATCGGCAATCCGAAGGCGCACGCCGAAGCGCTCACCGAACGCGACGTCACCGCCATCACCGAATCCGGCGCCCCCAGCGGCGATCGCCACGTACTGCTGTGGAACCCGCCGGTAGTGAATCCCGACCTGGGCCTGCGCGCCTCGGCGCGCTCGCAGAGCAACCTGATCGCGCGGCTTTCCATCAAGGCCGGGCTGAAAACGCTCGTGTTCGCGCAGTCGCGGCTGATGGTCGAAGTACTGACCAAGTACCTCAAGGACGTCTTCGACCACGACCCGCGCAAGCCCGCGCGCATCCGCGGTTACCGCGGCGGCTACCTGCCCACCGAACGCCGCGAGACCGAACGCGCGATGCGCGCCGGCACCATCGACGGCATCGTCTCGACCTCCGCGCTGGAACTGGGCGTGGACATCGGCGCGCTCGATGCCGTGGTGCTCAACGGCTATCCCGGCTCGATCGCCGCGACGTGGCAACGCTTCGGCCGCGCCGGCCGTCGCAAGCAACCGTCGCTGGGCGTGCTGGTCGCCAGTTCCGATCCGCTGGACCAGTACGTGATCCGCCATCCGGAGTTCTTCGCGAGCGCATCGCCCGAACACGCGCGCATCCACGCCGACCAGCCGGTGATCCTGCTCGACCATATCCGCTGCGCCGCGTTCGAACTCCCATTCCAGGCGCGCGAACTCTTCGGCCCGGTCGATCCGCAGGTGTACCTGCAACTGCTCTGCGAAGACGGCGTCGTCCACAACGAGAACGACCGCTGGGAATGGATCGCCGACAGTTACCCCGCCAACGCGGTGAGCCTGCGTTCGGTGGCCGATGGAAACTTCGTCGTGGTCGATCGCACCGACGGCCGGCAGACGATCATCGCCGAGGTCGACTATTCCTCAGCGCCGCTGACGCTGTACGAAGGCGCGATCTACATGGTGCAGGCCGCTCCTTACCAGGTGGAGAAACTCGACTGGGACGGGCGCAAGGCATTCGTCACGCGCACGCCCGTGGATTACTACACCGATGCCATCGACTACACGAAGCTGAAAGTGCTCGAACGCTTCGACGGTTCACCCGCCGGCCGCGGCACCTGTCATCACGGCGAGGTGCACGTCGTGCGACGCGTGGCCGGCTACAAGAAGATCCGTTATTACACGCACGAGAACATCGGCTACGGCCCGGTCACCCTGCCCGACCAGGAGCTGCACACCACCAGTGTGTGGTGGCAGTTGCCGCAGGACGTGCTGGAAGCGACCTTCGCCTCCAGGCAGGAGGCGCTCGACGGCTTTCTCGGCGCCGGCTACGCGCTGCACGTCGTCGCCAAGCTCGCGGTGATGGCCGAAGGCGTGGACCTGCAGAAGGCCGTGGGCGACGGCAACGGCGCGTGGTTCGCCAGCGCGGACGGGCGCGGCCGCGGACAGCTGCGCGGCGGCGACGACGGCAACGCGTCAATCGAGGAAGGCGAACGCTTCGTCCCCACCGTCTACCTCTACGACAACTACCCCGGCGGTGTCGGCCTGAGCGAGCCGCTGCACTTCCGCCAGCGCGAACTGGTGCAGCGCGCGGTGGAACTGGTGGAACGCTGCGACTGCAAGGCCGGCTGCCCGGCGTGCGTGGGGCCGGTGCTCGCCGCCGACGAGGACGCGACCCTCGCCCCGCGCGCACTCGCGTTGCGCGTGCTCAAGGCGTTGTCGCCGGCATGAGCCTGACCCTCGCGCGCCTGCAGCAACTCAAGCGCCAGGCCGGTGCGGCGACGCCGTCGCAGGACGTTCCCACGCGCGTCGCTGCGCCGAGTGTGGACGATCTGCGCCGCCACCTGCGTCGCCGAGCGCCCTCGCTGGAGCCGACGCCGTCGATCGCCTCGCACGACCGCCACGTTCCCGGCATCGAGATTGCGCCGGGCCTGCGCCAGCTCGAAACGCACCTGCCCTTCGCCCCCGGCGCGGACCGGATCGACGGCCGTTTCGATCGTCGCGATCCGCTGGACGCCTCCAGCCTCATGTTCTTCGATACCGAAACCACCGGGCTGGCCGGCGGCAGCGGCACGCGCGCGTTCATGATCGGCGCCGCCGACTGGCACGCCGGCGCGCTGCGCGTGCGCCAGTTGCTGATCACGACGATGGCCGGCGAGGCGGCGATGCTCGATGCATTCCGCCAATGGCTGCGGCCCGACACGGTGCTCGTGAGCTACAACGGCAAGTGCTACGACGCGCCGCTGCTCGCGACGCGTTTCCGCCTGCACCGCATGGGCGCGCCGCTGGCGTCGCTCGGGCATGTCGACCTGCTGTATCCCACGCGCCGCCGCTACCGCGGCCGCTGGGAGAACTGCCGGCTGGCGACCATCGAACGCCGCGCCCTGAACGTCGTGCGCGAGGACGACCTGCCCGGCTCGGAAGCGCCCGAAGCCTGGCGCTCCTACCTGCGCGGCGGCTCCGCCCACAACCTGCGCCGCGTGCTGTCGCACAACGATCGCGACGTGGTGACGCTGGCGGAGCTGTTGCAGCACCTGTCGTCGTTGAGCGCGCAGGAAGCCGAGAGCTCGACGTAAGCCCCTCTCCCGCGCGCGGGAGAGGGGTTGGGGTGAGGGCAAGGACGGGTTCGCAAAGACTGGTCGCGATGCGCGCGCCCCACGCATCACACGTTCTTGAAGAAACTTGCCCTAAGGTCAATGCCTTGCCATTACCGGCACGGCTGAACGGAGCGCGCATTCATGCACCCGCCTCGGCCGTACCGTGGCGTCCCGAAGAAATGCGCGTATGAAGATCGCCCAGGTTTCGCCGCTGTACGAAGCGGTCCCGCCGAAGCTGTACGGGGGCACGGAGCGCGTCGTCGCGCACCTGTGCGATGCGCTGGTGCAGGCCGGCCATGACGTGACGCTGTTCGCCACCGCGGACGCGCAGACCGACGCCACGCTCGCGCCGATGCGCGACCAGGCGATCCGCCTGGATCCAGCGCCGCTCAAGAGCGATCTGGCCGCGCACCTGGCGATGCTCGACGAAGTGCGACAGCGCGCGGACGAGTTCGACATCGTCCATTTCCACATCGACCTGCTGCACTTCCCGTTCTTCCAGGACGCACCGTGGCGCACGCTGACCACGCTGCATGGCCGACTGGATCTGAAGGATCTTCCGCAGGCGTATGCGTGCTGGCCGCAGTTCCCGCTCGCCTCGATCTCCGACCACCAGCGCCGCCCGCTGCCCACCGCGAACTGGGCCGGCACCGTGCACCACGGCGTGCCGACCGAGTTGTACGAGTTCAGCCCGACGCCGCGCGGCGGTTACCTCGCCTTTCTCGGGCGCATCTCGCCGGAGAAACGGCTTGATCGCGCCATCGAGATCGCACGTCGCGCCGGGCTGCCGCTCAAGGTCGCGGCCAAGGTGGACGCGGTGGATCGCGCGTACTTCCATGACGAAATCGAACCGCTGCTCGACGACCCGCAGGTGGAGTACATCGGCGAGATCAGCGACGCGCAGAAGAGCGACTTCCTCGGCGGCGCGGTCGCGCTGCTGTTCCCGATCGACTGGCCGGAGCCGTTCGGCCTGGTGATGATCGAAGCGATGGCCTGCGGCACGCCGGTGGTTGCATGGAACTGCGGATCGGTGCCAGAGGTGCTCGATCCCGGGCTCACCGGCCTCATCATCGGCGACCTGGACGAGGCCGCGCGCGCGGTGCACAGCGCGGCCCGCTTCGATCGCAGCCGTATCCGGGCGCGTTTCGAACAGCGCTTCTCGGCAACGGCCATGGCGCGCCGCTACGTCGAACTGTACTGGCGCGTGCTGGAGCAGGGAGGCACGCGCATCCGCCTCACCGCCTGAGCGGCCCGCCCCCCACATGGATCCCGCCGCCGCCGCGACCTTGTTCTCCAGCTACGTCCTCAAGGACGGCGACACGTTTCTCATCGCCAATCCCAACGGCGACGTGATCGGCGAGAGCGACGGGCAGTTCCACAACGACACGCGCATTCTTTCGCGCTTCCGCATGACGCTGGGCGATTCAGCGCCTGCGCTGTTGAGCTCGATGGTCTCGCGCGACAACGTGTTCTTCGTCGCGCACCTGACCAACCGCACGCTGCCGCCACTGGGCGGCGACGAGACGCCGCACGGTCTGGTGCACATCAAGCGCACGCGCTTTCTGTGCGCGGACCGGTTGTTCGAACGCGTGGCGCTGACCAACTACGGACGCGAGGACGTGCGACTGAGCCTGGTGTTCGATTGCGATGCGGACTTCCGCGACATGTTCGAAGTGCGCGGCAGCCATCGCGCCGCGCGCGGGCAATCCCTGCCGCCGCATCCGCGCGAGGACGGCCTGACTTTCGGATACGTCGGCCTGGACGGCGCACCGTGCCGTTCGTCCATCGTCTTCTCGGAGGCGCCGCGCCGGATGGACGACGGACGCCTCGCGCTGGATGTCACCCTCGCCTCGCGCGAACGCCACGAGTTCTACCTGGAAGTGAGCGCCGACGATCATCCCACCAAGGCCACGCGCGCCCGTTACCGCGCCGCGGCGAGCGTCGCCCGCACGCGCATGCGGCGGCGGCAGCGGCGGCTGTCGCGCGTGCGCAGCGAGGCGCCGCTGTTCAACTCGTGGATGGAACGCTCGCGCGCCGACCTCGCGCTGCTGACCAGCGAACTGGACACCGGACCGTATCCCTACGCGGGCATTCCGTGGTTCTCCACGCCATTCGGGCGCGACGCGGTGATCACCGCGCTGCAGACGCTGTGGCTGGATCCGCAGCTTGCACGCGGCGTGCTGGCGTTCCTTGCGCAGCACCAGGCCAAGGAAGAGTCGTCCTTCATGGACGCCTCGCCCGGCAAGATCATGCACGAGACGCGCAAGGGCGAGATGGCGCGCCTGCGCGAGCTTCCCTTCGGTCTCTACTACGGCGGCGTGGACACCACGCCGCTGTTCCTGGTGCTCGCCTCGGCCTATGCGCGACGCACCGGCGACATCGAATTCATCCGCCGCATCTGGACGGAACTGAAGGCCGCCGCGGCCTGGATCGAGCGTGTATGCGATGCCAACCCGCTCGGCTTCCTCGACTACGCGCGCGGTGAGGCGACGGGTCTGGCGAACCAGGGCTGGAAGGACAGCTTCGATTCGGTCTTCCATGCCGACGGCCGTTCGCCGCAGGGGCCGATCGCGCTGGTGGAGGTGCAGGGGTACGTATTCGAGGCATTTCGCGGGATGTCGCGCCTGGCGCTGGCCGTGGGCGAAGACGGGCCATCGCGGCAATGGCTCGTGCGCGCCGAGCGCATGGCCGATGCGGTGGAGCGTCATTTCTGGATGGACTCGGGCTTCTACGGCATCGCCGTGGACGGCGAGAACGCCTTGTGCGCGGTGCGTGCGAGCAATCCCGGGCACCTGCTCTACATGGGACTGCCCACGCATCCGCGCGCGCAGGCGGTGGCGAGGCAGCTGATGTCGCAGGATTTCTTCAGCGGCTGGGGCGTGCGCACGCTGGCGGTCGGCGAAGCGCGCTACAACCCGATGTCGTATCACAACGGCTCGGTGTGGCCGCACGACAGCGCGCTGTGTGCGGCGGGTCTGGCGCGTTACGGACAGCGCGAGGCTTCGGTTCGCCTGCTGCGCAGCGCGTTCGAAGCGGCGGTGGCGTTCGACATGCGGCTTCCGGAACTGTTCTGCGGTTTTCCGCGCGTGCCCGGCGGCGCACCGGTGGCGTATCCGGTGGCGTGCCTGCCGCAGGCGTGGGCGGCCGGCTCGGCATTCATGTCGTTGCAGGCGTGCCTGGGAATCGACATCGACGGACCCGCTGCGGAAATCGTGCTGGACCACCCTCGCCTTCCGGCCGGCGTGGAGGAACTGTCGATCCGCAACCTCGCCCTCGGCGAACGCCGCGCGCATCTGGTGCTCAAGCGTTTGGGCGATCGCGTGGCGGTGTTCGTGGAGGGGCCGGATGCGGGGGGCGTGGTGGCGCGCGTGCGTGGGTGAAGCACCGCGCATCAGGCGAAGACCGGCATGCGCCGGCCTTCGCGGAAGGCAACGATCAGTGCTTGGAGAGCACGAACGCGCGCAGATCGCCGCGATCAAGGCCTGACTGGCGATTCCTCGCTCCCCGCTTCGGATTCCTGCGCAGTGATTAGGGACGCGTGCAGGCGCATCGCCCGGCCATCATTGGGGCGATGAATTCAATGGAATGATCAATGCGATCGGATCCGCTTTCCGGTAAGCGGACGCGGCGGGCTCTTCATGCCGCGCCACGCAACTGCGGCTATCGGCAAGGCATCAACGCGCCAACGCCTTCTCCACCGCCCGGAACACCGCCCCCATCTGCAACGGCTTGAGCAGTATCGCTGCCACTTCATCGTCCGGCAGCGCATCGTGGCGCAGCGGATCGGCCGGATCGCCGAGCGTGATCACCGGACCGTCGAAGCCCGCATCGCGCAATGCAAGCAACAGGCTCACCGCCGACAGCATCAGGATCTGGCTGTCGATGATCGCCAGCGCCGGCAGTCCCTCGCGTTCGATCAACCGCAACGCGGCCGCACCGTCCACCGCGATCAGCGGCTCATACCCCTGGCTGTCCAGCGCGTTGGCCAGCAGCGACAAGCGCGTGCCATCGCCGTCCACCAGCAGGATCCGCTGCCCGTTGCCGACCGCGAAGGTTTCCCCGGGCACCTGCGCACCTTCGATCACGATACGCAGCGGCAGGTGCAGTTCGAACGCGGTGCCCTGCCCCGGCTGGCTCTCGACCTCGATGCGTCCCTGCAGCGAATCGACGAAGCGCTTGCACGACAGCAGCCCCAGCCCCGTGCCTTCGGGCTTGGTGGTGAAGAACGGGGTGAACAACTGCGAGCGGGTGTGCGCATCCATGCCGCAACCGGCATCGGAGATGCGGATGCACAGCCGCTCACCATTTTCGTGCGGGCCGCGCGAGGCGGACAGACGCAGCTCGCCGCCCGCTTCTTTCATCGCCTGCACGCCGTTGAGCGCCAGGTTGACCAGGCACTGCTGGAACTCGATGTAGTTGCAGTGGACGACGAGGTCTTCCTCCAGCGGGTCCACCACCAGCGCGATGTTCCTCGGCAGCGTGCCCTGCAACAGCAGCGCGACGGCCTGGAACAGTTGCGCGACGGCCACGTCCTCGCTAGCGCGGTGCGAGCCGCGCACGAAGGCCAGCATGGATTCGGCCATCTCGTGCCCGCGCCGACCGCTCTCGGCGATCAGCGACGACAGGCGACGGATGTTCGGATCTTCGCTATAGGCGTTGAGCAGGTCCGGCACGATCAGCAGCGGCTGCAGCACGTTGCGCAGGTCGTGACTGAGGCCGGCGGCCAGCATCGCCAGGCAGTCCAGGCGCTGCGAGCGCATCAGTTCCTTTTCGGCCAGCTCGCGTTCGCGCGCGGTCCGCGCCTCGCGCACGGCGCGCGCGACCGCGTTGGGCAGGCGCGCGGGGTTCTGCTTGAGCACGTAGTCGTTGGCGCCACGATGCAGCGCGTCGATCGCGGTCTCCTCGCCGATGGTGCCGGAGACGAAGATGAAAGGCAGCTCGCCGTCGACTTCGCGCAGGATGCGAAGCGCCTCCATGCCGGAGAACCCCGGCAGCGACAGGTCCGACAGCACGACGTCGTAGCGGTCGCGCGCGAGCGCATCGCGCAGGTCGCGCTCGCTGTCGACGCGATCGAACTGCGCCGCAAGGCCCGACTCCAGCAGCTGCTCGCTCAGCAGCTCGGCGTCTTCCCACGAGTCCTCCACCATGAGGACGCGAAGGACTCCCAGCGAAGGCGCGGCCTGGTTCATGTCAGGCCTTTTCCGGCGCCTGGTTGATCACGGCCCAGAACGTCCCCAGCGTCTTCACCGCCTGGAAGAACTGGTCCACGTCCACGGGTTTGACGACATAGGCATTCACGCCCATGTCCCAGCTGCGCGCCAGATCGCTTTCCTCGCGCGAGGACGACAGGATCACCACCGGCAGGCAGCGCAGTTCGTCGTGCTGGCGGATCGTCTGCAGCACTTCCAGTCCGTCCAGGCGCGGCATCTTGATGTCCAGCAGCAGCACGGCGGGAAGGCCCTCGCCGCGACCTGCGAACTTGCCCCGGCGTAGCAGGTAGTCCAGCGCTTCCACGCCGTCCTCCACGTGCACGATGGGGTTGAGGAGGTTGGCCTCGCGCAGCGCGTCGATCGCCATTTCGGCGTCGGCGTGGCTGTCTTCGGCCAGCAGGATGGTGCGGTATTCGCTCATGCGATGGATCGCTCTTGGATGGGCGCATCCAGCGCCGCGGGCAGGGTGAAGTGGAAACTCGCGCCCTCACCGGGCGCGGATTCGGCGCGGATGCGGCCGCCGTGGCGCGCCAGGACGCGGCGCACGCTCGCCAGGCCGATGCCGGTGCCGGGGAACTCGGTGGGCTTGTGCATGCGCTGGAACACGCCGAACAGCTTGCCGGCGTAGGCCATGTCGAAGCCGGCGCCGTTGTCGCGCACGGTGAATTCGTGGCTGCCATCATCGAGCACGCGATGGTCCACGTCGATCACGGCCACGTCGCGGCGCGAGGAGTACTTGATCGCGTTGCCCAGCAGGTTGCCCCAGAGCTGGCGCATCATGTTTTCGTCGGCGACCAGGATCGGCAGCGGCGCGATGTGCCACTCCACGCGCGTGGCGCGCGCTTCGGCACCGGCGTCGAGCATCGCGCGCGTCTCGGCCACCAGCGACTGCATGTCCACCGCCTGCAGGCGCAGTGCGCTACGGCCCAGGCGCGAATAGACCAGCAGGTCGTCGATCAGCTGCGACATGCGCCGCGCCGAGCCGCCGATCACGTCCAGATAATGCCGCGTCTTCTCGTCGGTGCCCTCACCCAGATGACGGGTGAGCTTGTCGGAGAAGCCGGCCACGTGGCGCAACGGCGCGCGCAGGTCGTGCGAGACGGAATAGCTGAAGGCTTCCAGCTCGCGGTTCACTTCCGACACCTGCTCGACCTTGCCTTCCAGCTGGCGGTTGAGTTCGGCGATCTTCTGGTTCGTGGCCTTCTGCGCGGAGACGTCGGACACCGTCATCAGCACGACATGGTCGTCCACGTCCGGCAGCGGCATGCGCCGCGCGTTCAGCAGCACGGTGCGCGCGGTACCGTCGGGCTGGTGCTGCTCGTGCTCGAAGTCCCACAGCTCGCGCCCGCGTTGCAGCACGTCGCGCAGGCGTTGCTGCAGGACGGGATCGTTCCATGCGCCGCCTGCGTCGGCGAGTGCGTGCGGGCCGTCGCCCGGGATCGCGTACATCTCGGCGAACGCGGCGTTGTGCATGACGATGCGCTGGTCGTCGTCGAACAGCACGATCGGTTCGCGCACCGTCTGCAGCACGGCCATCGCGCGCTCGCTGGCGCGGCTGGAGCGTTGCTCGGCACGAATGCGGCTGGCGATCTGCCGGCCCAGCAGCAGCATCACGATGCCCACCAGCAGCAGTTGCACCGCCATCGCCGCCCAGCTCAGCCACATTGCGTTGCGACGCTGCGATTCGGCGTCGTAATTGCGCTGCGCCAACAGTGCCTGCTCGTTGCGCAGCATTTCCTGCAATGCCGGCCGGATCGCGAAGCGCGACACCAGCGGCATCAGCGCCTGCGCGCCATCGCGGTGGTCACCGCGCAGGAAGTCCTCGATCGTGTCCACGCGGCTTTCCACCAGCTCGCGCAGGCGTCCGATCAGCACCTGCTGCTCGGGGTTGTCGGCGGTCAGGCGGGTGAGCCGGTCGAACTGCGGGCCGAGCTCCACCTTGCCGGAGGCCATGCGCTCGCGCGCCAGCGGTTGGTCCACGCCCAGCGCGATCAACATGCCGGAGGATTCGATCTCGCGCACCGTCAGCGCCAGCTGGGCGACGGCGGTTTCCACCTCGTGCGTGTGGGCCACCGCGTCGGCCGCCTGCAGGTTCTGCTCCGACAGGCGCTGCAGCAGCAGGAACGGCGTGACCATGATCAGCACGATGCCGGCCGCGAGCAGCGGCAGCCTCCATCGTCCCCACCCGAAGCGAGTCATGGTCGTTTCCATCGGTCCCCTGAACCGGCGAAGTCACCGGCGAACAGCGGCCGATCCTAACGGATGCCCGCGCGTGCGTCAGGTGAAGATCATGTGGACCGGTTTGCGACATCGGCCTTTTGACTGCGTGGACGCCGGGTTTCACCTGGCGTGGGCGGCGATTGTGCTCTGCTGCGTCACCAGCACCCCACCGCGCTTTCCATGAGCAAACTCCATCGCGACCCATCTGGCCTGGACGAGGCCGACACGCGCAAGGGCGAGCTGCGCAAGCCCGACGACCGCGACGATCAGCCCGGCCAGGGGGCCGACCTGACGCCGCCGCTGCGCGATACCGCGCTGGACGCAGGACACGAAGCCCCGCCCTCTTCGACGCATCATTGATCGTGGTCGTGCGCCGGTGCACGGAAATTTAACGCCGTGCAAACTAGTCTCGCCCGACGAAAGGGGGATGTGACATTGGTCGACGCAATTCCCGCGCGGCCGCCGCATGAAAGCGGCGTGGCCGTGGGCGGACCCTCGTTGAGGGGACTGGACGACGAAGCCCGGCAACTGGCGCTGCTGATCGGCAGCGTCACCGACTACGCCATCTACATGCTCGACCCCGACGGCTACATCCGCAGCTGGAATCCCGGCGGTGAGCGCATCAAGGGCTACACCGACAGCGAGATCGTCGGCCAGCATTTCTCCCGCTTCTACACGCCCGAAGACGTGGTCAAGGGCGAACCGCAGCGCGGTCTGCAATGCGCGCGCACCGAAGGCAAGTTCGAGGCCGAGGGCTGGCGCCTGCGCAAGGACGGCACGCGTTTCCGTGCCAGCGTGGTGATCGATCCGATCTGGCACGACGGCGAGCTGATCGGTTTCGCCAAGGTGACCCGCGATGTCACCGAGCGCTACGAGGCGCAGCTGCGCCTGCAGGACGCGCAGAAGGCGCTGGTGCAATCGCAGAAGCTGGAGGCGATCGGCAAGCTGACGCTGGGCCTGGCGCACGACTTCAACAATCTGCTGACGGTGATCGTCAACAGCCTGGACCTGATCAACCTGCAGCACGCGCAGGACGCGCGCACGGGCGAGTGGGTCGAAGCCGCCCAGCGCGCCGCCGACCGCGGCGCCCTGCTCACCCGTCAGTTGCTGGCGTTCGCACGCGCACAGAACCTGGCGCCGGAGGTGCACGACGTCAACCACCTGCTGGCGTCTTCGGCCGAACTGTATCGGCGCGCGTGCGGGCCCTCGATCCAGTGCGCCTTCGAGCTGGGCGAGGACATGCCGCAGCTGGAAGTGGACGCGACGCAGTTCGAGGCCGCGGTGCTGAACCTCGTCGCCAACAGCCGCGATGCCCTCCCCGGCGGCGGCACGATCACGGTGCGCACGCGCAAGGTCCGTCGCGCGCCGCCGGACACGCCCGATGCGGAGCCGCGCGACTACCTGGCCATCGAGGTGATCGACAACGGCGAAGGCATGAGCGCGGACACCGTGGAGCGCGCGGCCGAGCCCTTCTTCACCACCAAGGACATCGGCCGTGGCAGCGGACTGGGACTGAGCCAGGTGTACGGATTCGTTGCGCAATCGGGCGGCTTCGTGCTGCTGCGCAGCGCGCCCGGCCAGGGCACGACGGTCGGCATGCACCTGCCCGCACGCACGGAGTGCAACGATGGCTGAGCACGACGTCCTGCTGGTGGAGGACGAGGACGACCTGCGCATGCTCGTCGGCGAAGCGCTGCGCCTGACCGGCTACCGCGTCACGCTCGCCGCCGACGGCCCGCAGGCCGTGGCCGCGCTGGAACAGGGGCGATTCGACGTCGTGGTCAGTGATGTGAGCATGCCCGGCGGCATGTCCGGCATCGATCTGACCACGCATGCGGCCCGGCTGCAGCCCGATGCCCGCATCATCCTGGTCTCCGGCTTCGCCCGCGCGCAATTGCCGGCGTTGCCGGCCAACGTGGGTTTCCTGCCCAAGCCCTATCGCATTCCGCAACTGCTGGAACTGCTGCGCGAACACGTGCCCTCCTGCGAACCGGCGCTGGCCCGCGTACCGGGCTGAAGAACCGGCCGCATCGGCCGATACCGTGGAAGACGCGCCATGCCGGCGCACGTCAACGTGCGCTCACGGCGTTGTCACATCGCAGCGTCCCGAATACCACCTCATCCTCCGGTACACCGACCACCGCACACGCGATGCCTTCCGCCGAAGCCTCCAGCACCGCGCCAGGCCGCACCCAGTCGGCCGCTGCCGTACTGGCCTTCGGACTCGGGCTGGCGGTGGTGCTGGGCATCGTGCTGGTCGTGGTCGCCGCGTCTGATCGGCGCAATCGCCTGGTCGCCGCGGAGCAGCAGAACCTCGCCCTCACCTCCGGCGCGGGACGACTGGTGTGGTTGCAGCTTCGCAACCTGGAACGGGCCATGCTCGGCATCGCCGGCGATGCGCAGCGCATCGAGGACACCGCACCGGAGCACGCCCTGCCCCTCGTCGCCGAATCCTTCGCCGGCGTCGCGCAGCGCCAGCAGGAGCTGGAAAGCCTGGAGCTCACCGATGCGCGCGGCCGCCCGCTGAGCGGCGGACGCGGCGAGCCGGAGTTCGCGCGCTGGCCGGACCTGCAACGCGCACGTGCGCACGCGCGATCGATGTCCGTCGGCCCACTGCAACGGCATGGCGGCCGATGGCTGTTGCCGTTGGCGGTGCCGATGCGCGGCGACCGCTGGATCATCGCGCGGCTGCGCACGGAGGAGCTGCACGGGCTCATCCGCCACCTCGAAGGCGACCGCCGTCGCCTCATCCAGCTTGCCGACGCGCAATCGCGCATCGTCGCCGACAACCGCGGCCTGCAGTACGTGGGCGATCGCGACGACGATTTCGTGGCCGCGCAGGTGGAGCCACGCTCGGTCGAGTCCGGCACCGGATACGGCGACGGCGTAGCGCGCATCACCGCGTCCGGTGCGGTGCCCGGCTATCCGCTGCACGTCAACGTGGGCCTGCCGCGCACCAGCGTACTCGCGCCTTGGTGGCGACTGGTCATCGCCGGCACCGTGCTGTACGCGCTGTATCTGGTCGGTCTGGCGTACCTGGTGCGCGTGGTGAAGCGCAACGCGCGCGACAACGCCGCCATGCTGAAACGCCTGACCGAAACCGCCGAAGGCCTGCGCCGCGCGCAGGAACTGGGCCGCACCGGCACCTGGAGCGCCGATCGCAGCGGCACGATCCGCTGGTCGGACCAGGTGGCGGAACTGGTCGGGCTGCGTGGCGATCGCCACGACGCGACGATCGAGGACTTCTACGCAAGCGTGCACCCGGACGATCGCGAGCGCGTGTCCGCCGATTTCGCCCAGGCCTGGCGCAACGGCGAGCCGTACTCGCTCGACTACCGCATCCTCGGCGACGACGGTGTCGTGCGTTGGATTTCTGCGCGCGGCGCCGCGGTCATCGGCCCGCACGGCACCGAGCAGATGAGCGGCACGGTCATGGACATCACCGCGCGAATGGAAGCGCAGCAGGCGCTGGCGGACACCGAACGCCAGTTCCGCCTGCTGTTCCAGCGCAACCCGCTGCCGTTCTGGGTGTTCGACGTGGAGACGCTGCGGTTCCTGGAGGTCAACGAGGCGGCCATCGCGCAGTACGGCTACACGCGCGAGGAGTTCCTCGCCATGACGATCTTCGACATCCGCCCCGAAGAACATCGCCATGAAGTGATGGAGGATCTTGACCGACACGCGGGCGCGCACCACGACGAAGCGCGCATGTGGGTGCACCGGCGCAAGGACGGACGCCTGCTCGAAGCGCGCGTGTACGCCACCGACATCGAGCTGCGCGGCCGGCCCGCGCGGCTCGTGCTCGCCGAGGACGTGACCGATCGGATGGCGCAGCAGCGCGAGCTGGCGTATCGCGCCAGCCACGACATGACCAGCGGCCTGCCCAACGCCGACGCGCTGGCGCAGCGCATCGATGCGATGGCGCCGGGGCCCTGCCGCGTGGCGAGCATCCAGCTGCGAGGGCTGGAGCTGATCGAGGACAGCCTGGGCCGCGAAGCCGGGCACGACACGCTGCGCGCGATGGCCACGCGCGTGGCGCGCCTGGGCGAGCGCTTCGGCGCCGCGGGCCACGTGCGCGGCGACGAGTTCGCGCTGGTGGTGTGTCCCGCGCAGGCCTGGGATCAGGCCTTGCAGAATCTGCAACGCGAGCTGGCGCGACCGATCCCCGGTGAGGACACGCTGCACCGTCTGGAATCGTGGATCGGCGTGGCCGACCTGCGCGCCGGCGAACACCAGGCCGCCCAGGCCATCGGCAACGCCGGGCTCGCGGCGCACGTGGCCCGCACCGAGCACCGTCCCGTCGTGGTGTTCGAACCGGGCATGGCGCGCCACGCCAGCGACCGCCTGCGCCTGGCCGGCCGCATCCATCGCGCCATCGACGCGGACGAGTTCGAGCTGCATTTCCAGATCCTGTGGGATGTCGGGCGCTCACGGCCGGCCGGTCTGGAAACGCTGATCCGCTGGCCGCAGAGTGATGGCGGCTACCTGCCGCCATCGCAGTTCATCGGCATCTGCGAAGACACCGGCCTGATCGTCCCGCTGGGCCGCTGGGCCATGCGCGAAGCCGCCGCGGCGCAGCGTCTGCTGGGCCGCGCCGGATTCGGCGATCTGCCCGTGGCAGTGAACGTGTCGCTGATCCAGTTCATCGACGGCGACATCGCGCACGACATCGAGCGCACGCTGGCCGACTACGAACTGCCGCGCGGCGCGCTCCACATCGAGCTGACCGAGAGCGTGCTGATGACGCGTCCGGAGCAGGCGCTGGATACCCTGCGCCGCCTGCAGGACGCCGGCGTGTGCATTTCGCTGGACGACTTCGGCACGGGGTTTTCGAGCATGTCCTACCTCAAGCAGCTGCCGCTGGATGCGATCAAGCTGGACCGCTCGTTCGTGCGCGACGTCGATCGCGACGAACGCAGCGCCTCGATCTGCGATGCGCTGCTGACGCTGGGGCACGGCCTGGGGCTGAAGGTGGTCGGCGAAGGCGTGGAGACGCAGGCGCAGTTCGAATGGCTGGCCGCGCACGGCTGCGACCAGGTGCAGGGCTTCGGCATCCACCGCCCCGCACCGCTCGCACAAGCGATCGAGCAATTGCGCACGATGCGCGACTGGATCGACGGGCCGTGGCAGGCGTCGGGGACGCATTCGCGCTGACGCTTCGGCAAAGGGCACCGCCTGCCGGCACCTCTCCGCTCGCGCGAGCGGGGCTCGGGTGCGGCATTCCACGCGCCTCAGGTCAACGTCGGATACAGCCGCCGCATCGTGAAGCACACGCGCCACTGCCCCTGGTCGATCACCACCAGGTACGACGCGGATCGCAGCGTGCGTGCGATGCGCCACTTGCACGCAGGAAAGGTGAACCCGCGCAGCGTCGAAAACGGCGCGCCGTGTTCGCGCACCATGTCGGCCAGCGTGCGCGAGGTGAGTTCCAGTGCGCTGTCCAGCGTGCCGCTGCCCAGCAGGAGCATGATCAGCGTTTCGATGCCGTCGCGATCGGCCTCATCGAACGCCTTCAGGCATTCGAAAGGCTCCAATTGCCCGTGATCCTCACTTGGATCATGCAGGTTCTCGTAGCGGTAGCCGCACTCGAGGCACTGGTGATGGCGAACGATCTCGTCGGACAGACGCAGGCTGCGCACGCGCTCGCCGCAGCGTGGACACAACTCGTTGCCCCTCGGGGAGAAAGACATGGTGGGGCCGACCCTGGCTCCGGAATGAAGAGCCATCCTCGGCAGAACGCGCGGGCGCTTGAATCGGAACGTTCTGAAAACCGCCCGCCGCGCGTCAGGGAAGCGTTTTCAGGGCGGCCACCACGCCGGGCAGCAGCGTGCGCACGCGTGTGTCGGCGGACTGGTCGGCCTCGACGTAGACCGCCTGCAGGAAGGCCACCAGATCGTGTCGCCGTGCCAACCATTGCGGGTCGCGCCAGGCCAACGACGGATCGCCCAACCGCGTGACCAGGGCCGCGAACCACGCCGTCCAGCCGGCCTCGTCGCGAATCGCGCGCTGCGCCGCGTACACCACGGGCGCCGCCAGCCGCTGCGGCTCGCCGAAGACATACGCCACGCCCGACGCGGGCACCGCCTGCGTCGCCACCGCATCGACGATGCGATGCAGCTGCGGTCCGTCCAGCGCCGGATTCAGCGAGAGCTGCATCAGCCAGTCGGCACCGTGCGCGACACCGTGGCGCCAGCCCTCGTCCGGTTCGAAGCCGCGGTAATCGCGCACCGATTCCAGGTACGCGACCGCGCGCAGCACCATCGTCGAACGTTCGGCGGGCGTCATCCACGGCGCGAGGCGATCGGTGCGCGCGACCTCCGACAGCACCAGCGCCGCGAACGGCCATGCGTAGCCGTCCGCATCGGGCGCGCCCAGCATCGCGTAAAGGCGCTCGCGCATGGCGCGCAGAGTCTCCGGCGGCAGCTCGCCCTTGCGCATCCAGCCGGAGAGCGCTTCGAAGGCGATGCCATCGCGCAGGCCCGGGTCGGGCGCCGCGAGGCAATCGGTGAGCGCCAGCGCGAGCGCGGCACGCTCGTTCGCATCGGCGATGACGAAACCGCCCTGTTTCAGCGACTCCAGCCGCTCCACCGGCCAGCCGTCGGGCGGACACGCCTGCGCGGCGGACGCGCTCGCGCACGCGCCGAACGACAGGCAGACGGTCATGACCGTGGAAAAAAGGATCGGCGGATGGCGCATGTCATCGGGTCCAGCGCGGGGCGCCTTGCGGCACGGCCCGGCGACTATGCCACCGCACCGCGCCGCTTTCACCCGTCGTCATCGCCGCGCGGCGCGCGCGGGCCTATCATGCGCGCATGCCGGCCGCACGGCCGCCCCGCCGCATCGCGATGTCCCACAAGAAGCCCATCGAACACTACCTCAAGCCCGCCGGCGGCTGGGACGCGCTGCGCAGTTCCTGGCAGGCACTTCGCGACCAACAGGTCGTGATGAAGGGCGCCTCCACGCTGCTGCGCGCCAACCAGCCGCGCGGCTTCGACTGCCCGGGCTGCGCCTGGCCCGACCGCAATCCGCATTCGACCTTCGAATTCTGCGAGAACGGCGTCAAGGCCGTCGCCAACGAGACGACCTCCAAACGCGTCACGCGCGCGTTCTTCGAACAGCACACCGTCGCCTGGCTCGACCAGCAGGACGACCACTTCCTGGAAGCACAGGGCCGTCTCACCGAGCCGATGCTGTACGACGCGGCCAGCGATCGTTACCGGCCGATCGCGTGGAACGAAGCGTTCGCCTCCATCGCGCGCGCGTTGAACACGCTCGGCTCGCCGGACGAGGCGATCTTCTACACCTCGGGGCGCACGTCGAACGAAGCCGCCTTCCTGTACCAGTTGTTCGTGCGCGAGTTCGGCACCAACAACCTGCCCGACTGCTCGAACATGTGCCACGAAGCCTCGGGCGTGGCGCTGACCGAACAGCTCGGCAGCGGCAAGGGCTCGGTGACGCTGGAGGATTTCGAGCTAGCCCAGGCGATCTTCATCTTCGGCCAGAACCCCGGCACCAACCACCCGCGCATGCTCGGCGAACTGCGCAGCGCGGCCAAACGCGGCTGCCGCATCGTCGCCTTCAATCCGCTGCGCGAGCGTGGGCTGGAGCGCTTCGCCAACCCGCAGTCGCCGGCCGACATGCTCGGCGGCGGCAGCACGCAGCTGGCGTCGGAGTACTACCAGCCGCGCATCGGCGGCGATCTCGCCGTGGCGACGGCGCTGTGCAAGGTCGTGATCGAGAGCGGCGCGGTGGATCGCGAGTTCATCGACGCGCATACGCACGGCTACGAGGACTTCGCCGCCACGGTCCGCGCGACGCAATGGGACGCGCTGGAACGCGAATCGGGCCTGTCGCGCGCCGACCTCGAACAGGCCGCGCGCACCTACCTGGACAGCACGGCCACGATCGTGTGCTGGGGCATGGGCATCACCCAGCATGCGCGCAGCGTGGCGACGATCCAGATGCTGGGCAACCTGCTGCTCCTGCGCGGCAACATCGGCCGGCCGGGCGCGGGACCGTGCCCGGTGCGTGGGCATTCCAACGTGCAGGGCGACCGCACGATGGGCATCTACGAGCAGCCCTCGGCCATATTCCTCGATCGCCTTGGCGCGGAGTTCGATTTCGCCCCGCCGCGTGCGCACGGCTTCGACACGGTCGCCGCGATCCAGGCCATGCACGACGGCCGGGCGAAAGTGTTCTTCGCGATGGGCGGCAACTTCGCCGCCGCCACGCCTGACACGGCGCTGACGCATGAAGCGCTGCGGCGATGTGAACTCACCGTGCACGTGAGCACCAAGCTCAACCGCTCGCACCTGGTGCACGGACGCGACGCGCTGATCCTGCCGTGCCTGGGACGCACCGAGATCGACCTGCAGGCCGACGGCCCACAGGCAGTGACGGTGGAGGATTCGATGAGCATGGTGCACCTGTCGTCGGGGATGAATCCGCCCGCGTCGGAGCACCTGATGTCGGAACCGGCGATCATCGCGCACCTGGCCGCCGCCACGCTGCCGGGCAGCCGCACGCCGTGGCTGGAACTGGTGCGCGACTACGACCGCATCCGCGACCGCATCGCGCGCGTGATCGAGGGCTTCGCCGACTTCAACGTACGCGTGCGCACCGACGGTGGCTTCCACCTGCACCATCCCGGCCGATCGCGCATGTTCCCCACCGCCAGCGGCAAGGCCGGCTTCTTCGCACACGCGCTCGATGCGCACCGCGCGCAGGACGAGGTGCTGCAACTGATGACGGTGCGTTCCCACGACCAGTACAACACCACGGTGTACGGACTGGACGACCGCTACCGCGGTGTGCACGGGCTGCGCCGCGTGTGCTTCATCTCGACGGCCGACCTGGCGCGCCTCGGGCTGCGCGACGGCGAGCATGTCGACATCACATCGGTTTGGCACGACGGCGAGCGCACCGTGCGCGACTTCCGCCTGGTCGAATACGACATCCCGTCCGGCTGCCTGGCCAGCTACTTCCCCGAGACCAACGCGCTGGTGCCGCTGGACCACCATGCCGAACGCGCGCGCACGCCGGCGTCCAAGTCCATCCCCGTGCGCCTGCGCCGGAGCACGCCGGCATGAGCGACGACGACGCGCTCGCGCTGCTGCGCCTGTTGCAGTCCGAAGACGGCCAGTCGATCCACCGCGTCGCCAAGCGCCTGCACCTGGGCCTGAGCGAGCTGCAACGCCTGCTTGCGGCGCTGGGCGACGATCCGCGCTTCGACGGACTGGATCTGGTCGAACGCCGCCAGGACGGTGGGCGCACCGTGCTGTGGCTCACCGCGAAGGGACGGCAACTGGTGGACGCGGCATGAACGAGCCGCTGCAATCCGTGCAGGCATTGCGGTTGCATGCCGACGATCGCGCGCCGCACGCGGGCCGCGCGCCGCACTTAGACCACGTCATCGTCGAGGCGCCCGTCGCCCTGCTCTACAACGGCGAGTCCTTCGCCGTGATGATGGCCACGCCCGAATCGCTGGAGGACTTCGCGCTCGGCTTCGCGCTGAGCGAAGGCATCGTGGCGGAGCCGGCGGAATTCAGGCTGGTGGACGTGGTGCGCCACGACACGGGCGTGGCGTTGCACGCGGCGATTCCGCAAGCGCGCTTCGATGTGCTGCAGGAACGTCGTCGCGGCATGGAAGGCCGCAGTGGGTGCGGGCTATGCGGCGTGGAGAGCCTTCAGGCCGCGCTGCGCCCGGTGCCGCGCGTGGCGACGGGCGCGACGGTGGAGATCGCCGCGATCCGCGCCGCACTGGTCGAACTCGCACGGCAGCAGCCGCTCAACGCACTCAGCGGCGGCGTGCATGCGGCCGGCTTCGCGCACGCCGGCGGTCTGCTGGTGCGCGAGGATGTCGGCCGCCACAACGCGCTGGACAAGCTGATCGGCGCAATGGTCCGCCATGCGCCGCCGCTCGCGGCCGACGCGGGCTTTCTCGTCATCACCTCACGCGCGTCGTACGAGATCGTGCACAAGGCGGCGACCGCGGGCATCGGCCTGGTCGTGGCGATCTCCGCACCGACAGATCTTGCGATCCGCACCGCCGACGATGCGGGCGTCACGCTCGCTGCGTTCGCGCGCGGCGATTCGCTCAACGTCTACACGCATCCGCGACGGATCGCGGAGCGCTGACTCAGCGCGCCAGGCTGCGATCCAGGAAGCGCAGCACCGATTCGTAGTACTTCCTGCGCGATTCCACGCCGTAGAACCCGTGCGTCTCGTCGGAAGGAAAGTAGCCGTCATACGGGATCTTGGCTTCGTCCAGGGCGCGTCGCATCGCGCGCAGGTGTTCGGGCGAGACGCGGCGATCGCGCATGCCCTGCACCAGCATCACCCGCGCGCGGATGCTGCCGGCGTGCGCGGTCGGCGATGCCTGGCGCAGTTGCGCCTGGTCCTCGCCCAGTGAGCGCGCGAGGTACGCGCGTCCCCATTCGGAACGCTGCGTGTCGCCCCAGCGGTAGAGCGTGGGCAGATCGTAGGGACCGGCCATGCCGACGACACAGCGGTACAGCTCCGGCTCGCGCACGGCGCCCATCAGCGCGGCGTAGCCGCCGTAGCTTTCGCCCCAGATGCAGATCCGCGACGCATCGGCGCCGCCGTGTTCGATTGCCCAGCGCGTGGCGTCGGTAAGGTCGTCCTGCATCGCGCGGCCCCACTGGCGGTAGCCGGACTCGATGAACGCGCGGCCGCGGCCCTTCGAACCGCGGAAGTTGATGCGCAGCACCGCATAGCCGCGCGTGGCCAGCATCTGCACGTCGTCGGCGAACGCCCAGCCGTCGGCGACGCCGAACGGCCCGCCGTGCGGCATCACCACCAGCGGATGCGGGCCGTCGCCTGCCGGCCTGTTCAGCCATCCGTGAAGTACCACGCCGTCGCGCGCGGTGAACGTCACCGGCGTCGATGGCCGCATCGCGGAAGCCGCAAGCCACGGCCGGCTGCGCGCCAGCAGCTTGAGATCGCCGCTGGCGGTGTCGAGCAGATAGAAGCGCTCCGGCTCCACCGCACTGGTCACGGTGACCAGCGCGCGGCGGCCGTCGCGACTGGCGCTGGTGACGCGCGCGAGTTCACCGGGAAACGAATCGATGAGTTCGCGCGACAGCGCCGCGTGCGGGTGCGCGGTGTCGAAGAAGCGCACCTGCGGCCGGATGCCGCCGTACACCGCGCCGATGGGCTCGTGCCCGTCGAAGGACCACACCAGGCTCTGCGGGTCCGAATCGGGATCGCTGGCGACCACCGTGCGCTCGCCGCTGACCAGGTCGATCCGCTCGATCACGTCCGGCCCCTGCTTGCGTTCGCTCCACAGGAAGCCGTAGCGACGGTCGTAGCTGGTGCCGATGGGCGTGGACTCGATACCGCTGTCCTGCTCGTCGTTGATCTTCGTCCAGGTGCCGTCGCGCAGCAGGTAGACCTGCTGGCGATCGTCGTCGTCGGTGTTCCAGGAAAAACGCACCGTGCCGCTGCGGTCGGCGAGGAAATCGGCATTGGGAATCGGCGCGTCGACGATGTCTTCGCGCGAGCCCAGCCCGTCGCTGCGCATCTTGCGCACGCGTGTCCAGCAATCGTTGATGGTGACCTTGCGGCAGTACGAGGTCAGCACATGCTCGGGGTCGTCGATCAGCGGGTCGATCATGTAGCCGGGGAATGAGCGGCCGTTGCGGCCATCCACGTCCACCGAGTGCTGGTTGGGCAGCATGTACGGCTGCTCCAGCGTGCCCAGCTTGATCGAGACCGAGGCGAACAGACGCGTGTCGGACACCCACGTTTCGGATTCGACGAAACCGTCGCGGCCCGGGTCGATCTTCGCGGTGACCTGCATGTCCGCCAGGCGCAGGATGGCCAGCACGGTGCGGTCGTCGAAGGGCACGCGGGCCGCCACGTAGTCGCCGCGCGGCGACAGGGTCATCGATTCGTACTGCGGTTGCTTCAGGAAGTCCGCCAAAGCGGGCCCGGTCGCCCCCACGTCCGCCACCCAGGCCAGCGGCACCAGCGCCGCGGCCGCGATCCACTGCTTCATGTTTTCCCCCTGCGCCGGCTCCCCCGGGTGCAGGTGGACGATACCCGCTCCGGCGGCGCCGCGCAGCGGTCGGCCAGAGTCGGCAACGGCGCCTCAACGATCGGCCTATGGGGTCGGGCCTACGCAGGGGATATCCTCGCGGGACCGCGGCCCTGCCGCCTGTTCCGACCCTTCGAGACCCGTCCATGCCGTCGTTCCGTCCCACCCTGCTCGCCGCCGCCGTGCTCACGGCGAGCCTCGCCGCCTGCCAGCCGCAACCTTCTCCCGCCCCCGCCGACACCAAGGCCACGGCCGCCGCGCCGGCCTCCGACGCCGCCGTGGATGCGCGCTTCGCCGAAATCTCCCAGCAGTGGCTCGACGGCTGGCTGCGCCTGAACCCGGTCTCCGCCACGCAGATCGGCAAGCACGACTTCGACGGCGAGATCGACGATCTCAGCGCCGCCGGTCGCCAGGCGCAGGTGGACTTCGCCAAGAAGATCCTCGCGCAGCTCGACGGCATCGACACCGCCAAGCTCTCGCGCGAGAACCAGATCGACGCGGCGATCCTGCGCAACCAGGTGCGCGGCGATATCTGGAGCATCGATACGCTGCAGAGCTGGGCCTGGGATCCGCAGGTGTACAGCGGCCTGGCCGGTGGCGCGATCTACAACCTGATGGCGCGCGAGTTCGCACCGATGCCGCAGCGCCTGAAGTCGGCGACCGCGCGCATGCAGAAGATCCCCAGCATCTACGCGCAGATGCGCGAGAACCTGGACCCGGCGCGCGTGCCGAAGATCCACGCCGAGAAAGTGGCCAAGCAGAACGCCGGCATGCTCAGCCTCATCGACACCTTCATCGTGCCCAACGCCGGCCAGTTGCAGGGCGAGGATCGCAAGCAGCTCGACGCCGCCGTCGAAGGCCTGCGCAAGGCCGTCGCCGAGCAGCAGACCTGGCTCGACAAGACGCTGGTGCCCAACGCGAAGGGCGACTTCCGCATCGGCCAGAAGCTGTACGACGAGAAGCTGCAGTTCTCGCTGAACTCCTCGCTGTCGCGCGCGGAGATCAAGCAGCGCGCCGAAGGCGAACTCAAGCGCGTGCGCGGCGAGATGTACGCCATCGCCCAGACCGTGCTGAAGGACAAGCCGAACGCGCCGGACATGCCGGCCAACCCGACGCCGGAACAGCAGCAGAAGGCGATCGAGGCCGCGCTCGAACTGGCCTACGCCGACAAGCCCGCGCGCGACCAGGTCGTGGACTTCGCCAAGCAGACGCTGGCGCAGGCGACCGACTTCACCCGCAAGCACGATCTGGTCACCGTGCCGAACGATCCGGTGAAGATCATCCTGATGCCGGAGTTCCAGCGCGGCGTGGCGGTGGCCTACTGCGATTCGCCGGGTCCGCTCGACAAGGGCCTGGACACCTACTACGCGATCTCACCGATCCCGGACGAGTGGGACGACAAGCAGGTCGACTCGTTCCTGCGCGAATACAACAACCGCATGATCCATCTGCTGTCCATCCACGAAGCGATGCCGGGCCACTACCTGGAAGGCGCGCATTCGGCGGAGTCGCACTCCACCCTGCGTTCGGTGCTGCGCTCGGGCCTGTTCGCCGAAGGCTGGGCGGTCTACACCGAGGACATGATGGCCGACGCCGGCTACCTGGATAACGACCCGCTGTTCCGCCTGGTGCAGCTGAAGTTCTACCTGCGCACGATCGCCAACGCGATCCTCGACCAGGGCGTGCACGTGGACAACTGGACCCGCGAGCAGGCGATGGAACTGATGACCAAGCAGGCGTTCCAGCAGGAGAGCGAGGCTGCCGGCAAGTGGGATCGCGCGCAGCTCACCTCGGCGCAGCTGCCGACGTATTTCGTCGGTGCGCAGGAGCACTTCGACATGCGCAAGGCCGTGGAAGCCAAGCTGGGCGGCAAGTTCAACGCCAAGGCCTACCACGACCAGGTGCTGAGCTACGGCGCGCCGCCGGTGCGCTTCGTGCGCGAGATGATGCTGGACGAGCCGATCCAGTAAGCGGCTGCTTCAAGGCTTCTTCAAAACCCCTCTCCCACCGGGAGAGGGGTTGGGGTGAGGGGCGGCGAAGCGGAAACGATGACCCGCCGATGCACCGTTTGGACCGCCATGTCACGCCTTCCGGAGCGTGATGCAGCCGATGCATGGATCCCCGCCTTCGCGGGGATGACAACTCAGGAACACGACGTTTCTCCGTAGCCCGGGTAAGCGAAGCGCACCCGGGATCACGGCCACCGCACCCGGGTGCGCTTCGCTTACCCGGGCTACGAGTAACGCCTCTCAGCGCGAACGCCCGTCGTAATGCACCACCTTCAACGACGAGGCCTCCACACCGTCCAGGCAGCGCGCGTTGATCGCGATGACGGCCGTGCCGTCCGGTGCGGTGCCTTCGGTGAACGGCGAGATGCCGCAGTTCGGGCAGAAGTGGTGCTGCAGCTTGTGGGTGTTGAAGGTGTACGTGCGGAAGTTCGACTCGGGCGTCTTCAGCTCGAACGTGGTGCGCGGCACGAACCACAGCAATCCGCCGCGCTTGGCGCACATCGAACAGTTGCAGTCCAGGACCTGCTCGATCTCTCCGTCGACTTCATACGCGATGCCGCCGCAGTGGCAGCCTCCGGTGTAGTGCGTCATGGCGTGCTCCTTGGTCCGTGAGCGCCGATTCTGCCCCAGCCACGCCGCGCACGGTGTGCACGAAGCGACATCGGCTTAACCGGGCGGCGTTATGCTTCGCCCCCTCACTGTCCCATCGAGGCCGCCGACATGCCCGCATCCCGCCGAGGCAGCACCGTGATCCCGACGTTGAGCTATCGCGACGCGCCGGCCATGATCGACTGGCTGGTCCGCGCGTTCGGTTTTCAGAAACAGGCCGTCTACATGGACGGCGACGTCGTCCTGCATGCGCAGCTGACCTGGGGCGACGGCATGATCATGCTCGGCTCCAGCGGCAAGGACGGCGACTGGGCCAAGCTGATGGCGCAGCCGGACGAAATCGGCGGCCGCTCCACGCACGGCTTGTGCGTGATCGTCGACGACCCCGATGCGCATTACGCCCACGCGAAAACCGCAGGCGCCACCATCGTCATCGACATCGCCGACCAGCACTACGGCGGACGCGGCTACGCGGCGCGCGATCCGGAAGGTTACGTGTGGTGGTTCGGCAGCTACGATCCGTGGAATCCCGAAGGCGAAAATCCCTGAGCATGGAACTCTTCGAAGCACATCCCCGTCCCGTGGACGGCATCCGCGTCGGCATCGGCGGCTGGACGTTCGCGCCGTGGCGCGACAACTTCTATCCCAAGGGCCTGGTGCAGCGCCGCGAGCTGGAATACGCCAGCCGCAAGCTCACCGCGATCGAAGTCAACGGCACCTACTACGGCGCGCAGAAGCCGGCCACCTACGCCAAGTGGGCCTCGGAAACGCCGGAGGGTTTCGTCTTCTCGGCCAAGGCGCCGATGCGGATCATGCAGTCGCGCGCATTGGCGAAGACCGGGCCGCAGATAGAGGATTTCCTCGGCGGCATCGCCTCGCTGGGCGACCGGCTCGGGCCGATCGTGTGGCAGTTCGACGAGAACCAGCGCATCCAGCGCGAGAGCTTCGGCGAGTTCCTGCGGCTGCTGCCCGCGTCGGTCGAAGGCCGTGCGTTGCGGCATGTGCTCGACGTACGCGATCCTGCGTTCGTGAATGCCGACTACGTCGCGCTCGCGCGCCAGCACAACATGGCGACCGTGTTCACCGATTCGGACGAACATCCCTCCTTCGCCGATGTCACCGCCAATTTCGTCTACGCGCGGCTCATGCGCGCGCGCAGCGACGTGCCGACCGGCTACACCGATGCCGAACTGGCGACGTGGGCGCAGCGCGCGCACGAATGGGCCGACGGCCGTCAGCCCGACGCGCTGCCGTATCTGTCGAAGGACGCCGCACCGCAGCGCAAGCGCGACGTGTTCGTGTACTTCATCAGCGCGGCGAAGGAGCGAAATCCGGCCGCGGCGATGGCGCTGATCCAACGGCTGGGCGCGTGAGGCCGGCGGCTCGTCGCAAACCCCGACGTCGACCCGTGCCGAAAGGCACTCGCCTGCGCGCCTTCTCGACACTATCAACGGCATAGTCGGCATTCCCGTCGCCGTGAAGAGAGCAATCGCCATGACCAGCCGTCGCGAGTTCATCTCCACCGCCACCCTCGCCGCCGCCGGCGTCGCCCTGGCGCCGCTGGCCGCGTGCAGCCAGGAGCGCGCACCGGCGAAAGCCGCCGCGACCGCCGCCGTGGCGCCACCCAAGCCCGGCACGCTCATCACCCGCACCATTCCCTCCAGCGGCGAAAAGATCCCGGTGATCGGCTTGGGCACGTCGGGCAGTTTCGAAGTCGGAAGCGACGCAGGCGAACGCGCACCGCTGCGCGAAGTGCTGGAGGCCTTCGTCGCCGGCGGCGGTACGCTCATCGACACCGCGCCCACCTACGGCACCGCCGAGGACGTGCTGGGCGACCTGATGGCGCAGACCGGCACGCGCGGCAAGCTGTTCATCGCCACCAAGCTCTCGGGCGTCACCGGCAAGGACGAAGGCATCAAGCAATTCAACGACACGCTGCGGCGCCTGCGCACCGACAAGGTCGAACTGCTCCAGGTGCACAACCTGCGCGACACGGCGACGCAGATCGCACTGGCGCGCGAGCTCAAGGCGCAGGGCAAGACGAAGTACACCGGCCTCACGCATTACCGCGAAGACGGCCAGGCGCAGCTTGCGGAGGAAATGCGCAAGCACAAGCCCGACTTCATCCAGATCAACTACTCGCCGGTATCGCGCGGCGCGGAGCAGACCGTCTTCCCGCTCGCGCAGGAACTGGGCTGTGCGGTGATGATCAACCGCGCGTTCGAGGACGGCCGGCTGATCTCGCAGGTGCGCGACAAACCGCTGCCGCCGTGGGCGAAGGACGTCGGCGCCGATTCGTGGGCGCAGCTGTTCCTGAAGTTCGTGCTGAGTCATCCGGCGGTGACGGTCGTCATTCCGGCCACGTCGAAGGTGCGCCACCAAGTGGACAACCTGCGTGCCGGCACCGGCTCGCTGCTGGATGCGAAGCAGCGCGACGCGCTGATCGCCGCACTGGCCTGAGCGTGTCCGTCCTGAGCCTGGAGCCTTGATGAACTGGCAATCGCGCATCGCCCGCCTCTTCGGTGTCGCCGAAGGCGAAGCCAAACCGGTCCTCACCGGCGCAACGCTCTTCTTCGTGATGTTCGCCGGCTACTTCATGCTGCGGCCGGTGCGCGAAACGATGGGCGTCGCCGGTGGCGTGGACAACCTGCAATGGCTGTTCACCGGCACCTTCCTGGCGACGCTGGCGGCGATGCCGCTGTTCGGCTGGATCGCATCGAAGGTGCCGCGCCGTCGCATCCTGCCGTGGACGTTCGCGTTCTTCGCGGTGAACCTGGCGTTGTTCGCGATCGGCTTCCAGAGCGATCCGGACAACCTGTGGATCGCGCGCACGTTCTACATCTGGATCTCGGTGTTCAACCTGATCGCGATCTCGGTGATCTGGAGCGTGTGCGTCGACCTGTTCCCCAACTCGCAGGCCAGGCGTCTGTTCGCGCTGATGGCCGCCGGTGCGAGCTTGGGCGGATTGGTCGGCCCTTTGCTCGGCATCGCGCTGGTGGGCCCGATCGGGCACGCCGGCCTGCTGTGGCTGGCGGCGGCGCTGCTGCTGGTCGGCATCGGCATCGCGCGCAACCTGCAACGCTGGCGCGACGCGCAGCCGGTGCGCGACGAACTCACCGCGCAGGCGCGTGCGCGCCCGCTTGGCGGGCATCCGTTCGCGGGCATCACGACAGTGCTGAAGTCGCCGTACCTGATGGGCATTTCGCTGTTCGTGCTGCTGCTGGCGAGCGTGAGCACGTTCCTGTATTTCGAACAGGCGCGACTGGTCGAACTGAACTTCCCCAACCGCGCCGACCAGACGCGCGTGTTCGGCACCATCGATGCGATCGTGCAGAGCCTGACGATCCTCTCGCAACTGTTCATCACCGGCCGTCTCGTGCAGCGCCTGGGCCTGGCCGCGTTGCTGGTCGCGGTGCCGGTGGTGACGATGCTGGGCTTCCTGTGGCTGGCGCTGGCGCCGACGTTCGCGGTGCTCGCGGTAGTGATGGTGGTGCGCCGGTTCGGCGAGTACGCGTTCGTGCGACCGGGCCGCGAGATGCTGTTCACCGTCGTGCCGACCGAGGCGAAGTACAAGGCGAAGAACTTCATCGACTCGGTGGTGTACCGCGGCGCCGATGCGGTGAGCGGCTGGGCGAAGGCGCTGGTCGACATGCTCGCCCAGCACCCGGCCCTGGCGGCGTTGATCGGCGCGGGCATCGCGCTGGTGTGGGCGTTGACGGGCGCGGGGCTGGCGCGTGCACAGAACAGGATCGTCGAGCAGGAAGCGATGGCGGAGGGGTTCGATGTTGCGGGTGAGGGGTTGCGGCGGTAGGGCGTGGGCCGATGCGCGCGTTGCAGCGCTCCTCCTTCCCCCTCTCAAACTCCGTCATCCCGGCGAAGGCCGGGATGACGACTTCGGCAGCGATGACAGCTTCGCCTAGACGCGGAACGTCAGCTTCGGGCTGACGAACCCGCCGTCAGCGCAATCGCGCCATCGCCCGCACCGGGAACGTCCCCGCCCCGCGCACCTTCGGCGGCATCGCGCTGAATTCGAAGCCCTCGTCCGGTAACGCGGCCAGGTTGCACAGGTGCTCGACGATGAGGATGTCCGCGCCCAGCAGCACCGAATGCACAGGACGCGCCTTGCCCTGCGTCGCGTCCTGCGAGGTGTCGTCGATGTTCATCGAATCGATGCCGACGAGCTTCACGCCGCAGTCGCGCAGGTACTCGGCCGCGTCCTGCGTCAGGAACGGATGCTCGACCGCGTACGCCTCCTCGCGCCAGAACGCATCCCAGCCCGTGTGCACCAGCACGGCGCGACCGCGCAGTTCCTTGTCGCGGAACCAGGACGCGTCGATGCCGCGCACATCCTGATACGGCGCGCGGATCACGATCGTGTCGAGATCGCAGAACGCCTCCGGCCCGATCTGCGACAGGTCGTCGCCGTGTTCGTACCGGTGCGACGGGCAATCCAGGTACGTGCCCGTGTTGGCGACGATCTCGATCTTCGCGATTTGGAACTCCGTGCCCGGCACGTAGATCTCGCGCGAGCGTTCTCGGCTGAGGTAGTCGCAGATGCGTGCGGCCGGCAAGCCGGGATACGTGACCATCCCGTCCTCGATGTCGTGGCTGAGTTCGACGTAGACGCGGCGACCGCCGTCCGCCTTCGCCTTGCGCTTGTGCGCTTCGGTGATGATCTTCTTGTTGAGGATGCGCGCGGGGCCGACCATCAGCAGGCGCAGGTCGCGGACGATGTAGTCGACGAGCGCGGCGTCGTCGATGTCGTCACCGTCGATGTCCAGGCGGAAATCCTGGCCCTGGATGCCACCGCCGTTGGTGAACTCGAAGTCGAAATCGAAGACGACGCGCTTGTCGGTCATGGGTTGGTCCTGATTCGGGGAGTACGTGTATCGCCACGGAGCAGCATTGGTGCGCGCAGGTTCCGGCGCAGTGCGTACTCGACACCGTTCGTCCTGAGCGTAGGCGCGCAGCGCCGGAGTCGAAGGATGATCGGAACGGCCGCGGATCCGCCCGCCCTTCGACTTCGCTTCGCTACGCTCAGGACGAACGGTGAAGGTACGACGCGTCCGGCAGCGAGCGACGGACGCGATGTCGCCTACTTCGCCATTCGCTGACTCAACGCCACGCTGCCCAGGATCATCGCACCGGCGATGCCCATCTTCACGGTCAGCGGTTCGTCCAGTAGCAGCCACGCCCATGCGACGCCGAACACCGGAATCAGGTACGTCACCGTGGACGCACGGCTCGCGCCGATGCGCGCGATCAGGCGGTAGTACATGACGAAGGCCAGGCCCGTGCAGACCACGCCGAGCATGGTCGCGGAGAACCACGACTTCATCGGGATCGCATGCGTGGGCCAGTTCGCGATCGCGAACGGCAGCGTCAGCAGCGCGGACGTGCCCAGCGTGGCCGAAGCCACTGCTGCAGGCGGCAGGCCGGTCAGGTGGCGACGCACCAGGTTGATGCCGATGCCGTACAGGAACGCCGCCGCAGCACCCGCGGCCACCGCCCAGCCGACCTGGTCGCCGCCGGCCGTCTTGTCGCTGGCCAGCACCACCACGCCGACGAAACCGGCGACCAGTGCGATCGCACGACGCGCACCGATCTTCTCGTGGAAGAACAAAAAGCCCACCAGCGCGGTGAACAGCACCGTCATCGCATTGGCGATCGCGCCGATGCCCGCCGGCGCACGCTGCGCGGCCCAGGCGAACAGCATGAAGGGCACCGCCGAGTTGATCGCGCCGATGATCGCCAGCTTCGGCCACAGCTTCGCGGGGAACTGCGCGCGCGCACGCCACAGGAACGGCAGCAGCACGAGCGAACCCAGCGCCAGGCGCACTTCCACCAGCGGCATCGCGCCGAAGTCCCGCGCGGCCACGCGCATGAAGAGGAACGAAGCGCCCCAGATCGCGCCGAGCAACGCCAGCTCCAGCGGCGTCAACCAGCCGCGTTCGCGCGCATCGGGCAATCCGGAAGTCGAAGCAACGGTGTTCATCGGGGACCTCGTGGGGGAGGAACGAAAGTGGCAGGACGATCCGGGTGGAAGCCCGCGATCAACCCTGCGTCGGGTGGTAACAGTGCGTGATCGATTCGGGACTGCCACCGGCGGCGAGGAATGCGGCGTCGCCCAGGTTCATGCCGATCAGGCGCACGCCGGTCTCGGTGTGCGGGCGGTGGCGGCTGTCGGGCGCGAAACAAACGTAGGTGCCGGCGCCGAATCGCGCTTCGCCTTCGATCACTTCGCCGCTGATGACGTAATACGACTCGCCCGTCTCATGGTGGTTGAGGACCGGCCACTGCGCGCCCGGCGCCATGTCGACCACCCACACACGCAGGCCGGGGCCGGCGGGCAGGTCCCGCCGCGTGCAACCTTCGCCGACCGGCTGTGCGGGCACGGAGTCGACGTCCAGCGCCTGCATCGCGGCGCGGCTGACGGTGTCGGGTTCGATGGTGAAAGGACGGCCCACTGCGCGGCTCCCACGGCCCCGGCCGGGGTCGGCGCGGTGGCGATCAAGAAATCTGGCTTTTGCCGGAACGGGTATTTTGATTCCGCCGCCGGGCCTTGCAAGCGCATACTTTCCGGGTCAGACACAAACGAAATTTGAGGCTTGCATGGCCCTGAGAGCGGACTGGCTGCCGGCCCTGACGGCCTTCGAATCGGCGGCGCGCCACCAGAACTTCGCCCACGCGGCCGAGGAGCTGCACCTCACCGCCAGCGCGGTCAGCCACCACGTGCGCAAGCTGGAATCGCGCCTGGGCGTGGTCCTGTTCCAGCGCCATGCGCGCGGGGTCTCGCTGACGGCCGAAGGTCGCCAGCTCGCCGACGCCGCCGGCACCGCGCTGGCCGACGTCGACGGCGTGCTGCGCAGCCTGCGTGGCGCACGCGAAGCGCACGACCGCGTGCGCATCACCACCCTGCACTCGCTGACCTACACCTGGCTGCTGCCGCGGCTGGCGGCGTTCACAAGCGCGAACCCGGGCATCCGCCTCAACGTGGACACCGAAATCGCGCTCACCCGCTTCGACGAGGGCGGCCCGGACCTGGGCATTCGCCACGGGCCGGGGCACTGGCCCGGGCTCACTTCGCATTTCCTCATGGACGAGGCGCTGTTCCCGGTGGTCTCGCCCGCCTATGCGCGCCAGGCCTGCATCGAGACGGCGGCCGACATCGCGCGCCATCCGCTGATCGCCGACCACGCGCGACAGGGCTGGCACGACTGGTTTCGGGGCGCGCACGTGCACGGGGCGAAGGTCGAGGAGCGCTACACCTTCAGCGACACCACCGACGCCATGAAGGCCGCCGCCGCGGGACTGGGCATCGCCCTGGCGCGCTCGCGCATCGCCGTGCCCTACCTGGAATCGGGCGAACTGGTGCGCCTGCCCGGCCCGGCCCTGCCCGCCCGCTGGGGCTACTACGTGGTCTATCCCGCGCACCGGCGCCTGCGGCCGGCCGCGCAGGGCTTCGTGGACTGGCTGCTGGAGAGCGTCCGCGCCTGAACCGACCGCCGGTCGGAATGTTTTTTCGCAGGCATGTCGATTCCGCCTCCGCTGCTTCGTCGTCCTCACAAGAGCGCGGGATTGCCCGCCGCCCGACCGGAGAGACGACGATGAAGTTCATGGTGATCGTGCGCGCCACGCCCGAAAGCGAATCCGGCGCGATGCCCAGCGAAGAAATGCTCACGCAGATGGGCCGCTACAACGAAGAGCTGGCCAAGGCCGGCGTGATGCTGGACGGCCAGGGCCTTTACGCCAGCGCGAAGGGCGCGCGCGTACGCTTCGACGGCGACCGCCGCAGCGTCGTCGACGGGCCGTTCGCCGAGACCAAGGAACTCATCGCCGGCTTCTGGATCTTCCAGACCGCCTCGCTGCAGGAGGCGATCGAATGGGTCAAGCGCTGCCCGAATCCGGACGGCGGCATGAGCGAGATCGAGATCCGCCAGGTCTACGAAGACGGCACCTGCGGCGGCGATCTCTCGCCGGAACTGAAGGCGCAACACGAGCGCATCCGCGCGCAACTGGAGGCACGTTCGCAATGACCGCCACCACAGGCCAGCCGCCCATGAAGATCAACGCCTACCTCAGCTTCGACGACCAGTGCGAAGCCGCCTTCCGCTTCTACCAGCAGGTGCTGGGCGGCACGCTGGAAACGCTGATGCGTTTCGGCGACACGCCCGCGTGCGACCACGTCCCCGAATCGCACCGCGATCGCATCATGCATGCGCGGCTGGTGGTGGGCGACCAGGCGATCATGGGCTCGGACTCCGTACCCGAGCACCCGTACGAAGGCATCAAGGGCGTGTCCATCGCACTCAACGTCGATTCCATCGGCGAGGCCGAACGCGTGTTCAACGCGCTGAGCGAAGGCGGCCAGGTGATCATGCCGCTCGACCAGACCTTCTGGGCCGCGCGCTTCGGCATGTTCGTCGACCGATTCGGCGTGTCGTGGATGGTGAATTGCGAAAAGGATCTGTAGCCCTTCCGCGCAGTTCCAGCGCCTTCGTTGGCGCTTACGAAGTCCCCATCGTTCCCGCGAAAGCCCCAGCTGTCATTCCCGCGCAGGCGGGAATCCAGCGCGCCGGCGTCACTGCGTCCTCCGGAGGGCGTGACGCCTCCACGGTTGGATTCCCGCAGCAGAGCAACCAAAGAAACCTTCACCCCAGGAACCCACCCATGCCCACCCAGATCTTCGTCAACCTCCCCTGCCACGACCTGCCGAAGTCGAAGGCCTTCTTCGAATCGCTCGGCTATTCCTTCAACCCGCAGTTCACCGACGACAAGGGCGCCTGCCTGGTCGTCAGCGACACGATCTACGTGATGCTGCTCACGCGCGAGTTCTTCGGCACGTTCACGAGCAAGCCCGTCGCCGATGCGCACAGCACGCTGGAGGCCATCACCTGCCTGTCGCTGGACAGCCGCGAAGCCGTCGACGACATCCATGCCAAGGCGCTGAAGGCCGGCGCGAAGAGCGCTGGCGATCCGCAGGACTACGGCTTCATGTACTCGCGCGCGTTCGAAGACCTGGACGGCCACCAGTGGGAATTCGTGCACATGAGCGGCACGCCGGACCAGGCGGGCTGATCGCATCCATTGCAGACGGAGACACGACCATGCGCTTCATGATGCTGATGATCCCCAAGGGCTACGAATCCGCCGAGCCCGGCACCCTGCCGCCCGCCGATCGCGTCGCGGTGATGATGAAATACAACGAATCGCTGCAGATAGCCGGCGTGCTGCTCGCACTCGACGGCCTGCATCCGCCGTCGATGGGCGCGCGCGTGAGCTTCGAAGGCGGCAGGCCGCACGTCACCGACGGCCCGTTCTCCGAAGCCAAGGAAGTGCTCGGCGGCTACTGGATGATCCAGGTGAAGTCGCGCGAGGAAGCCATCGCCTGGGCATCGCGCTGCCCGGGCGCGGAAAACGAAGTGATCGAGATACGCCAGGTCATGGAGTTCGACGACTTCCCCGCCGACGTGCAGGGCGCCGCCTGCGATTTCGAAAAGTTGCAGCAATCCACCCAAGCCAACCGGAACTGAGGACGTTACATGTTCAAGATCATCGGACTGATCGTGCTGGTGCTCATCGTCGCCGTGCTGCTGTTCGCGGCGACGCGGCCGGACACCTTCCGCATCGAACGCAGCATCGTGGTGAAAGCGCCGCCGCAGCGCATCCATGCGCAGATCGAGGATTTCCATCGGTGGCGCGCGTGGTCGCCGTTCGAGGCGATGGACCCGCAGATGAAGCGCGAGATCGCCGGCAGCCCGGCGGGCACCGGCGCGGTCTACACCTGGGATGGCAATTCCAAGGCCGGCGCGGGACGCATGGAGATCCTGGAATCCACGCCGACGTGCGTGCGCATCCAGCTCGATTTCACCCGGCCGATGACGGCGCACAACACGGCCGAATTCCTGCTCGCGCCAGAAGGCGACGGCACGCGCGTGACCTGGGCGATGCACGGCCCGCAGCCGTACATCGGCAAGGTGATGGGCCTGGTGTTCAACATGGACGCGATGATCGGCGGCGATTTCGAGCGCGGGCTGGCGAACCTGAAGCGGGTTTCGGAGCAGGGGTAAAGCCTTTTGCTTTCAGTACGTGTCGTTGATTCCTTCTCCCCTTGAGGGAGAAGGTGCCCGAAGGTCGGATGAGGGGTCGCGCGAAGCGCGCCTGCCGCGACCGGTTACCCCTCTCCCTGGCCGCCTGCGGCGGCCTGTCCCTCTCCCGCAAGGGGAGAGGATGGACCGCACTTGCACCTGACCTCCCACGATGGTTCCATCGTCCGCCTATGACGGCGACCGACCTCCATCGCACCATCGATGCCGTCTGGCGCATCGAATCCGCCCGACTCATCGCCTCGCTCGCGCGCATGGTGCGCGACGTGGGGCTGGCCGAGGAACTCGCGCAGGACGCGCTCGTCGCCGCGCTGGAGAAATGGCCCGACAGCGGCGTGCCCGACCAGCCCGGCGCATGGCTGATGGCCACCGCCAAGCACCGCGCCATCGACCGCCTGCGCCGCAGCAAGCTTCAGCAGCGCAAGCACGAGGAGATCGCACGCGAACTGGAAGACGAACAGGCGCACGCCGACGACGCGCACATCGACGCGCTCGACAACCCGTTCAACGACGACCTGCTGCGCCTGGTCTTCACAGCCTGCCATCCCGTGCTGCCCACGCATGCGCAGGTGGCCTTGACGCTGCGCCTGCTCGGCGGCTTGACCACGGACGAGATCGCGCGCGCGTTCCTGGTGCCCGAAGCCACCATCGCCCAGCGCATCGTCCGCGCCAAGCGCACGCTGGCCGAGAAGCAGGTGCCCTACGAAGTGCCGCGCGGCGACGAACTGAACGAGCGCCTGTCGTCGGTGCTGGCAGTGATCTACCTGATCTTCAACGAAGGCTATGCGGCCACCGCCGGCGACGACTGGATGCGCCCCGGCCTGTGCGAGGACGCGCAGCGCCTGGGCCGCATGCTCGCCGAGCTGATGCCCGACGAAGCGGAAGTGCACGGGCTTATTGCGCTGATGGAAATCCAGGCCTCGCGCGCGGCCGCACGCATCGGTCCCGATGGCGAACCGGTGCTGCTGCTCGAACAGAACCGCGCGCGTTGGGACCAGCTGCTGATCCACCGCGGATTGAGCGCACTGGAGCGCGCGCAGAAGCTCGGCTCCGCGCGCCATCCGGCGGGCAGCCCGTACACGCTGCAAGCCGCCATCGCGGCCTGCCATGCCCGCGCGAGGACCGCGGAGGAAACCGACTGGGCCGCGATCGTCGGCCTGTACGGCGCATTGGCGCGCATCACGCCCTCGCCGGTGATCGAACTCAACCGCGCGGTGGCGCTGTCGATGTTGTTCGGCCCGGCATCGGGATTGGCGGTCGTGGACGCGCTGAAGGACGAGCCGGCGCTGAAGGACTACCACCTGCTCCCCGCGGTGCGCGGCGACCTGCTCAAGAAGCTCGAGCGCTGGGACGAGGCACGCATCGAATTCGAACGCGCTGCGGACATGACCCGCAACGCGCGCGAACAGGCGCTGCTGCACCGGCGCGCCGCCGAATGCGCGGCGGCGTCCGGCGACGCGGGCGCGCTTATGCCGTCATCGAAACGATCGGCTTGAACCCGCCCCAGAACATGCGCTTGCCGTCGAACGGCATGCTCTTGGGGTCCAGCCCGGCGATGCGCGGATCCTTCATCACCTTGGCGTTGATCCGGTCGCGCGCGGCGCGCGACTTGTAGGTGATCCACGAGAACACCACGACCTCGTTCGGCTTGAGTTTCACCGACTGCGGGAAGGACGTGGTCTTGCCCGGCTGGACGTCGTCGGCGACGCACTCGTGGTATTCCAGCGCACCGTACTCGAGCCAGACCTTGCCGGCCGTGCGCGCCAGCTTGCGGTAGGCGTCCACGCTGTCCTTGGGAACCGGGACGACGAAACCATCGACATAGAAAGCCATCGTTTTCACTCCTGGGATACGCGGCGGGAAGCCGCAGGATGCGGGATGCGGTGTTAGCGCGAGGTCTGCTTCACGGCTTGCGCGTGGCTTCGACCTGGATGCGCAGCGCCACGTTCATGTCGAAGCCGTAGTCCTTGCCGGCGTCGATGCCGAACGCGTCTCGGCGGAATTCGCCACGCGCGTCGGCGCCGCAGAGCTCGCGCTTGTTGAGCGGATGCGGGATGCACTTGAAGCGCTCGATCGTCAGGTCCACGGGGCGCGTGACGCCGTGCAGCGTCAACTCGCCCTTCACGCGCGTGGGCGCGCCGTCGCGGAAGTCCGCCAGCGTTCCGGTGTAGGTGGCCTGCGGGAACTTCGCCGTGTCCAGCAGCGTGTCGTTGCGCGCGTGCTCGTTCATCGCGTCCAGGCCGTAGTCGATGCTGTCGGTGTCGATGACCACCTTGACGCTGCCCGTGCCCGCGGCGCGGTCCAGCAGGATCTCGCCGCTGCTGCGGTTGAACTTGCCGCGCCACACCGAGATGCCCATGTGGTCGGCTTCGAAACTGGGGAAGGTGTGGGCGGGGTCGATCTCGTAGGTGGCGGGCGCGGCCGTGGCCGTGGCGGCGGCAGACAACAGCGCGACGGCGACAAGCGTCGCGAACGGCGAAATGCGGCGTGCGGACATTGGGATTCCTCGTTGTGTACGGCCAGCGCTATTGCGGCCTTCTCTGGAACGACGAATGGAAAGGCCCGGAATCGACATGGGGCCCCGGCCTTTTCTCATGGACGAAGCGTGCAGCGGTTCCGGAAGGTACGCCGCAGGCCTACAAGGAGCCAGCCATGCCGCAGCAGTCGGATGTACGTTTCCTCTTCCGCATCACGGATCGTATTCGCCGATCCAGCGGCGCTGGAGCAGTTCAACCTGCGCCTTCAGGCGTTCGCCAGGAACGCGCTGGAGGAGCAAAGGCTGCAGAAGCTCATGTCCAGGTACCGCTCAGCGCAGGCGCAGACGGCGCGGTGATGACACGCCGAGCGTGACCGCCTGGGTCCCGGCCTTCGCCGGGATGACGGTGCCACTGCGACGCGTACCCGCTACCGATCGCGTTTGGGCTTCCGCGACGCCCGCGACGCCGCAGCGCGCGCCAGTTCCGCCCACGGGCGCATCGCTTCGGCCGAATCCATCGCCGCGTCGGGCAGCGACCAGTAACTCATCGTGATCGGCTCGGCCTGTCCCAGGTACACATAGGGTTCGCACCCGGCGGCTTCGAAGAGCAGTCGCGTCTCGTCGTCGACTTTCAGGTACAGCGCCTCGCCCATCACCACGCCGATCAGCGCGCCGTCGAGATAGACACCGTGGCCGCCGAACATCGCGCGCGTAGTGACGGCACCGAGCGGATCGAGCAGGTCGTGCAGGTGGGCGAGGTAGGCGTCGCTCATGGGGAGACACCGCGCAATGCAGGGAAACGCGTTGGAAGGTGACGGCGGCCCTGCCCTCACCCCACCCCTCTCCCGCACGCGGGAGAGGGGCTTTCAGATCGTCGTGCTCAGAACTTGTGCCACAGCCTCACGTACCACGCCGCACCGTTGAGGCCGAACTGCACGCTCTCGTAGATGTGGCCGTTGTCAGTTTCGTCGGGGTTCTGCTTCGTCGGGAACTTGTCGAACACGTTCGCCCCGCCCACCGTGAACTTGGTGTTGTCGCTGAAGGCGTAGGTGAGGCTGACGTCGGCCGAGGCCTTGCTTGCGTAGTGCTGGTTCGGCACGCCCGCTTCGGTGCCGGAGAACGTGCCCAATTCCTGCTCGCCGAAGTAGATGCCCTTCACCGTGGCCTGCCACGCGCCGCGCTCGTAATCCACGCCAAGCACCGCCTTGCTGCGCGGCGCGCCGTTCTCGATGAACAGACGGTCGCGCTCTGGCAGCAGCACGTCTTCGCGGCCGGCCAGTGCCGGCGGCGTGTTCACCTGGGTCACGTCGGTCTTGGTGTAGTTGGCGCCCAGGTAGGTGTTCCAGTGCGCATTGGCCCAGTCGAAGTCGTAGGTGACGGTGAGGTCGGCGCCTTCGGTGCGCGTGTCCACGGCGTTGAAGAAGAAGCGCGCCAGGCCCACGTCCATCGCTTCCAGGATCGGCCCGATCGACGGATCGCTGGTGTCGAAGTCGCCGCTGAGCACGACGCGGTCGTCGATGTCGATGCGGTACAGGTCCAGCGTCAGCGACACGTCGCTGCGCGGCGACCACGTCAGGCCCAGCGTCGCGCTCTGCGAGGTTTCTTCCTTGAGGTTGGGCACGCCGGCCAGGCGCGCCAGTTCGCTGTCGTTGGAGGCGATGACCACGTCCACCGGCTCGCCGCTGATGAAGTCGGTGATGGTGGAGGAGAAGTACTTCTGCTGCAGCGACGGCGCGCGGAAGCCGGTGCTCACCGAGCCGCGCAGCAGCACCGTGTCGCTGGCGTGGAAGCCGGCGGCGATCTTGCCGTCCAGCGTGGTGCCGAAGTCGCTGTAGTCCTCGTAACGCACCGCGTAATCCATCATGAAGCGGTCGGTGAAGTTCACCTCCAGGTCGGCGTAGCCGGCCCAGCTCTCGCGCTCCTTGTCGGTGACGTCGCCCGGCTGGAAGCCCGGGAAACCCTGGCTGCCCGGATTGCCGCCCTCGCCCGCGCCGTCGTAGTCCAGGTACGAACCTTCCTCGCCCTGGCGGATGCGGTAGCGCTCCTCGCGCCGCTCGACGCCGAAGGCGACGTTGACGCCGCTCAACACGCCGTCGAAGTAGCGCGAAACATCGAAGTTGCTGGTCTTCTGCTCGAACGAGAAACCGCCCGCGTCGAAGCTCGCCGGGCTGATGCCGCGCCCGCCGTTGAGCAGGTCCAGGTTCGCCAGCGAGGCGTTGAGCGTGCGGTTGATCGTGTAACGCAGCTCGTTGTAGCCGTAGGTCTGCGACAGGTCCCAATGCCATTGCGCGACGTCGCCGCGCAGGCCGAGGATGCCGAAGCGGTCTTCCAGCTCGCCGTCGATGAAGGGCACGAAGCCGTCGGGGTACATCGCCGCGGAGTTGCGCGAAGGGATGTCTTCCGAGCCGATGCCTTCGCGCGCGAACGCCGCAGACGATGCGTCACGCGACTGCATGCCGGCGGTGAAATAGACCTCGGCCGCCTCGCCCAGCGGCGAGTCGCCATTGAGGAAGACGGTGCGGTTGGTGATCTTGGAATCGCCGATGATGCGCGGGCCGTCGCGCGGCACGGAGCGGTCGGAGCGGTCGCGGTCCTGCCATTCGCCGGTGACGGTGAACATGCCGCCGGTGGCCAGTTGCGCGCCGCAGTACGCGGTGGCGAGCCAGTTCTCGCCGTCGCCGCGCGTGTATTCGCCGTAGCCGGCCACGGCCTCGCAGCCCTTGTCGCGCTTGAGCGAGATGTTCATGACGCCGGCGATGGCGTCGGAGCCGTACTGCGCCGCGGCGCCGTCACGCAGCACTTCGACGGCGTCGATCGACATCAGCGGAATCGAGTTGAGGTCGGTGCCCGTGTTGCCGCGATTGCGCGCGCCGTAGATGTTCACCAGCGCGACGGTGTGGTGGCGCTTGCCGTTCACCAGCACCAGCGTCTGGTCCGAACCCAGGCCGCGCAGCGCGGCGCCGTCGATGAGGTCGGCGCCGTCCGCGCCGGTCTGGCGGGTCGAGGTGAACGAGGGCGAGGCGTATTGCAGCGTCTGCGCGAGGTCGAACTGCGCGCCTTCCTCGACGGCCTGGTCCATCGGCAGCACGTCCACGGGCGACATCGAGGCCGTGTCGGAGGAACGCTGGATGCGGCGCGAGCCGAGCACCGAGACCGTGTCCAGGGTCTTGGCCTTGCCTGTTTCTTCTGCTCGCGCCTCGGCCGGGGTTTCCGGTTCGCCGGTCACCGGCGGCGTCTGCTGTTGGGCGAAGGCGACCGAACTGGCGAGCAGGCCACCCGACAGCCACAACGCGGCGTGGACGGCATGGAACAGACGGCTGCGGTGCTGACTCATGGGCACTCCCTGGCGTTGGCGGTCCCCCAGCCTAAATCGAATTGTTAAGAATTTGCCAATTTTTGCGCCCGAGTCGGCAAATGTGACGGGGTTTGCGGAACGCTCCTGCGGGCGCCGGTGATAGGGCGAAAGCCCCTCTCCCACCGGGAGAGGGGTTGGGGTGAGGGTCGGCGAAGGCCGGGCGGTGAAGACTCGCCACAGCCGCTTTGCATGGCGGCTTCGAGAAGGCGTGACGGCCTGGATCCCGGCCTTCGCCGGGATGACGGTGTCTTGGGGATGACGGTTTTTTTTGGAGACGACGGTGTCTTGGAACGACGGTGTTCCTATAGCCCCTCTCCCGCTTGCAGGTCGCCGGGACGACGGTGAGCCGATGGGTGACCCAACGCATCCCCGCGCGACCGCACGTTCCGGCGACAATGACTCCCCTTTCCCGCCCCGCTTCCATCGCATGACCCCGTCCAGCAAAGCGCAACTGCAAATCCATTTCTGCGTGCTGCTGTGGGGCTTCACCGCGATCCTGGGCAAGCTCATCACCCTGCCCGCGCTGCCGCTGGTGTGGTGGCGCATGCTGCTGGTGGTAGCGGCGCTGGCGCTGGTGCCGCGCGTGTGGCGCGGACTGCGCGCGATGTCGGCGCGGACGATGCTCGCCTACGCCGGCATCGGCGCACTCGTGGCGCTGCACTGGCTCACCTTCTACGGCGCGATCAAGCTCTCCAACGCTTCGGTGGGCGCCACCTGCATGGCGCTGGGCACGGTGTTCGTGGCGATGATCGAGCCGTGGCTGACGCGCACGCGCTTCTCCAAGCGCGAGCTCGCGCTGGGCCTGATGGTCCTGCCCGGCGTGGTGCTGGTGGTCGGCGGCGTGCCGGCCGGCATGCGCGTGGGCATCGCGGTGGGCGCGCTGTCGGCTTTCCTCGTGGCGATCTTCGGTTCGCTCAACAAGCGCATGGTCGAGCACGGCGATCCGCTCACCGTCACCGCGCTGGAGCTGGGCGCGGGCGTGCTCGTGCTGACGCTGCTGGCCCCGCTGATGCCGGTGATCTTCCCCGCCTTCGCGGGCCCGCTGCTGGTGGCGCCGAGTGCACACGACGGCGCGCTGCTGGTCGCGCTCGCGCTGGCCTGCACGCTGCTCCCGTTCAGTCTGTCGCTGGTGGCGCTGCGCCACATGAGCGCGTTCGCGCAGCAGCTGGCGGTGAACCTGGAGCCGGTCTACGCCATCGTCCTGGCCGTGCTGTTGCTGGGCGAGCAGCGCGAGCTGACGACGCTGTTCTACGTCGGCGTGGCCATCATCCTCGCCGCCGTGTTCATCCATCCGCTGCTGGGCCGGCCGCGCCCGCTGCAGCAGGAAGTGCTGGGCACGGCGGAAGCAAAAGGCGCAGCGGAGTGATCCGCCGCGCCTGTCCGGCCGATTTCGTGGCAGGCTAGACGCCTCACCCCGACTTGGCAGCGCATGTATCTCGAGCACTACGGCCTGAGCGAGCCGCCGTTCTCGATCACGCCGGATCCGCGTTTCGTGTTCCTCAGCGAGCGCCACCGCGATGCGCTCGCGCACCTGTTGTTCGGCATCACCCAGGGCGGTGGCGGCGGTTTCGTGCAGCTCACCGGCGAGGTCGGCACGGGCAAGACGACGCTGTGCCGCCTGCTGCTGGAACAGGTCCCGGAGAACACACGCGTCGCGCTGGTGCTCAACCCGCGCCAGACGCCGGTGGAACTGCTGGAGACGATCTGCGAGGAATTGCACATCGACCTCGACGGCCGTCACGGCAGCGCCAAGGCGCTCATCGACGCGCTCAACGCCTACCTGCTCGATGCCTACGCGCAAGGCCTGCGCGTGGTGCTGGTGATCGACGAGGCGCAGAACCTGTCGGTCGATGCACTGGAGCAGGTGCGTCTGCTCACCAATCTGGAGACGCCGACGCAGAAGCTGCTGCAGATCGTGCTGCTGGCGCAGCCGGAACTGCGCCGCATGCTCGCGCGCGAGGACCTGCGCCAGCTCGCACAGCGCATCACCGCGCGCTTCCATCTCACGCCATTGGACGCCGCCGAGACCGGCGAATACCTGCGTCATCGCTACCGCATCGCCGGTGGCACGCGCTTCCCGTTCGACGCTTCGGCGGTGAAGCGCATCCACCTGCATGCCGGCGGCGTGCCGCGCCTGGTCAATGTGATCGCCGAACGCAGCCTGCTTGCCGGCTACGCACACGACGTGGCGATGCTGGATGCGCGCTGGGTCGATCGCGCGGCCGCGGAGGTGTTGCCGGCGAAGGCATCCGATGCGCACCGTCGTCGCTGGTTCATCGCCGTGCCGGTGGCCGCGCTGGCGGTGGCGACGATCGGGTTCGCCACGTGGTGGTGGATGCGCGCTCCGGCGCGCGCCGAAGCGCCCATTCCGGCGCCTGCACGCCCCGTGGCCACCGCACCGGCGCCCGTCGTGCATGCGCCGGGCCTGGACGCGGAAGCGTTCGCCGCCGCGCTGCGCGAGGCGCCGTTGCGCCCAGGCGCGACCGGCGCCGTCGTCGAATGGATCGCGCGTCGCCTGCAGCCCGGTTACCTGCCCGCATCGAACGCCCCGGCGGTCTTCGATGCGGCGATGCAGGATGCGGTGCGCCGCTTCCAGCTCGACCACGGCCTGACCGCCGACGGTGTCGTCGGCCCGGCCACCTTGATGGCGCTGGCCTCGCGCGGCGGGACACCGCAACTGCTCGGCTCGCTGGCCGCGCCTTCCGACGGAGCGAAATGAGGCGATGTCGCTGATCCTCGACGCCCTGCGCAAGTCCGAAGCCGAGCGCCGCCGCGGCCAGATGCCGGACCTGCATGCCGAATTGCCGCCGCTCGTCCATGCCACCGCACCGCGCCGACGCGCATGGCCGTGGTGGTTCGCAGGCCTGGCCGTGCTGATGGCGGCGACCGCGCTGGCGTGGAGCCAGTGGGCAAGCCGTGCGGCATCCGTGTCCGCTGTGCAGACGTCAGATCGACACGATCCGCGGACGGCGATGAGCAAGCCGCCCGCACCGATGGCGAGGTCTGCACCTGCGCCGTCCTTCGCACTGCGCCCCGTCGCGCAGCCGACACCGGCGCCACACGACGTGCGCCCGGCCGCCCCGATGGCATCGGTGGAAACGACGCCCCGGACGCAGGCGCCCGCCGCCATCGCGCCCGCTGCGCGTGAGCTTCCGGCCGCCCCATCGGCCGCACCGCTACCTGCTGCGCCCGTCGCCCTTGCAGCGACGACGCCGGCACCCGAGGCGCTCCCTGCCCCGACCCTGCCTTCCTTGCCGGATGCCGGCGGCACGGTCCGCCTCGCCGATCTCTCGCCCGGCGAACGCGAGCAGCTCCCGGCGCTGAAGATCAGCATGCACATGTGGGGCGCCACCCCGGCGCAGCGCTTCGCGATCATCGACGGCACGCGCGTGGCCCAGGGCGACCGGGTGGGCGAAGCGGTGGTGGAAGAGATCGCCGCCGACGGCGTGGTCCTCAACTGGCACGGCCGCCGCCTGTCCCTGCCCCTGCGCTGACGGTTGCGCCGGAGGCGGCGGCGCGTGACCATCCGCTGGTCCGACCAAACGGGGTAGCGCCATGAACAGCACCACCCAGCAAGACATCGGCAAGCTGATTCTCCGCATCACGCTCGGCGTACTGGTTTTCCTGCACGGCATCAGCAAGCTCGAAGGCGGCCTGGACGGCATCTTCAAGCTGGTCGAAACGCAGGGCTTTCCTGCCTTCTTCGCCTATGGCGTGATCATCGGCGAGGTCATCGCGCCCTTGCTGGTCATCGCCGGATTCTTCTCGCGAATCGGCGGCATCATCATCGTGATCAACATGCTGTTCGCGCTGTACCTGGTGCACCTGGGCGACATCGGCCGCCTCAACGACCAGGGCGGCTGGGCGATCGAGCTGCAGCTGATGTACCTCTTCGGCGCCGCAGCGGTGGCGCTGCTCGGGCCGGGCCGGTGGGCGTTCAACCAGCGCTAGTTGCGCGGTTTGCTCCACGCCTCTGGACATTGCCCGGGATCGGAAACGGTCCCGGGCAAGCTGTTTCCTACAGCCGGTTCACCCGGAACTTGCGTCCCTTGATCTTGCCCTCGCGCAACCGCGCCAGCGCCTGCGCCGCCTGCCCGCGCACGACCGCGACGTACGAACGCGTCGGGAACACGTCGATCTTCCCCACCGCATCCGCCTTCAATCCCGCATCCCCGGTAAGCGCGCCGAGGATGTCGCCCGGGCGCAGCTTGTCCGTGCGGCCGGCATCGATGCGCAGCGTCGTCATCGCCGCAGGCGGCACGCTCGACGGCTTGCCCGACAGCGGCGTGCCCTTGAACCAGTTCAACGGCGCGCCTTCGCGTTCCTCGATCGACGCCACGCGTCCCTGCTCGCGCGGGCCGCACAGCGTCAGCGCGACGCCGTCGCTGCCGGCGCGACCGGTGCGGCCGATGCGGTGCACGTAGGTGTCGGCGTCATGGGGGACGTCGAAGTTCACCACCATCGCCAGCTCCTTCACGTCGAGCCCGCGCGCCGCCACGTCGCTGGCCACCAGCACGTTGCAGCTGTGGTTGGCGAAGCGCACCAGCACCTCGTCGCGGTCGCGCTGCTCCATGTCGCCGTGCAGCGCGAGCGCGGTGAAGCCGTAATACGCGAGCGATCCGGCAACCTCGTCCACGTCGCGCCGCATGTTGCAGAACACCACGCACGATTGCGGCTTCTCCTGCAGCAGCAGCGCGGCCAGCAGTTGCGTCTTGCGGGCCGGATCGACCTCGTAGAAGCGCTGTTCGATCGAGCCGTGGCGCTCGCCGCCCTCCACCGTCACTTCCACCGGATCGCGCAGCATCGCGCGGCTGATCTCGCGCACGCCCTCGGGGAACGTGGCCGAGAACAGCAACCCCTGACGCGAGGCCGGCGTGGCGCGGACGATTTCGCGGATCGGTTCCTCAAAGCCCATGTCGAGCATGCGGTCGGCCTCGTCGAACACGAGCGTGCGCAGCTTCTTCAGATCCAGCGCGCGCTTGCGCAGCAATTCCTGGATGCGGCCCGGCGTGCCGACCACCACCTGCGGCGCGTGCTGCGCCAGCGAATCCAACTGCGGCTGCAGCGGCGTGCCGCCGCACAGGATCGACAGCTTCAGATTGGGAACGGCGAAGGCGAGCTTGCGCAGCTGCTTGCCGACCTGGTCGGCCAGCTCGCGCGTCGGGCACAGCACCAGCGCCTGCGTCTCGGTCCGGGTGGCATCAAGCCGGTGCAGCAGGCCCAGGCCGAAGGCGGCGGTCTTGCCGCTGCCGGTGGGGGCCTGCGCGATGAGGTCGCTGCCGTCGAGGATCGCCGGCAGGCTCGCGGCCTGCACCGGCGTCATGTGGGTGTAGCCCAGCGTCTGCACGCCCTGCAGCAGCGCGGGGGCGAGCTCCAGGCGCTCGAACGTGGGGGCCTGCGTCGAATCGGGGGATGCGGTCATGCGCCATGATCGCAGCTGGGGGCGTGAACGCGCCATGCCGCGGACGATGGCCTATCCTGCGGCCACCGGCCCTGCGCCCAACCTTCACGGCCCTCGCGCGCCATGGAACCCGCCGCCGTCGCGACCGAACCGATCTTCGTCCACATCCGCATCGTCCTGGGCATCGTCCTGGGCCTGGCGCTGACGACGCTCCTCAAGGGCCTGGCGAAGTTCGTCCAGCACCCCGGACGCGAGCGCATCTACGGCGTGCACCTGGGCTGGGCGCTGTCGATGTTCATCCTGCTGGTGCACTTCTGGTGGTGGGAGTTCGGCCTGGTGCGCGTGCACCCGTGGACGTTCACCTCCTACGCGTTCCTGATCCTGTACGTCGTCGTGCTGTTCCTGCTGTGCACGCTGCTGTTCCCTGACGACCTGGCCGACTACAGCGGCTGGCGCGATTACTTCCAGTCACGGCGCAGCTGGTTCTTCGGGATCATGGCCTGCCTGTACGTGATCGACTTCATCGACACGCTGATCAAGGGCAAGCCGTACTACCACCACTTCGGCATCGAGTACCCCATCCGCAACGCGGTCTACGTCGCGCTGTGCCTGGTGGCGATGAAGGTGGGTTCGGAACGGTTCCATCGCGCGTTCGTGGCGTTCGCCATCGTGTACGAGCTGTCGTGGATCTACCGCCTGTACGATTACCTGGAATGAGCGCGACCTGGTACGTCTACCTGCTGGAATGCCGCGACGGCAGCCTGTACACCGGCATCACCACCGATGTCGCGCGCCGCTACGCGCAGCACCTCGCCGGCAAGGGCGCGCGCTACACGCGTTCGCGTCCGCCGGTGCGGTTGCTGGGGCAGTTTCCGCATCCGGACCGCGCGTCGGCCAGCCGCGCCGAGCACGCGATCAAGCAGCTGCGCCCGGCGCAGAAGCGGGCGCTGTGTGCGACGGGTTGAAGGCGTATGTTGAAGGCGTATCCTGAGCGCCCTCGCCCGCCGGCCCCGTCCATGCAGCACATCGATTTCGAACTCGACCGCGACCACGTCGAACTCAACCAGCTGCTCAAGCTGGTCGGCCTGTGCGACAGCGGCGGCGCCGGCAAGGCCATCGTCGCCAGCGGCGTGGTGCGCGTGGACGGCGAAGTCGAACTGCGCAAGACCTGCAAGATTCGCGCGGGACAGGTCGTGGTCGTGGACGACGTGGAGATCCGCGTCGTCGACGCATTCGCCTGAAGCGCCCCGTCAGACCATCGACGAAAACAGCTTGTCGAGCACTTCGTCCACCGGCATCACCAGCAGCACCAGCGGCAGCAGCGGCGCCGCGGAGGCCGCCACGAAGGCGATCAGCACGTAACGCTGGATCGGCACGACCACCAGCGTGTCCACCGTCGAATAGACCGCGGTGAAGTCGGCCAGTGCCGACGGATCGCCCGCATGCAGGATCGGCCGCGCCTCGCCGCGCGCGCGGCCGGCCCAGGTGGTGTCGAACTGTTCGGCGCAATCGGTGCCGATGACGCCGTAGTCCATCAGTCCCGCGCGCTTGAGCGCCGCCAGCTTCGGCACGAACAACAGCAGCGGCGCGATCATCACCGTCAGCGCGATCACCACGTAACCCAGCAGCACGTAGCGCAGGCTCATCAAGGTCACGCCCAGGTAAGCGATCTCCACCGCCAGGCTGCCGCACAGCAGCAGCGAGCCGACCAGCGGCATCACCAGGAAGGCCGCCTGCGCGAACCCCAGGATGCCCAGCCCGCCGTGGCCGTCGGGATGCGCGACATAGAGCGTCAGGTGCAGGCGCGAGAGCCGCCACAACAGGCTCAGCCACAGCAGGAAGCGCCACATCCACAGCAGGCACAGGAAGCGGAACAGCGGCATGCCGACCCAGTGCAGCCATAGGCCGGCGGGACTGAGCGCGTGACCATTGCCGTGACGCCAGCTGCTGACGTGGTCGAACACGTCCAGCGCGGCCACGGTCACCGCGCCGGCGACCGCCAGCACGAACAGCAGCAATTCGGGGATCACCGAATCTCGCCACCGCCGCACGCGCGCGAGCACCGCTTCGAAGCGCGGCTGGTCTTCCGGCGTCACCAGCCCCTGCAGGTGATGCATCGCGCGCCACAGGCGCTCATCGGCGACCGGCACGGCGAGGATGAGCAAGGGCATGGCCAGCACGAAGCGCGCCCAGACGGTGTAGTCGCGCAGCAACGGCACCTGCACGCCGCCCAGCAGGGTCCGGTCCATCGCGGCAAGCACGACGGTGGGCAGGAGCACGATCGTCATCAGCACGATCGTCACCGGCGGCGCCATCCATCCCTCTCCCCCGCGGCGGCCGAAGCGCGTGAGCCGATACATCATTCCGCCGCGCATCAACGAATAGCGCTCTTCGAACATCCGCCTGCTCCGGGAGGGGATTGCGGCGGACACTAGCATGGGGAATGTGGGAGGGCGGTGTGGCTTGGTCGTCGCGACGGCACCCGGGACCAATCCGACGAAACGGTCGCGCCACGAAACCCGTCATCCCGGCGAAGGCCGGGACCCAGGCTGTCATGCCCTCAGCCATCTCACGTCATTCCAGCGAAAGCTGGAATTCAAAAACTCCAGGGAAAGCCTGGAAAGTCCCTGGATAGTGCCGCGTGCGGCGGCCCAACAGCCCCGCCTTCGCGGGAATGACGATGAAGTAATTTGCGGAGAGCGAGTGCCCACGCGCCGAAGGCCGGGACCTCAGCTATCCCCGCCCTGCTTCGCCGCTGCCGCCTTGGACACGCTCTGCGGACCTTGCGGCGGCGTGACCGTCGCCGTATCGCGGTCGAATTCCGACAGCGGACTCTCCGCCGGGCACGCGCGATCCGGGAAACCGAAATCGGTGCGCAACGACAGACCGCAGGCGTTGAGGGCATCCAGATCGGTGTCCGGCGTCTTGCAGCGCTTGTCGAAGGCACGCACGAAGGAATCGCGCCGGTTGACGAAATCCTCGCCGCACTTGCGCATCAGGCGCAGCCGGTCCAGATCGTCCTGCGCCGGGTTCACGCCGTCCAGGCCATAGAGCTGCAACTCCTCCGGCGTGAGCAGGCGCAGCCCGCGGTTGGGCACGGCCATCATCAGGTCCGCCACCGCGGTCGCGGCGCCGTTGCGCTCCAGGTAATCGCGCACCCGGTCGTACACCACGCGCAGCTCGGCGTTGAGCTGCGCGCGCGTGGTCGCGGTGGAGCTCATGCGGATGATGCGGTGGATGCCGACGCGGCCGGCGATCATGCGCGTGTCGCCCGCGCTGAGGATGAACACGCAAGCGCTGTGGCAGATCGCACCCTCGCGCACCCAGATCGTCCAGCGCGATTCGGCGATGAAATCGCCCACGACGATCGCGTCCTCGACCTGTCCGCCCGCGGAATCGACGTCGAGCACGCGCTTGCCGATGTCCAGTTCGTCCGCGACCTGCGTGACGCGCTCGATCAGCGTGCCGAACTCGGCGGTGATCTTGCCCTTGTAACGCAGTCGCGCCACCCCGGCATCGGCGCAGGGCGACAGCGCGGCCTTCAGCGCCTCATGGTCGAACGCCTGCAGCACGTCGCCGTCGCCGCGCTGCGCGTAGTCCAGGTCGCAACTGATCGAGGCCTCGCCCGCGCTGAGTTCCAGCGGCGCGTCCCAGAGCTTCTTCGGTTCAGGCTCCGGGCGCACGGCCTCGCGGATCGACGTGCGTGCCTGGCGCGGCCCCTCCGGCTTGACGGGCGCGACCTTCACAGGCGCCGTGCTGATCGCGCCGCCTTCCTGCGGACTGGCGACTTCCTCGATCACCATGCCATGCGTCACCGGTTCCGGCTGCTGGCATGCGGCCAGCAACAGGCAGATCAACAACGGTCCGGTAAGCCTGGGCATTGGGAGCGGAGGTCTCCGAGGTCGGGTATGCGGGGATCCGCCGGCAGGAACATGAATGCGCGCGTGGCGTTCGTCGTCGATGCAGCGGTGCGCACAGCATACGACGATCGGGCTGACTCGCGGCCGAGCAAACGCCTCGCGCTTTCACACGCAGCGGCATGGCGCGTCGGCGAACGCATCGCCGCGCGCCCGCACGCCCAGGCTCATCTCGCCGCCGCGTCGCGCGCCTTCTCTTCGGAGATCCACGCCTCGACCCGCTCGCGCAGGAAGCGCAGCGGCACCACGCCCTCGCCCAGCACTTGCTGGTGGAACTGCTTCAGGTCGAAGCGCGGGCCCAGCGCGGCTTCGGCCTCGCGGCGCAACGCGAAGATCTCCAGGCCGCCGGAGTCGTAGGCGGTGAGTTGCCCGGGCATCGCGGCGATGCGATCGACCAGGTCGGCAGCGGTCTCAGGTGAGAAGCGCCCGCTCTCGGCCATGAACGCGACCGCGCGCTCGCGCGTCCAGCCGAACATGTGGATGCCCGGGTCGACCACCATGCCGCGCGCCGGCCACAGGCGTCGGCTGATCTGCGCGTAGGGCGTGGTGTAGATCCCGGCCTCTTCGCTCAGCGCTTCGGAATAACGCGCCCAGCCTTCGGCGTAGGCCGAATTGAACGCCAGCGCCGACAGCGGATGACGTTCGCCCACTTGCCGCGCCAGCGCCAGCTGCAGGTGATGGCCCGGCCAGGTTTCGTGCACCAGCGTGATCTCCGCCGCACCACGGCGGTCGGCATCGGGGTGGTCCAGGTTGATGCGGTAGATGCCGGGGCGCGTGTCGTCCGGATCGGGTTCGTAGTGCGAACTCACGCCGGTGCCACGCTGCTCGGGCTTGAGCGGCTCCACCACCGCCGGCTGCACCGGCATCGTGGCGAAGTACGGCGCGCTCTTCTCACGGGCGGCGTCCAGCAGCGATCGCGAGAACTGCAGTTGTTCGTCGGCGGATGCGAAGCGGTTGCCCTTGGCTTCGTCCACGCGCTTGACGATCGTCGGCAGGTCGGTCGTGCCGAACATCGTCTTGCCCAGCGCCTGCACGCGCGCCAGGTTGTCGGCGACGGTGCGCTCGCCCAGGTCGTAGACGGCCTTGGGCGTGCGATCCAGCGTGGTGTACGAACGCAGCATCGCCTGGTAGCACTGCGCGCCGTCGGGCAGCGCGGACAATGCGATCGTCTCGCGCGCCCTGGGCTGGTATTCCTTCACGAGGAAATCGCGGTAACGGCGCAGCGCGGGCTGCACCTGCTGCGCGACCACCTGTTCGAACTGCGTGGCGAACGCCGCGTCCTTCGCCTTCTCGCCGGGCGCGAAATACGGCGACTTGCGCGGCTCCAGCGCGAGCATGCCATCGAGCTGCTTCACCACGCGCGCGACGACGGCCTTGGGCGCGGTGTAGCCGGCCTTCATGCCCGCACGCAGGTTGGCGATCTCGTTGTCCACGTAGGCCGGCAGCGTGCGCCAGCGGGCCAGCGCCTGCGCGCGTTCGTCGGCGGTGGCGACGGGCTGGCGGTCGGCCAGATCGGTGAAACCGGTCTGCCAGCCGAACATGTGGTTCACGTTCCACTGCTCGGCATGGCACACGCGCAGCGCGCGGTTGGTTTCGAGCATGTCGCGCAACTGCGCGTAGGCCAGCTGCGCGCCGCGATCGTTGTCCAGCTTCGCGCGATCCACGGCCTGCAGGCGCGACCAGAGTTCGTCCTCGCGTGCATCCAGGCGCGCGTTGTCGGCGGCGGAGTTGCGCGGCAGGTAGTCGTGACGCTTGAGCGGCAGGATCTCGTAGTACGCCGGCGTGGGGTCGTACTCCAGCGCCAGCGCGACCATGTCGTCGGCGATGGCCATCACCTGCCCGGGGGCGTCGTCCGCCGCGCAGGCCGCCATCGGCGCCAAGGCCAACCCCATGCACACCACACTGCTCCAACCGCCTGCGAATCGCATGACTTGGCTCCTGCCAGGTAGGTCAGGCGATGGTAGTGGCTGGCGACGGGGTGCGGATGTGTCGTCGGTCCGGGGGCGGTTGCCGCGCCCCTCTCCCCACCGGCGAAGAGGGGTTGGGATCAGGCCGGATCAGCGACGCAGCAACCGCTCGCGCAGGATGTCGCGCGCAAGCCGCGCTGCCTCTTCGCGCGACATCGTCGGCGCCGATGCCGGTGCGGGCAGGGCCTGCGGCGCTGCCAGTGCCGCGGCCGCCAGCCCGCCGCCCGTGCCCGGCACGGGTTCGATGACGAAGATGTCGCCATCGAAATCGACGATGTAGAGATTGTTCGACGTATCCACGCCGAAGCTGACGACGTTGTCGATCACGCCCGCATTCGGCGTGAAGTCGGCGTTGCGCAGCACGAACTGCGCCGACGGGATGGTCGAGCCGATCAGGAACTGGCTGCTCAGGATCGACCAGATGTTGGGCCGCACGAAGTCCGCGAAGATGTACTGCCCGCGCAGCGACTCCAGCGGTCCGCGGTAGATGTAGCCGCCGGTGACCGAATCGCCCTCGCGCGGGCCCGTGCCGTGCAGGTACTCGGCGATCGGCGGGGTGAGGCCGGTGGTCGAACCGCCGCGGAACGGACGCGTGCCTTCCAGGATCGGCCAACCGAAATTGGCGCCGGCATCGCCCGGGCGCATCAGGTCGATCTCCTCCACCGTGCCCTGGCCGACATCGCCGATGAGCAGATTGCCGGTGAGGGGATCGAAGCTGTTGCGGAACGGATTGCGCAGACCGTAAGCCCACACTTCCGGCGCGTTGGGCGCGCTGAAGGGATTGCCGGCGGGGATCGCGTAATCGCGATTGGCGTCGCTGGGAAACGCATCGCTGGACGGATCGATGCGAAGGATCTTGCCCAGCAGCGTCCCGCGGTTCTGGCCGTTGCTGTCCGGATCGCCGCTGCCGCCGCCGTCGCCAACGCCGAGGTACAGCATGCCGTCGGGGCCGAAGCCGATCCATCCACCGTTGTGGTTGTTGCGCGGGTGCGCGATGCGCAGGATCGCGTCGCCGGAAGCGGCATCGGCCTGATCGCGGTTGTTGGTCAGCGTGAGGTAACGGCGCAACTCGATCGTGCCGTCGGTCGTCGTCAGGTAGATGAAGAAGCGGCCGCTGGTGGCGAAATCCGGCGCGGTCGCGAAGCCCAGCAGGCCGCGTTCGCCGTCGGTGGACACCTGGCCGGTGATGTCCAGGAAAGGCGTCGCCGCGATGACGCCCGTGGACGGATTGAGGATGCGGATGCGGCCGGCGCGCTCGACCACGAACACGCGCCCCGTCGCGTCCGGGACGGGCGCGAGGAAGGTGGGGAAGTCCATGCCCGTCGCCACGCGACGCACGCGCAGCTGCGCGCCGGTGACGTCGGTGACGGTCACCGTGAGCGCCATCGTGGCGCTCTGCGTGCCGTCGCTGGCGGCCAGCGTGACCTGGTACAGGTTGTCGTTGTTGGCGTCGGTGGGGGCTTCGAAATCCGGCGGCGAGAGGAACTGCAGCGCGCCGGCCGCACTGATGATGAAGCGCGCCTGGTCGGCGCCGCCATTGAGCGAATACGTGACGGGTCGGCCTTCCGGGTCGGTCGCGACCGCGGTGTAGAACACGCCGGCGGTGCCTTCGGGCACGGTGGCCGACGTGGGCGAGGTGAACGTCGGCGGTCGGTCGGTCGGCGCACCGGGGATCTGTTCGTTTCCGCCCCCGCCTCCACCGCCGCAGGCCGCGAGCATCGCGGCCAGGACCCAGCTCATCGCCTGCACTGCGTGCCGTGCCTGCACCATGGGTGTGCTCCCGGGCCCGGGCGGTCGCCGGAGCGGCGGGCCTGCGGGCGGCCGCCAGCGTGTCAGAGGCCGCCGCGTCGGTATGTGAAGGCCGACGCAGTTCACTCCACGGTGATCGGCCCCGCGCCCCCGTTCGTCGGTGGGCGCGCGGGGCACGCTTCGCTCACACGCCCCACAACCGCCGTGCTTCCTCGGCGATGAGGTCGGGGAACTCCTCGGGGAAGAACAGCTTCGCGCCGTCGACGCGACGCACCCCGCGCGAGACGCCGAAGGCGCGATCCAGGTGGTCGGCGCCGGCTTCGGAGAAGATCGGATCGCCTGTGCCCCAGACGATGCGCGTCGGCGCGCGGCTGGCCTTCAGTGCCGGGCCGATGCCGTCGAGCCAGTTGCGCTCCAGCGCGACGGCGAAGGCGTTGGTGCGTGCGGCCTCGCGCACCAGCGGCGTCAGGTACACGTCGATCGCCTGGTCGCTCGGGTGGGTCGCATGCGTGAACGTCTGCCCGCCCAGCCCTTCCGGCGAGCGCGCCAGCGCCTTGTCGGCCAGCCACGGCGCCAGCCACTGCTGCGCGAACTGGCCCTGCTTCGCCAATGCGATCACCGGTTGCAGCGCCGGCGGCGGGCATTCGATCTGCGAATCGCAGTTGGTCAGCAGCAGCGTGCGCACGCGATCGGGATACGTCGCCAGGAACAACTGCGCCGCCTGCCCGCCGCTGTCGTTGGCGACCAGATCGACGCGATCGACCGACAGGCGATCGAGCAGTTCGGCAAGCATGCGCACCTGCGCGTCTGGCGCCAGGCTCTGGCCGGGCGCAACTTCGGTGTAGCCCAATCCGAGGAAATCCGGCGCGATGCAGCGACGATGCGGCGACAACCGCGAAAGCGCGCCGCGCCACTGGAAGCCGTTGAGCGGAAATCCGTGCAGGAACAGCGCGGCCTCGCCGCTTCCGCGTTCGACGTAGGCGATGCGACCGGCCGACGTGCTCACGAAGCGGCGCGCCGCGAGGAACGCTGCGGCGTCGTCCGCGTCGGACGTGTGCACGACGGGCGACGACGCGACATGCGCGAAGGCGCTGCGATCGACCAGACCGGCGGCCAGCGCGCCGACGCCCAGACCCAGGAATTGCCTGCGTTGCATGGGAGAACTCCATGCCGGGACCGCCCCGGCCTGGAGCGCATCATTCGCCCGCGCGGTCATGGTCTCAACGAGGCCGCAGGTCATGCGGCCATGACCTGGCAGGTCATGGAATCGCTGCGGCGCGCCCCGTATGCTCGCCGCGTGAACCGCGCCGCCCCGTCCACCGCCGCCACTTCCGACGCATCGCGACTGGGCTCGCTCCTGCGCGAATGGCGCGCGGCGCGTCGGCTGAGCCAGCTCGACCTCGCGCTCGACGCCGGCGTCTCGGCGCGCCATCTCAGTTGCGTGGAAACCGGCAAGTCGCAGCCCAGCCGCGACATGATCGCCCGCCTCGCCGACGCACTCGACATGCCGCTGCGCGAGCGCAACGCGCTGCTGGTCGCCGCCGGCTACGCGCCGCGCTATCCCGAAACCGCGCTGGCGACACCGGAACTGGCGCAGGTGCGGCGCGCGATCGAGTTCATCCTCGCCCAGCAGGAACCGTATCCGGCGTTCGTGCTGAACCGGCACTGGGACGTGCTCATGGCCAACGCCGCCGCGATGCGCGTCAACGCCTTCGTGATGCACGGCCGCACCAGCGCGCATACGAACATGATCCGGCAGATCTTCGATCCCGACGATCTGCGCGCCGCCGTCGACAACTGGGAGGAAGTGGCCGGCGACCTGATCCGTCATCTGCACGGCGAGATCGCCGCCGCACCGTCGGATACGGCGGCGCGCGAATTGCTGGACGAAGTCCTCGCCTTCCCCGGCGTTCCGGCGCGCTGGCGACTGCGCGATGTCGAAGCCGCACCCACGCCGCTGCTCACCACCGTGCTGCGTCGCGACGAACACCGCCTGCGTTTCTTCTCCACCATCACCACCTTCGGCACGCCACGCGACGTGACGCTGGAAGAGCTGCGCATCGAATGCTGCTTCCCGGTGGACGAGGCCACGGCCGCGCTCTGTCGGCGTCTTGCGAAGGACGCGGGCTGAACACGTGCGCTGGTGGCTTTTCCTTCTCCCCTTGCGGGAGAAGGTGCCCGAAGGGCGGATGAGGGGTACGCGAGCAAGCGCGTAACCGCGCTTCGCGCGTCCCCTCTTCCGGCGCTGCGCGCCACCTTCTCCCGCAAGGGGAGAAGGGAAACGTTTGCTGGCCTGTTCCCCCACCGCTTCCCGTATCGGTGTTCACATCACCTGAGAGCAAGGCAATGCGGCGTGTGGCGAAGTGGCTGGGCTGGAGCGTGATCGTGCTGGCGGCGATCGTGGCGGGCGTGTTCGCGACCGCCTGGGCCCTGAGCGAACGGGCGTTTTCGCGCACCTGGCACGTGCAGGATCCGCCCTTGGCCGACACGGTCGCCAGCGCCTCGCCGGAACGCGGCCGCCATCTGTTCGCCACGCGCGGTTGCGCCGACTGCCACGGCGCCGACGGCGCGGGCAAGCTGCTGGTGGACGCGCCAGGCGTGGTGCGCATCGTGCCGAGCAACCTTACGCGCAGCGTGCGCGATCCGGCCTGGACTGACGATCGCCTCGCCGCCGCGATCCGCCACGGCGTCCGCCCCGACGGCACGCCGCTGATGATCATGCCCACCGGCGATTACACGGACCTGGACGATCAGGACGTCGCCGCCATCGTCGCCTTCATGCGAACGCTTCCGGTGGTGGACACCGATCCGGGGCGCACGCAAGTGCATCCGTTTGGCCGCGTGCTGTACATGTTCGGCAAGCTGCCGCTGGTGCCGGCCGAGCGCGTCGACCACACGCCGCGCGAGCGCACGGCGCCGCCAGCAACGGCCAGCGTCGCCTATGGAAAATACGTCGCGCAGGTGTGCACCGGCTGCCACGGTTCGGATTTCGCGGGCGGTTTCGTGCTCGAACCCGGCACGCCGCCCTCGGCCAACCTCACGCCGCATGCGAACGGACTGGCGACGTGGAACGAAGCCGACTTCCTTCGACTGATGCGAACCGGCCAGCGCCCCGACGGCCGCCACCTGCATCGCATGATGCCGTGGAAGTCGTACAGCCAGATGCAGGACGTCGAGCTGCGCGCGGTATGGGCTTATCTGGATTCGCTGCCGCCCTCACCCGGCCGCAAGCAATGACGCCGACCGCGCGCGTCAGTCGATGCGATAGACGCGCGCCTTCGGCATCCCATCCACGACCTGCAGGAACCAGCGACCCGCGACGCCGGGGACGACGAGGATCTCCGGCGCGTCGAGCGTCTTCGGCAATTTCAGCGCGCCCTTGAGCACCTTCCACTGCTGCCCGTTCTCCAGCTCGAATACCGTGCCGGGCTCCCAGCCACTGACCGAACCCTTCAGGCGGCTCTTGATGGGTTCGTCGTTGAAGCCGATCAGTGCGGAGCGATCGCGACCGGCCTCGTCGTCATGACGCGCCGCCGGTGCGCTGGCAATCGGCGCATTGGCTGGCTCTGCCGCCGTCGTCGGTGCAGCGGCCGCCACAACCGGCGTCGATCGCTCCTGCGCCTCGCGCAGCATCCCGTTGAGCCGGCCCAGTTGCTCCGGCGTAAGCCCCACCGAACGCAGCTGCTCCGGCGTGAGCCGCTCCTCGATGTTCACGTAATGCGATTGCGCCCATGCGGCGGGCGACAGCGCGAGCGCCACAACGAACGACACGGCAACGGACAGGAACGACGGCTTCATCGGGGGCGCCTCGGGGATCGACGGCGCCACTTTGCTACGGTTTCATTTCAACGAGGTGACAGCCTCAGGCCTCGCCGCGACGCAGCGACCAGAACGCTATGTCGCAGCGCTGTTCGTAGCCGCCGCGCGCGTAGAGCTCCTTCGCGCGGGCGTTCTCGTTGGCCACGTGCAGGAACGGCGTGCGGCCGCGCGCGAGGTTGTCGTTGCTGAGCATCGCCAGCAACCGGCGCGCGTAACTGCGCCCCAGGAACTCCGGGTGCGTGCACACTGCGCTGATTTCCTGCCAGTCGTCCATGCCCATGCGCTCGCCGATGATCGCGGCCAGTTGCCCGTCCTGGTAGATGCCGAAATAGCGCCCCAACTGCATCGTGTACGGGCGGAAGTAATGGGGGTAGACCAGCGCGGTCAGCGCGAGCACGTCCTCGCGGTGCGCCTCGCCCAGCTCGATGATCTGCGGCCCGTCGACTTCGTCCATCGGACGCGTGCAGACCATCTGCGCCAGCATCGCCAGCTTTTTCGCTTCGAAGCCTTCCGGCACGCGCGGAAGGCGGTCGAGCAGCAGCGCCGTCTCGCCGGGCGCGAGCAGCGCCTCCAGCGCTTCGCGCGCTTCGACGCCCTCGCGAGGCACGCCCAGGAACGGCGCGATGTGCGCCGGATACCGCATCACCTCACCCTGCGCGAGCGCGATGCCGCGATGCCGGCTGCGCAGCGCTTCCCAGATCGGATTGTCCAGAATGTGTCCCGTCATCGTCGCCCTACACCTTCACCGTTTTCCATTTGCCGCGCGAGAACAGCCACAGCGTGAACAGACCCACCGCGGTCTCGGAGACGAACACCGCCCAGAACACGCCCGAATACTGCCAGCCCAGATGGATGGCGAGCAGATAAGCCAGCGGAATCTGGATCAGCCAGAAGAACACGACGTTGATCTTGGTCGGCGTGACCGTATCGCCGGCGCCGTTGAACGCCTGCACCGACACCATCCACCAGCCGTACACGAAGTACGAATACGACAGGATCCTCAGCCATTCGCCGCCCACCTCGATCACTTCCGGGTCGGAGGTGAAGATCGCGATCAGCTCGTGATGGAACAGGAAGAACGCGACCGACATGGCGAAGGTGAAGGCCATGTTGTACCAGCCGATGTGCCACACCGCCGCTTCGGCGCGCTCGGGGTGATCGGCGCCGAGGTTCTGCCCCACGAGCGTCGCGGCCGCGTTGGACATGCCCCAGGCCGGCATCAGCGTGAACATCATGATGCGGATGGCGATGGTCGCACCGGCGACCGCGTCGCTGCCGATGCTCGACAGGATGCGCATCAGGAAGATCCAGGACGTCATCGACACCAGCATCTGGCCGATGCCGCCCAGCGAGGTGCGCACGATGTTCCACAGCACCGCAGCGTGCACGGCGATCTGCGACATCGTCACGCGGATGTGCTTTCCGCCATGGAACAGCACGTACAGCTGCAATGCCACGCCTGCGCCGCGACCGATATTGGTGGCGATCGCCGCGCCCTCGATGCCCAGCGCAGGAATCGGGCCCAGGCCGAAGATCAGCAGCGGGCACAGCACGATGTTCAGGCCGTTCGCCAGCCACAGCACGCGCATCGCGATGGCCGCGTCCCCGGCGCCGCGGAAGATCGCATTGATCACGAACAGCAGCATGATCACCGCGTTGCCGCCGAGCATCCACTGCGTGTAGCGGTAACCGTGCTCGATGCTCCACGCGTCGGCGCCCATCAGCCGCAGCAGGTCCTTCGCCCAGACGATGCCGATGATCGCGAACGGCAGCGACACCAATAGCGCAATGAGGATCGCCTGCACCGCGGTGATCGCCGCTTCCTCGCGCTTGTTCTCGCCGATGCGCCGGGCCACGATCGCGGTGACCGACATCGCCAGCCCCATCGCGATGGAGTACAGCAGGAACAGGTAGGTTTCCGTCAGCCCCACCGTCGCCACCGCCGACGGCCCGAGCTTGGCGACGAAGAAGATGTCGACCACCGCGAAGGTCGATTCCAGCACCAGCTCCAGCACCATCGGCACCGCGAGCAGGAACACCGCGCGGCGCAGCGGGATCTTCGTGTAGTCGGCGTTGGTGCCGCGGATGGCCTCGCGCAACTCGGACCATAGCGAGGCGCGCACAGCGGGTGATCCCGCGCCATTCGCGCCAGGGTCGAGGGTCGATTCGGGTTCGTGGCTCATTCGGTCGTCCTGTTCGTCTGGAAGGGAATGCAAAGGCGCATCCCGCGCCTTTCCCGTATGACGAACGAAGCGTACCGAATTCGACAGCGCGCCACGACCACCCGGCGCGGCCCGCTGTTGTGCGGGCTCCGAGTGATCGAACGACGAGTCAGCCCACCGCCAACCCACCCCACCCGCGCGCGAAGTCCTGCCACGCCGTCGTGCGCGGCAGCACCTGCATCAGTGCGAAGTGGATCGCGAACAACACGGTCAGCACGATGAACGCGCTCTGGCCATGGCGGCCACGGTCGCGCCAGATCAGCACGCCGAGGATGAGGAACAGCAGGCCGAAGCTGATCAGCGGGATCGCCGGCCCGAGGCCCGGCATCGTGGTGGCCAGCAATCGTGCCAGCGCCGGATCTAGCAGCGTCAGCGTCGTGCCGACCATGTAGCGCGCGTGCAGCGCGGTATCGCGGCGGTGGTAGATCGCCAGCGCCCAGGACAGCAGGAGGATCGTCGCGGCGCCGATGGCGAGGTACAGGATGAACGTCTGGAAGCCGAAGCTCTGTGGCGTCGCGGCGGCCATGCGGATGCGGGAGAGCCACAGGCAGGTCAGCACGATCGCCGGCACCAGCGCATACGAGAACTTGCCGACCTGCCGGTGCAGGGCGAGACGTCGCGTGCGCACCAGCCACGGCTGCACGAACAGCATCGCGAACCACGACATCATCAGCGCGGCGTGCAGGTGCGTGACCGCGTCGGCCTCGCCAATGCGGCGCACGTAGCTGGGCCAGAAGCCCGCCACCGCCAAGGCCAACAGGGCCCAGATCCAGATCGTGCTGCCCGTGCCCCACAGGCCGGGGCGGCGCGTCGCGCCTGCATTCGAGATCACCGCCATCGTGGCCGCTCCATTCACCGTCGCTGGGAGAACGACGGACCGCGCTGGAAGCGGACAATCTTGTCGTCAGGACGCGGGCTTGCCCTGCATGCGCACCGCGAAGGCGCGCGCCGGGTTGTCGACGAACAGCGTGCGGATCGCATCCTCGCCCAGGCCGCTCTGCCGCAGCGCCGGGATCAATGCCGTGAACAGCGGATCGAACGGCTTGAACTCACCGCCACGGGGCTGGCCGGCGTTGTACCAGCCCGCGTCCTGCGAGACGAGCACGCGCGCCAGCAGCCCGGCCTCGCGCATGCGCCCGATCAGCGCCGCATAGTCGGCCTCCTGCCCGGGACGAAAGCCATCGAACGACACCCACGCGCCGCGTCGCGCGGCCTCGACGTGATGCGCGCCTTCGGCTTCATTCTGCGCATGGACCCAGATCCACGCGGAAGGGGCGACGCCCGAGGCTTCCAGCAGATCGAGCTGCGCGAAAGCGCATCGCGCGTTGCGCCCGGGCGCCACCTCGCTCCACGGCCCGGTGTGCGCGGCGATCACCAGTCCCGTTTGCAACTGCGTCCGGGCCGCGGCGCGCAGGACCTTGCGTTCGATCCCGGTCAGCGGATCGCCTTCGATGCCCAGCTTGATGAGGCCCGGCCGCACATCGGTGCCGCCGATGCCGTCGCGCCACTCGCCGATCCAGCGCGCGGCCAGCGCTTCGTCCGTGTCACTGTGCACGTAAGGTGGAATGAAGCGACCGCCGGCGGCGACGTAGGCGCCGGTCACCGTGAGCATGTGCAGGCCGCTTTCCTGCGAAAGACGGCGGATCAGCGCCGGATCGCGACCGAGCGTCGTCGCGGTGCAGTCCACGAGCGTCCGGCAGCCTTGGCGCCGGATCTCGCGCAGGTAAGGCAGGACCACCTCGACGACCTCGTCGATGTCGGGCGTCAGCGGTTGCGCCACTTGCTCGGCATGCGGGCGCAGATCGGCGTAGAGGTGTTCGTGCACCAGCGTCATGCCGAGTGCGTCGGCATCGACCGGACCGAGTACGGTCATCACCGTGCCGCCGTCCGGCCGCACATCACGACCGCTGCGGACGCAGCCCGGCAAGGCCATGGCCAACGACGACGCCAGCGCGCCGAGGAACTGCCTGCGATGCATCGGGCGACTCCGTGCGACAAGGCCCGCCGATCTTACGCCCGGGATTTCGTTACCGCCGAAACGAAACGGCCCGGTTGCCCGGGCCGTTCGCGGCGTGCCAGCGGGCGTGAAACTTCACGCCATCGGCAGCTTGAGCCCCTGCTCCTTCGCGCACTGCTGGGCGATCTCGTAGCCGGCGTCCGCGTGGCGCATGACGCCGGTGCCCGGGTCGTTCCACAGCACGCGCGCCAGGCGCTTGTCCGCTTCTTCCGAGCCATCGCAGACGATGACCACGCCGGAGTGCTGCGAGTAACCCATGCCCACGCCGCCGCCGTGGTGCAGCGAGACCCACGTCGCGCCACCGGCGACGTTGAGCATCGCGTTGAGCAGCGGCCAGTCGGACACGGCGTCGCTGCCGTCCTTCATCGATTCGGTCTCGCGGTTGGGCGAGGCGACGCTGCCGCTGTCGAGGTGATCGCGGCCGATGACGACCGGCGCCTTCAATTCACCGTTGCGCACCATCTCGTTGAACGCGAGGCCGAGCTTGTGGCGCAGGCCCAGGCCGACCCAGCAGATGCGTGCGGGCAGGCCCTGGAAACTGATGCGTTCGCGCGCCATGTCGAGCCAGCGGTGCAGGTGCTCGTCGTCGGGGATGAGTTCCTTCACCTTCGCGTCGGTCTTGTAGATGTCCTCCGGATCGCCACTCAGCGCGACCCAGCGGAACGGGCCGACGCCGCGGCAGAACAGCGGCCGCACGTACGCCGGCACGAAGCCCGGGAAGTCGAACGCGTTCTCGCAGCCTTCGTCCTTCGCCATCTGGCGGATGTTGTTGCCGTAGTCGAACACGGGGATGCCCATGTCCTCGAAGGCGAGCATCGCTTCCACGTGCACGCGCATCGACTTCATCGCCGCGTCGCGCACGCGACCCGGGTCCTCGGTCTGCATGCGCTGCCACTGCTCCACGCTCCAGCCGATCGGCAGGTAACCGTGCACCGGATCGTGCGCGGAGGTCTGGTCGGTGACGGCATCCGGACGCACGCCGCGGCGCACGAGCTCGGGCAGGATCTCCGCCGCGTTGCCCAGCAGCGCGATCGACTTCGCCTCGCCCGCTTCGGTGTACTTCTCGATGCGCGCGAGCGCGTCGTCGAGATCGGTCGCCTGTTCGTCGACATAGCGCGTGCGCAGGCGCATGTCGATGCGGCTCTGCTGGCATTCGATGTTGAGCGAGCACGCGCCCGCCAGCGAAGCCGCCAGCGGCTGCGCGCCGCCCATGCCGCCCAGGCCGGCGGTGAGGATCCACTTGCCCTTGAGGTCGCCGCCGTAATGCTGGCGGCCCATCTCGACGAACGTCTCGTAGGTGCCCTGCACGATGCCCTGCGAACCGATGTAGATCCACGATCCGGCCGTCATCTGGCCGTACATCATCAGGCCCTTCTTATCGAGCGCGTTGAAGTGCTCCCACGTCGCCCAATGCGGCACCAGGTTCGAGTTGGCGAGCAGCACGCGCGGTGCGTCCGGATGCGTGGGGAAGATGCCGACGGGCTTGCCGGACTGCACCAGCAGCGTTTCGTTGTCTTCCAGTTCGCGCAGCGACTTCAGGATCGCATCGAAGCTTTCCCAATCGCGCGCGGCGCGGCCGATGCCGCCGTAGACGACCAGTTCGGTCGGATTCTCCGCGACCTCGGCGTCGAGGTTGTTCTGGATCATGCGGTACGCGGCTTCGGTCAGCCACGACTTGCAGGTCTTGTCGCTACCGCGCGGTGCGCGGATGACGCGGGAAGGGTCTTTGCGGGTCGACATGGAACGCTCCGTCGGCAGGGGCGTCGCGTTCGCGACGCGCGGGGGTGCATGCCGAGAATTATCGCGCCGTGCCCGCCGCGCGGCAGCGCCCGTATCAACACTGGCCGGCGATTGCGTGCGATTTTCCGCCGTACGGCGCCATTTTGTATACGCTGTATACATGAGCCGCCGCCCCGCCACTGCCGACCGCATCCTGCGCGCCGCGCGCACGCTGTTCGAACGCGAAGGCGCGGCCGGCGTAAGCATGCGCCGCGTGGCCGCCGCGGTGGGGCTGACGCCGATGGCGATCTACCGGCATTTCCCCAATCGCGAGGCGCTGCTCAAGCGCATCGGCGACGACAGCTTCGATGCGATCACGCGTCACTGGGACGCGCGCGGCCGCGGCGGTGACGTGCTCGAGCGCCTGCTGGCGGTGCAGCGCATCTATCTGGATTACGCGCTGGCGCATCCGCACCTGTTCGACCATGCGTTCTCCACGGCGCGCGACGATGCGCGGCGGTTTCCGGACGACTTCCACGCGCGGCGCTCGCCGACGCTCAACGTCGTCGCCGACGCAGTGCAGGACGCGATGCATGCCGGCGTTCTGCGCGGGGACGATGTATGGGACGTGGCGATGACGTTGTGGGCGCACACGCACGGCCTGATCGCGCTGTATCGCGCGGGACGTTTCAACTTCGACGATGCCGCATTCCGGCGCTATTACGAAGCGTCGCTGCAGCGGCTGCTGCGGGGATTGCTGGCGTAGCGGTTAGCGCCCCGGCTGGATCGCCGGCGCCTTCACTTCGTTGGGCGGCGGCGGTGGCGGAATGCCCTCCACTTCCAGCCGCTGCACCTGCTGCTCCTTGCCGGCACGCCAGGCCTCGTGGTTTGCCACGCGCGCTTCGAATTCCTGGCGCAGTCGTGCGGATTCTTCCGGTGACACCGCGGCACGGCGCGCGTCGGTGCGCGCGCGATCGGCATCCATCAGCCGATCCTGGCGGTCGACCTGATTGCGCAAGGTGTCGGCCTGCACGCGCCGGCTGGAAACATCGAGCTGCCGGTTCAGCCGGTTGAGCGATGCGTTGTCGCGCGAAGTGTCCACGCCCACCGGCAAGGACGGCGGCGTGGCGGGCGAGATCGGCGCCACGCGCGGCGGCTGCAGCGTGTTGGCCTGCTGCGCGAACGCGACCGGCGCCAGCCCGAAGGCCAGCGCGATGACGATCGGCAGACGACGCATCGTCTTCATGCGATCAGTGGATCGATGGATCCAGGCGGCGCAGGGCGTCGGCGAGATCGGTCTGGCCGGTACGGTCGATCTGCTCGCGCGTATAGGAACGGCCCGGGCCGATGCACACCGGCTTGCCGGTCTTCGGATCGCGCGTTCGGATGTTGCTGCCGGTTTCCTTCAGGCAGCCGGCGGTGGGCCGCTTCGTGTCGTTGCGACCGTCGGGGGAGACCTGCGCATCGGAGGCGGCCTGTGCGTCCACGGCAGCCTGCGGAGCATTGGCCTGCGCCTGCGCATCGGCCGACACGGCCTGCGCGGAAGCACTGCCCAGCCCGAGCACGAACAGCCCGGCGGCAAGGAGAGCAGCGCGGTGGTGGGACATGCGGTCCATGGCATCACCAGGAGGAAGGCGGCGTCAGCGCCGCAGGTCCACCATACAACGCCCCGTCTTTGCCGAAAGTGAGGGCGGCGGCGTGATTTAGGGAGTCGTCAGGCTTGTGGACACGTGGCCTGGCGGCCTTCGCGGAAGGCCAGCGCTTCGGCCTGCGTGGCCGGGCGCGGATCCACGCCGTCGTCGAACAGCACGCGCCAGACACCGTCCGCGCCCCGGTGCCAGACCGAATGGAACGCGCCGATGCGGTAGCGCTGCGTGGTCTTCGGGTCCAGGTCCTCGAACAGCGACGGCCCGCTGGACCAGGCGATGTCGCCGACGCCGCCAATCGTGGTGCGGGTGGGATACCACGACAGCTTGAATCGCTTGCCTTCCACGATCCCGGTCCAGCGCTTGGCGATGGCATCGCGGCCGCGCGTCGGCTGCGCCTGACTCGCGCCGAAGGCGGCGTCGGGTTCCAGATGCGATGCGAAGGCGGCGCCGTCGTGGTCCGCGACGGACTGGGCGAAGCTGAGTTCGCGCGTCCACACCTCGCATTCGGCGCGGGTCATGCGCGTCGGCTCGGGTTTCGGCGGCGTCTGTGCCACGGACGCGGCGGACAGGCTCGACAACAGGGCGGCGGCGACAACGGTCGTGACGGTCTTCATGACGGGCTCCCGTGCCGGCGGGGACGTCCCGTCGGGTTGCGGCCACTATTGGCACGGCCGTGCGCAATCGCCAGCGACTAAAGTCATGCCGCAACACACGCTCGTTATGATCGACCGATGCGCTTGCTCCGAATCGCGGCCGTTGCCGCCTGCCTCGTCCTCTCCGCCTGCAGCACCCCTGCCCCGCGCGCCTTCGCTCCACCGCCGCGCGCGCAGGCGGTCATCCTCGTTTCCATCGATGCCTTCCGCGCGGATTACCTCTCGCCGCAGGCAACGCCGAACCTGGCGCGCATCGCACGCGAAGGCGCACACGCGGACTGGATGAACCCGTCCTACCCCTCGCTCACCTTCCCCAATCACTACACGCTGGTCACCGGGCTGCGTCCGGACCATCACGGCGTCATCCACAACCGCATGAGCGATGCCGGCATCGGCGGCTTCGCCGTGGCCGACCGCAATGCCGTGGACGACAGCCGCTGGTGGGGCGGCGAACCGATCTGGGTGACCGCCGAGAAACAGGGCGTGCGCAGCGCCAGCTGGGCCTGGCCGGGCAGCAGCGCGGCCATCGGCGGCGTGCGGCCGAGCCAATGGGTCGCCTACGACGAGCGCGTGCCGCCCGCCCGCCGCGTGGACGACGTGCTCGCCTGGCTCGGCGCACCGCAGGCGCAACGACCACGCCTGGTGTCGCTGTACTTCGAACAGCTCGACAAGGCCGGCCACGACTACGGCCCGGACTCGCCGCAGGTGCGCGCGACGCTGCGCGACCTCGACGCGGTGATCGGCCGGCTGTACGACGGACTGGCTGCGCGCGGCATGCTCGATCGCACCGACCTGATCGTGGTATCCGACCATGGCATGGCGAAGGTCGGCCCCGGCCGCGCGATCGGCGTGGTGGACATGATCGATCCGGCGATCGCGACCGTGGTGTCGGACGGTCAATCGATCGGTGTTGCGCCGCGTCCCGGTCGCGAGCGCGAGGCGGAACAGCGCCTGCTCGGCGCCCACGCACAGTACGACTGCTGGAAGCGCGAGGACTTGCCGGCGCGCTGGCACTACGGAACCAATCCGCGCGTGCCGCCGATCGTCTGCCAGATGCATGAAGGCTGGGACGCGCTGTATCCGGAGAAGCTCGCCAAGCGTCCGCCCGAAGCGGCGCGCGGCTCGCACGGCTTCGATCCCGCACTGCCGTCGATGCGGGCGTTGTTCATCGCGCGCGGCCCTTCGTTCGTGCCCGGTGCGCGCATCGCGCCGTTCGACAATGTGGATGTGTATCCACTGCTCGCGCGAGTGCTCGGCGTGATGCCTGCGGCGAACGACGGTGACGTGGCGCCGCTGTTGCCTGCACTGCGCGAGGCGGCGCCTTAAGGCAGGCCCCCGGGCGTCACGACGGCCTTGCACATTCATGTCCGAATCCGGCGAGTCCGCCTCTGTGCGCGGTGTTAGCCTGACCCCATGCCCAGCCCCGCCCCCCACGTCCACGCCGACACTCTGCCCGCCTGGCAGGTGTGCGAACAGGCCCGCCGCACGCGTGATCCGCGCTTCGACGGTCTGTTCTTCACCGCCGTGCTGAGCACGCGCATTTATTGCCGCCCGGTGTGCCCGGCACCGACGGCGCGGCGCGTCGTCTATTTCCGACACGCCGCGGCGGCCGAGGCGGCGGGCTACCGTCCCTGCCTGCGCTGCCGGCCGGAACTCTCGCCCGACGACGGCAGCTGGCGCCGCGGCGACGCCGCGCTGGCGCGTGCGTTGAAGCTGATCGACGACGGCGCGCTCGCCGAACAGCCACTCGCCGCCCTGGCGCAGCGCGTGGGTGTGGGCGAGCGCCAGCTGCGTCGCCTGTTCGTCGAACGCGTCGGCGTCGCGCCGATCGGCGTGCACGGAACGCGCCGGCTGCTGTTCGCCAAGCAACTGCTGACCGAAACCACACTGCCGATCACGCAGGTCGCGCTGGCCGCCGGCTTCGGCAGTCTGCGCCGCTTCAACGACGCGTTCCGTACCGCGTACCGCCTGGCGCCGCGCGATCTTCGCAAGGGCCGGCGCGAAACCGCTGCGCACAATGCGCGTGACGTCCTCACGCTGCGACTGGGCTATCGCCCGCCCTACGACTTCGCGGCCATGCTGGATTTCCTGCGCGGGCGTGCGCTGCCGGGCGTGGAGGTCGTGGACGAACACGCATACGCGCGCGTGATCGGCCCCATCGAACAGCCCGGCCGGCTGCGCATGAGCGCGTGGCCGAACGGCGAGCACGCGCTGAAACTGGAACTGCACGGCGTGGCCACGGCACGACTGCTGGAGATCGTGCAACGCCTGCGGCGCATGTTCGATCTGGACGCGGACCCGCAAGCCATCGCCGGCGCGTTGTCGTCGGATGCGCGCCTGGCGCCGCTCCTCGCGCAACGTCCCGGGCTGCGTTTGCCGAGCGGCTGGGACGGCTTCGAGATCGCGGTGCGCGCCATCATCGGCCAACAGGTGAGCGTGGCCGCGGCGCGCACGCTGGCTTCGCGCCTGGCGCAGAAGTACGGGCGCGCGTTGCCGCAGCCGTTCGCGCCGGGTCTGGCGCATCTTTTCCCCACGCCCGAAGCGCTGGTCGATGCGGACCTGGAAACGATCGGCCTGATCCGTTCGCGCGCGCAGACCGTGCGCGGCGTTGCCAGTGCGCTGATCGAAGGTCGCGTGGATTTTCGCGCCGAACGCACGCTGGAGGATTTCACCGCACGCTGGGTCGCGTTGCCGGGCATCGGCCCGTGGACGGCGCAGTACATCGCGCTGCGGGCGCTGGGCCATCCGGATGCGTTTCCTGTGGAGGATCTCGTCCTGCAGAAGGCGCTGCCGGCCGACGGCACGCGCATGACCGCGAAGGCACTGGGCGCGCGTGCGCAAGCATGGAGCCCGTGGCGCGGCTACGCGGTGATCCACCTGTGGCGCGACTGCGTGCCGACACCGGTCGCGCGCGCGGAGAAGCCCGCGCGCAAAACACGCACGGCGCGCAGCGATACCCGCGTAGAGGCGACCGCATGACGATCCGCTACGCGCACGTGCCCAGCCCGGTCGGCCCGTTGCTGCTCGCGGCGAGCGACGAAGGGCTGCATCTGATCGAGTTCCAGAACCCGCGTCATCCCATGGCGCACTGCGCGCAATGGAAGGCACGCGAGTGCGACGTGATCCGCCTGGCGGCGCGTCAGCTGGGCGAGTATTTCGACGGTGCGCGACAAGCGTTCGATCTTCCGCTCGCGGCGCGCGGCACGCCGTTCCAGCTTTCGGTGTGGCACACGCTGGACTCGATTCCCTACGGCGGAACGATCAGCTACGCGCAACTGGCGCAGCGCGTGGGTCGTCCGTCGGCAATGCGCGCCGTGGGCGCGGCGAACGGCCGCAATCCCCTGCCGATCGTGCTGCCCTGCCATCGCGTGATCGGCAGCGATGGCAGCCTGACCGGGTTCGGCGGCGGACTGCCGACGAAGGAGTATCTGCTGCGGATGGAAGGGGCGTTGCCGGTGGCGGTGGACCTGTTTGGCTGAGAAGTTCCCTTCTCCCCTTGCGGGAGAAGGAAAAGCGCTCTGCGATCACTCCGCCATCAAGCGCGCCATCGCCTCGCGATAGCGTTGCGCGATCGCGTGGCGTTGCAGGTGCGCACCGCCCTCCACCACGCGCCTGCCGCCCACGTACGCCTCGCGCACGAGCGGACGATTGCCGCTGAAGATCCAGCGGTCGACCGCATCTTCGGCCTTCAATCCGTACAACGCCGGTGCATCGGTGTCGAGCACCACCGCATCGGCATACTCGCCCGTCGCGAACGTGCCGATCGCATGGCCCGTCGAATTCCTAGCGCTGCGTGCGACATCGCGCAGCAGCGTTTCGCCCACGCTCGGCGAGTCCGCGCGCACTGCGATGTTGCGATGGCGCGTGGACAGGCGCTGGCCGTATTCCAGCCAGCGCAGTTCCTCCACCGGGGAGACGGAGATGTGCGAGTCCGAACCCACGCCCCAGCGGCCGCCTGCATCCAGGTAATCGCGCAGCGGGAACAGGCCGTCGCCAAGGTTGGCCTCGGTGGTCGGGCAGATCGCCACGGTCGCGCCGCTGCGCGCGATGCCCTGCGTTTCCGCAGCCGTGAGGTGCGTGGCGTGAACCAGCGTCCAACGCGCATCGACCGCGGCGTTGTCGAGCAGCCACTCCACCGGACGGGCGTTGCGCAGGGCCAAGCAGTCCTGCACTTCGCCGATCTGCTCGGCGATGTGGATGTGCACCGGCATCGCGGGCGGCAGGGCGTCGAGCACCGTGCGCATCGCCTGCGGCGGCACCGCGCGCAGGCTGTGCAGCGCGCAGCCGACATGCAGCGACGGGCCGACATCCTCGCACAGGGTTTCGATCAGGCGCAGGTAGGCGTCGACGTCATGGCCGAAGCGGCGCTGGCGTTCGCCCAGCACGCGGCCGTCGAAGCCGCCGGTCATGTAGAGCACGGGCAGCAGCGTCAGCCGGATGCCCGCATCGCGGGCGGCGGCGATCAGCGCGCGCGACATCGCGGCCGGGTCGTCGTAGGGGCGGCCGTCGGGCGCGTGGTGCAAGTAGTGGAACTCGCACACCGTCGTGTAGCCGGCTTCCAGCATCTCCACGTAGAGCTGCGCGGCCACCGCCTGCAGCAGCTCCGGCGTGAACCGCGCGGCGAAGCGGTACATGGTCTCGCGCCAGGTCCAGAAGGAGTCTTCCGGGTTCGTCTGGCGTTCGGCCAGACCGGCCATGGCGCGCTGGAACGCATGCGAGTGCAGGTTCGCCACCCCCGGCACGATCCAGCTGGCGCTGGCGGTGGGCTCGGCCGACTCGATGGCGCGGATGCGGCCATGGTCGTCGATGTCGAAGCCGGCGTCGGGGCGCCAGCCGTCGGGGGTCCAGAGCATCGCGGCGTCGAGGGTCTTCATGCCGGCATTGTCGCCCGAGGGCGCGCTCGTGACGATCCTTCCGCCGATGCCCGGCGGCGATCCGGCCGGCCCGTGGCCCGGCTAGAATCCCGTCATGACCTCCAACGCGCATACAGCCTGGGACGGGCTGATCCTCGGTGCTTCGCTCGCCACGCTCGATGCGCCGCAGGGGTATGCGGACGTCCTGGATGGCGCGATCGCCTGGAAAGACGACACGCTGACCTTCGTCGGACCGCGCTCCGCCCTGCCCGACACGCCGCAGCGGCTGGCGCGCGAGGTGATCGAGAGCAAGGGCTGGATCACGCCCGGGCTGGTGGACTGCCATACGCATCTGGTCTTCGCCGGCGATCGCGCACGTGAGTTCGAACTGCGCCTGCTCGGCGCCAGCTACGAGGACATCGCCCGCTCCGGTGGCGGCATCCTCTCGACCGTGCGCGCCACGCGAGCGGCCGACGAAGGCGAACTGCTGCGCCAGTCGCTGCCGCGCGCGCATGCGCTCATCGCCGACGGCACGACCACGCTGGAGATCAAGTCCGGCTACGGCCTGGACTTCGAGAACGAACGCAAGATGCTGCGCGTGGCGCGGCGCCTGGAGCAGCTCGGGATCGGCGTGCGCACCACGTATCTGGCCGCGCACGCATTGCCGCCGGAGTTCGCCGGTCGCGCCGACGACTACATCGATGCGGCGATCGAATGGCTGCCGCGCCTGCATGCCGAAGGGCTGGTCGATGCGGTGGACGCGTTCTGCGAGGGCATCGGCTTCACGCCGGAACAGACGCGCCGCATGTTCGACGCCGCGCGTGCGCTGGGTCTGCCGGTGAAGCTGCATGCCGACCAGCTCAGCGACCTGGGCGGCGGCGCGCTGGCGGCAGCGTTCGATGGGCTGTCGGCGGACCATGTCGAACACACCAGCGACGAGAGCGTGCGCGCGATGGCGCAGCGCGGCACCGTCGCGGTGCTGCTTCCCGGTGCGTACCACGTGCTGCGCGAAACGAAGCTGCCGCCACTGGACACCTTCCGTGCGCACGGCGTGCCGATGGCGGTGGCCACCGACTGCAATCCGGGCACTTCGCCGCTGCAGTCGCTGCGCCACGCGATGCAGCTGGCGTGCACGCACTTCCGTCTCACGCCCGAAGAAGCCCTGCGCGGCGCCACGGTCAACGCCGCGCGCGCCCTGGGCCTGCACGATCGCGGCGTGCTGCGCGTGGGCGCGCGCGCCGACTTCGTGCTCTGGAACATCGGCCACCCGGCCGAACTGTGCTACTGGCTCGGCGGCCGCCTCGCGCAGGCCGTCCATGCCGGCGGGCATCGCGTCACTTGAAGCTTCACTTTCCACGGGGAAACAACATGCGTTTTCGCTTCGCCGCTCTGGGCCTGTCGCTGTCGCTGGCCGCCATTCCCGCCTCCGCCGCAAGCGACGCCGCGCAGCGGCTCGCGCACGACGCGATCATCGTCGACACGCACATCGATGCGCCGAGCATGCTGCTCTCGCATTGGGACGACCTGGGCGTGGCGACGCCGGGCAAGGAGTTCGACTACCCGCGCGCACGCCAGGGCGGGCTCGACGTGGCGTTCATGTCGATCTACACCTCGCCCGACGAAGACGCCGCCGGCACCGCGTGGCAGAAGGCGAACACGCAGATCGACGCGGTCGAGGCGATGGTGGGACGTCATCCGGACAAGTTCGCGATCCTGCGTTCGCCCGCCGATCTGGAGAAACTGCGCAAGGGCGGCCGCGTGCTGCTGACGCCGGGCATGGAGAACGGCGCGCCGATCGGCGACGACCTTTCCAAGCTGGCAGCGCTGCAGGCGCGCGGCGTGCGTTACATCACCCTCGCCCACAGCGCGAACAACCGCATCGCCGATTCGTCCTACGCGCGCGACAAGAAGTGGGGCGGACTGAGCCCATTCGGCGAGCAGGTCGTGGCCGAGATGAACCGGCTCGGCATCATGGTGGACGTCTCGCACATCTCCGACGACGCCGTGCGCGACGTGCTGCGCGTCACCGACGTGCCGGTGATCGCCAGCCATTCGGGCATGCGCCACTTCACGCCGGGCTTCGAGCGCAACATCAGCGATGAGCTCGCGATCGCGGTGGCGAAGGAAGGCGGCGTGGTGCAGTTGGTGTTCGGCACCGGCTTCGTCAATCCGCAGGCGGCATCGGACACGCAGGCGTACTTCATCGCGGAGGCGGCGTTCGACCAGGAGAACGCGAAGCTCGCCGCCGCGGGCAAGCCGGTGAAGTCGAAGGACGCGTTCGACAAGGAATGGGAGCTCGCGCATCCGTCGCCGGAAACGCACATCGATGCGGTGCTGGACCAGATCGACTACGCGGTGAAGCTGATCGGCGTGGACCACGTCGGCATTGGTTCGGACTTCGACGGCGTCAGCGGCCACCTGCCGGTGGAGCTGCGTTCGGTGGCCGACTATCCGAACCTGGTCGAAGGCCTGCAGAAGCGCGGTCATTCCGACGCGGACATCCGCAAGATCCTCGGCGGCAACCTGCTGCGCGTGTGGGCGCAGGTGGAGAAGGCGGCCAAGCGCTGACGGGCCGCCTCCCGGCGCCGGAAAAACAAAAGCCCCGCCAAGGCGGGGCTTTTTTGCGGCACAGGCGGGAGGTCCCGCCGGAGCGCTTACTCCTTGGTGGCAGCCTTCTTCACCGCGACCTTCTTGGCGGCCGGGGCCTTGGCCACGGTCTTGGTCGCCTTCTTCGCGACCGGGGCGGCGGCGGTGCCGGCGGCCTTGGTCGTGGCCTTGCGGGCATTGCCGTAGCTGGAGTTGTAGCGCTTGCCCTTGGCGGTCTTGCGGTCGCCCTTGCCCATGTTCTGCTCCTGAACTGTCCAAATCCGCACGGGGTGCGGGGGTTACGAGATTACTGCGGTCGCTTCGCGCGAGGCCGCGCAGTCTACCACGCGGGAGCCTCTGCCCGTTCCGCCGCACACACCTCTCCCACTGGGCCTCGCCTGGAACGGCGAATCAGTGCGCGCAGGTGGCGTCGTGCACGTGGCCGTGGTTCAGGCGCAGGTTCGCCAGATGGGCCAGGCCCACGAGCGTGCCGCCGAAGGTCATTGCGATCGCATGCGGAATCACGCTCTGGTGCAGTGGCTGGTACAGCACGCCGAACCACAGGATCGCCAGCCCCGGCACCATCAGCGACAGCGCTTGCACGGCGCGATGTCGGCGGTAGCCCCAGAACATGCTGAACAGCCCCAGCCCAGTGGCGAACAGAACGAAGGCTTCCTCGAACCCCGTGCCCAGCCATGCCGCGACGCCCAGCGACGGCAGCACGGCGATCACCAGCGGCAGCAGCGCGCAATGGATCGCGCACAGCAAGGAGCCGAAGGCACCGATGCGGTCGAGCAGGCTGCGGGGGCGAAGAGGCGGCATGGAGGCGTGACTTTCGGGAGGGTGCGGAATCCGTTTCGTTATAATATAACATTACGCAACTTCCGCCACCCCACTCTACCTCGACCGATGCCAAAGCGCTCGCTGACCCGCCGACTTCCCCTGGTGCTCGCCCTCGCCGCCGCGCTGCCCCTGGCCGCGCAGGCCGATGACCAGGACCACGCCCATCAGCCCACCGACCTGGCCGGCGTGGAGGTCAAGGCGACGCCGCTGGTCGGCACGGCCGAGGATCTGGTCCGGCCGGTCGAGGTCCTGGCCGGAGAACGGCTCGACGAAGTCAAGGCGAACTCCCTGGGCGAGACCGTCGGCAAACTGCCCGGCGTGCAGTCCTCGTACTTCGGTCCCGGCGTCGGGCGGCCGATCGTGCGCGGCTTCGACGGCGCCCGCGTGCAGGTGCTGAGCGACGGCCTGGGCTCGGGCGACGTCTCCACCGTCAGTGTCGATCACGCGGTCACGCTGGAGCCGTTCCTGGCCGACCAGATCGAAGTGCTCAAAGGCCCGGCCACCCTGCTCTACGGCAGCGGCGCGATCGGCGGCGCCGTGAACGTGGTCGACGGCCGCATTCCCGAGGCAGTGACCGACCAGCCCCTGCAAGGCCGTGCCGAACTGCGCGGCAACACCGTCAACGACGAAAAGACCGGCATGTTCCGCATGGATGGCACGTCGGCTTCGGGCAATTTCGTCTTCCACATCGACGGCCTGCATCGCGAGACCGGCGATTACGACATCCCCAACTACCCGGAAAGCCGCGAGCTGATGGCGCGCGAAGGCGAAACGCCGGACCCGGCCACGAAGGGCACGCTGCCCAACAGCTTCGTGCGCACCGACAGCGGCGCGCTGGGCGTGAGCTGGATCGGCGAGCGCGGTTTCCTGGGCGTGGGCGCAAGCCTGTTCGACACGCGCTACGGCGTGCCCGCCGGCGCCCACGAACACGGGGACGACCACGCCCACGAAGGCGAGGAACCCGCGCACGAGGAAGAAGGCCCGGTCACCATCGGCATGACGCAACACCGTTATGAAGTGCGCGGCGGCCTGGACGACCTGGGCGTGTTCAAGTCGCTGCGCGCCAAGGTCGCCCATACCGAGTACACGCACACCGAATACGAGGGCGGCGAAACCGGCACCGTCTTCGACAACACCAGCACTGAGGGTCGCCTGGAACTGGTGCACCAGCCGCTCTGGGGCTGGAACGGCGCCGTCGGCCTGCAGTGGGCCCAGCGCGATTTCGAGGCCATCGGCGAAGAGGCGTTCGTTCCTCCGTCCAAGGGACGCGATGCGGGCCTGTTCTGGCTGGGCGAGCGCACCTTCGGCGCGATCAAGACCGAGCTGGGCGCGCGCGTGGACCAGAACAAGATCGACGTGAACGAAGCCGAGGCGATCGGGCCGGATCGCGATTTCCATACGACGAGCCTGTCGGCGGCGTTCAAGTGGGACATCAACGAAGCGTTCCACCTTTCGTTCGGCCTGGACCGCGCGCAGCGCGCGCCAACGGCGGAAGAGCTGTATTCCAACGGCCTCCACGTCGCCACTTCGAGCATCGAACTGGGTTCGCCGCTGATGGACGAGGAAACCGCGAACCGCGCGGAGATCGGCCTGCATTGGCACGGCGGTCCGTTCAAGGCGAGCGCGTCGGTCTACCACGTGAAGTACGACGATTTCATCTACCTGGCCGACACCGGCGTGACGGAGGACGGCAACCCCGTGCGCCTGTGGACGCAGGACGACGCGCGCTTCAACGGTGCCGAAGCCGAGGTCAACTGGAACTTCGCCGACAACGACAGCGGCAGCTGGAACCTGCGCGTGTTCGGCGACGTGGTGCGCGGCGAACTGACCGGCAGCGGGACGCGCGAAGTGAGCTTCGCGGTGCCGCATGGCGATCATGCCCACGACTACACCGTCGATCTTCCGCGCGGCGGCAACCTGCCGCGGATCGCGCCGCAGCGCCTGGGCGGCGAGGTGCGCTGGGAGCTGGGTGCTTGGCGCGCATCGCTTGGCGCGATCCGTTACGCACGCCAGGATCAAGTCGCCGCGAACGAAACGGAAACGCCCGGGTACACGCTCGTCGACGCGCACGTCGCCTGGCACAAGGACACGCCGAAGGGCAACGCGTGGGAAGTGTTCCTCGACGGCAGCAACCTGCTCGACGAGGAGGCGCGCGTGCACACCTCCTTCCTCAAGGACGTGGCGCCGCTGCCGGGGCGTGGCGTGGCATTCGGCGTGCGGGCGTTCTTCTGACGCCCCTGCTGCGAGCGCCCTTCCCCACCTGAACAGCGCCGGCCCATCGCCGGCGCTTTTCTTTTCCGGAAATGGGTGTATATACACGCTTATGGAAACCCCAGCCGCCCCCCACAGCCTGTGTACCTGCTTCCGCCTGCGCAAACTGGCGCGACAGGTAACGCAGCGCTACGACCGCGAGCTCGCCCTTGCCGGCCTCAACCTCAACCAGTATTCGATCCTGCGCCGCGCCTCGCGCACGCCGCAGACCGTGAGCGCGCTGGCACGTGAGATCGGCATGGACCGCACCACGCTCAGTCGCGACCTCAAGCCGCTCGTCACCGCCGGCTGGATCGAACTGGCCAGCAGCGACACCGACGCACGCCAGCGCCTGGTGCAGGTGAAGCCCGCCGGCAAGCGCGTGCTCGAGCGCGCGCAGCCGCTGTGGCGCAAGGCGCAGGACGACATCGACGCACGCCTGGGCACTACGGGCGTGAACGCATTGCACACCCATCTCGACCGCGCGATGGCGCGACTGGACGCCGAATGACCACCGCGCCCCACCCCACCGCGCGCTACTGGCCGCTGGTGCTCGCCGCCACGGCGATGCTGATGATCACCATGGGCGTGCGCCAATCGATGGGCCTGTTCGTCGCGCCGATCGGCCGCAGCACCGGACTGGGCATCGCACAGATCAGCTTCGCGCTTGCGATCGGCCAGTTCGTCTGGGGCGCCGTGCAGCCGGTGTTCGGTGCGATCGCCGACCAGCGCGGGCCCGGCCGTGTGCTCGTGGCGGGCGGCATCCTGCTGGCCGCGGGCATGGTGCTCGCACCCACGCTGCCTTCCGAATGGGGACTGCTGCTCACGTTGGGCGTGCTCAGCGCGGCCGGCGCGGGCGCGGGCAGTTTCTCCATCCTGATCGGTGCGACCGCGCGGCAAATGCCAGCGGAAAAGCGCTCGATGGCGGCCGGCGTGATCAATGCCGGCGGTTCGTTCGGACAGTTCGTGTTCGCGCCGCTGGTGCAGGCCGTGATCAGCGCCGCCGGCTGGGCGGCGGCGATGTGGACGCTGGCGGCATCGGCGCTGATGACGCTGCCGCTTGCCTGGCCGCTGCGACGCCGCGCGGACGACGCGCCGCAGGCCGTCACGCCTTCCGCGCCCGATATCGGCCTGCGCGAACAGCTGCGCACCGCGGTGCGCGATCGCAGTTACTGGATGCTGCACCTGGGCTTCTTCACCTGCGGCGTGCACATCGCGTTCCTGGTCACGCATCTGCCGAGCGAGATCGCACTGTGCGGGCTGCCGGCCAGTGTGTCGGCGGTGTCGCTGGCGTTGATCGGCCTGTTCAACGTCGCCGGCAGCCTCACCGCGGGCTGGCTCGGCCAGCGCTGGCGCATGAAGTACCTGCTCGCGGCGATGTATGCCAGCCGCGCGGTGATGATCGCGATCTACCTGGTCTCGCCGCCGACGCCCCTCACCTTCTTCATTTTCTCCGCGGGCCTGGGCCTGACCTGGCTGGCGACCGTGCCCCCGACTGCGGGCCTGGTGGGCAAGTTGTTCGGGCCGCGTTACCTGGGCACGCTGTTCGGACTGACGCTGCTGTCACATCAGCTCGGCGGATTCTTCGGAGCATGGGTAGGCGGGTTGGTCCTGGAGCGCTTCGGCGACTACAGCTGGATGTGGTACGCCGACATGGTGCTGGCCCTGCTCGCGGCCGCGGCGAACCTGCCGATCCGCGAAGCCGTTCCCGCACTGGTTCGCCCGCAGACGCAGACGGAGCCGACATGAGCACGCAATCCGACGGAGCAATCAATCTCGCGCGCAAACTGGCGACGTTCGACGAGCATTGGCAACCGCGAACGGTTGCGACGTTCAACGGCCACGACATCATGGTCGTCAAGGTGAAGGGCGAGTTCATCTGGCACCATCACGACGACACCGACGATCTGTTCCTCGTGCTGAGCGGGCGCATCCGCATCGAGCTGCGCGATCGCGTCGTGGAACTCGGCCCGGGCGAACTGTTCGTCGTACCGCGCGGCATCGAGCACCGGCCGGTGGCGGTGGAAGAAGCGCACTTGATGCTGATCGAACCGACAGGCACGCCGAACACGGGCAACGCCGCGACCGCGGCTCGGCGGCGTGTCGTCTGACAACGACACGCGGACGCAACGAAGGGATGCGCCGAGCAGCGAGATCGCTGCCTATCACATGCACTTCTATTGTGAAATGCGATTTTTTCTCGTGCGATTCACATGCATGACGCTAAGACTTTTTCGCAGTATGGCTCCGCGGCGACGTGCCGTGTCTCAGTGGAGCGTCAACATGAACAGCGCCATTCTCTGGCCCTTCGCTTCATCGGATGTGCAGCGGCCGTCGTTCCGCTTGCGTGACGGCCGCTGGCTGTTGGCGACCGCACTTCTTCTGGCCGGCACGCAGAGCTGGGCACAATCCGGGACGATCACGATCCAGGGGGTGATCGTCGACGGAGTCACCGCGAACCACAACGAACAGGGCGTCGCGCCCGCGGGTTACCAGACGCCGCGCGTCACCTCGACGCAGGCGTTGAACGACATCGCAGCGCCGCGTGGGGAGATCCTGGACTACTTCGCCGAACGCTCGAACGAAGCCGGCATCTCCACCGACCGTCTGCGGCTGGTGAAGGTGGATTACCTCTAGGCGGCGGAAGGTGCCGCCGCGCAGCTGGCGCAGACGCCGTGCACTTCCAGCGTCTGCGCCTGCGGGGTGAAGCCGAGTTCGCGCGCGCGGCGGTCGAGCGTCTCGACGATGCGTTCGTCTTCCAGCTCCGTCGCCGACTGGCAGCGGTCGCAGATCAGGAACGGCACCGCATGCTGCGCCGAGCCCGGGTGGTGGCAGCCGACGAATGCGTTGATCGATGCGAGCTTGTGGATGAAGCCGTTCTCGAGCAGGAAGTCCAGCGCGCGATACACCGTCGGTGGGGCGGCGGCATCGTGCGTGGTCTTCATCTGATCGAGCAGTTCGTAAGCCTTCACCGGACGGCCGGCGTCGGCGATCAGACGCAGGGCGTGCGCGCGGATCGGCGTGAGCCGCAAGCCACGCGCCTCACACGCGCGCTCGACCTCGTGCACGAAGGCGTCGCCGTCGTGGACGTGATGCGAGGGATCGGTGCAGGCGTGACCGTGGCTCATGGCGATTCCGTTTGCGGACAGTCCCGATTTAGGCCCCGACCGGCACTTTTGCAAGGGCCGCGTCGATGCGCACCAGCGCTTCGGCCTGCCCTGCCAGGTACACGGTGTGGGAGATATCGGGCGAGACCTGCGTGCCGGTGATCGCCACGCGCATCGGCTGGGCGACCTTGCCCATGCCGATGCCCAGGGCCTCGGCGGTGGCGTGCAGCGCGGCCGACACCGACTCCGCGCTCCATTCCGGCAACGCGGCCAGGCGCTCTCGCGCGTCGGCCAGCGGCGCGCGCGCGGCGGCGGTGAGGTGCTTGGCGACTGCCGCGTCGTCGTACTGCGTGAGCGGGCCGAACCATACGGCGGCGCGTTCTGCCATTTCCTTCAGCGTCTGCACGCGATCGCGCAGCGCAATCACGATATCGGCCGCCTTCGGCCCCTTCGCCAGATCGAAGCCCTGCGCGAGCAGGTGCCATTCCAGGTGCTTGCCCACTTCGACCGGCTCGTCGCTCTTGAGGTACTGCTGGTTGAGCCAGCCGAGCTTGGCCGGATCCAGGCGCGAAGCCTTGGCGTTGACGTCCTTCAGGTCGAACAGCTGCGTCATCTGCGCGATGGAGAAGATCTCCTGGTCGCCATGCGACCAGCCCAGGCGCACGAGGTAGTTGAGCAGCGCGTGCGGGAGATAGCCCATCTCGCGGTACTGCATGACGTCCGCCGCGCCGGTGCGCTTGGACAGCTTGGCGCCTTCCGGGTCCAGGATCATCGGCAGGTGCGCGAAGTGCGGCACGGTCGCGCCGAGTGCGCGGTAGATGTTGATCTGCCGCGGGGTGTTGTTGACGTGGTCGTCGCCGCGCACGACATCGGTGATGCCCATGTCCAGGTCATCGACCACGACGGCGAAGTTGTAGGTCGGGTAACCGTCGGAGCGGAAGATCACCAGGTCGTCGAGCTCGCTGTTGGCGATCTCGATGCGTCCCTTCACCTTGTCGTCCCACGCGACCACGCCGTCGAGCGGGTTCTTGAAGCGGATCACGCGGTTGGGATCGTCGCGGAAGCCTTCATTGCGATCGCGATAGGCGCCGTTGTAGCGCGGCTTGTCGCCGGCGGCCATCGCCTTCTCGCGCATGGCCTCCAGTTCGTCCTTGGTTTCGTAGGCGTAGTACGCCGTGCCGGCGGCGACCATCTGCTCGGCCACCTCGCGGTAGCGGTCCAGGCGGTGCGTCTGGTAGATCGGGCCTTCGTCGTAGCCCAGGCCCAGCCACTCCATCGCCTGCAGGATGGCGTCGATGGCGGCCTGCGTGCTGCGCTCCTGATCGGTGTCCTCGATGCGCAGGATGAACTGCCCGCCGCGGCGGCGCGCCTCCAGCCAGCAGTACAGCGCGGTGCGCGCACCGCCGATGTGCAGGTAGCCGGTGGGACTGGGGGCAAATCGGGTGCGGCAGGTCATGCGGGCGGCTCGGAACGGCGGAACCGGCAATTTTACCGGACCCGGGCGCCAGACCGCGTCGACCCGGCCGCCACCCCCTAGAATTGCCGGCATGACGACCCTCTTCATCTCCGACCTGCACCTGGACGACGAACGCCCCGGCATCACGGATCTCTTCGTCCGCTTCATCCGGTCGGAAGCGCGCGGCGCGGACGCGCTCTACATTCTGGGCGACCTGTTCGAGGCCTGGGTCGGCGATGACGATCCGTCCGAGGCCGGCGCCATCGTCGCGCGCGAGCTGCATGCGCTGCAGGCCTCGGGCGTGCCCGTGTCGTTCATCCGCGGCAACCGTGATTTCCTGCTGGGCGAGGACTTCGCGCGTCGCGCGGGCATGCGCATCCTGCCCGACCCGGCGGTGGTGGTGCTGTACGACGAGCCCACGCTGATCATGCACGGCGACACGCTGTGCACCGACGACGTCGCCTACCAGCAGTTCCGCGCGCAGACGCGCAATCCGCAGTGGCAGGCGCAGTTCCTCTCGCAGCCGCTGGTGGCGCGCGTGGCGTTCGCGCAGCAGGCCCGCGCGGCCAGCAAGGCGCACCAGAGCGGGCTGAAGCAGCAGGGCACGATGGAGTCCATCACCGACGTCGCGCCCGCAACGGTGGACGGCACGTTCAGCCGCTTCGGGCTGGATCGCATCATCCACGGCCATACGCACCGCCCGGCCGTGCATGAACTCCATGTCGACGGCCGCCCGCGCGAACGCATCGTACTGGGCGACTGGTACGACCAGGGGTCGGTGTTGCGGGTGGATCGCAAGGGGTTCGACCTGCGCGGCCTGCCGCTGTAAACGCAGGCCGCTTTTCAGCCTCGAATCAGGTCGACGCCAGGTCCGGGTGAAACGCCGAGTGGGCGGTTTTCCACGCCCACGCCGCATCGTCTTCGCCTTCTTCAACGGTGATCGTCAACAGCAACAGACGGCCGTCCACGGCGACGCTGGTCATCAGATGGCGGGACGTTTCCAGTTCGCTCTCGTCCCAGTAGGCCGCGCCCATGACGTGATGATCGGACCACCGTTCGGCCTGCGTGTCGCCGATCACCTTGTCGATGGCGCTTCCGGCATCGAGGCCGTCCACCTTCAACGCGCTTACGTAGACCGCGCGCCGGCCGTCGTGAAGCTGGAGGTTGCCTCCGTCGTTGAGCACGTCGGTCTGGAAATGCCCGGGCAGCTCGACCGTCCAGCCACCGAACAGGGGATACGTGCACGTGCCGCGGCGATAGCCGATCGGGCCGGCGCGAGGCGCGTCCGCCGCCGGTTCGCGCAATAGAAGCTCCCGCAGTTCTTCGCGTTCGGGCGACTCGGTGCCGGCGCGCTCGTAGCAGGCCTGGACGAAAGCCATCGTGCGGCGTTCGGACTCGTCCCGCGGCGGAACCCACGCCAGTTCGCACCAGGCCAGGACGTCGGCGATCCCTTTCCAGAAGGCGGCGTCGCGGTCCATGCCCCACCAGGGGAAGAACGTCATCGCCGCAGCACGGCGCACCGAAGCGTCGGTGGCGAAGTCCGCGAACCACTCGCGCGTGCGCGCGCCCATCGGCGTGGCGATCATCCCGGCCAGGCGCGGCGATCGCTCTGCGATCGGCATGCACACCGAGCAGCGAGATTCACTGTCTGCGGCCGATTCATCGTCGGCGACGTGGGACGACAGCGCCGCCAGCCACTTGACCATCTCGTCCTGCAACGCATCGAAGTCACGCGACAGCGCGAAGCCGGATTCGTCGCCTTCGTCTTCTGCGGCCCAGTCCCATTCGACGGACATGTCCTGCGCCATGCGATCAAGCAGACGCACCAGGAGCGCGTGATAGCCCGGGCCGACCGTGCTCGTCTTGGCCTGGGCCTGCAGACGTCCGTCGTCGAGCAGTTCGATGTAGAGCCCTTCCTCCGCGGGATGCCACACGGCCCACACACCGGCGTCGTCCTTGGTGACGGTCAGGCGCTCGGACAACAACGGATCACCCAGGCAATCCCGGTAAATCCGCGTCAGTTCCTGCGCCAGCGCCGCGATCGTGGGCCTCGCCCACGTACGTCGCTTCCACGGTGTGCTTGTGACCAGAAATCCGACGCCCATCTGCCCCTCCTCCTGAAAGGCGATCTTCGCCGCGCGCCCTGTGTCTGGCAATCACCGGGGCGGAGCGTCGTTCCCCGTCAGCGCTTCGAGCGCCGCAAGTTCTTCCGGTCCGAATCCCGCCGCGCCGCGCGCTTCGTGATTGAACGGACCATAGAGAACCGCACGCGCATATTCGGCCAGCAACTCGCGAAAACGCGGCACGGGATCCACGCCCGCGCGTTCGCAATACCAGCGGTACCAGCGCGAACCGGCGGCGACGTGGCCGACCTCCTCGCGCAGGATCACTTCCAGGATGTCGGCAGTGGCGTCGTCGCCCAACGCACGCAGCTTCACGATCATCCCCGGCGTGACATCCAGCCCGCGCGCTTCCAGCACGCGCGGCACCAGCGCCATGCGCGCCAGGCCGTCGTGCGCGGTCTTCTCGGCCATTTCCCACAGGCCGTTGTGTGCGTCGAAATTGCCGTAGTCATGGCCGAACTCGCGCAGGCGATCGCGCAGCATGACGAAGTGGCGCGCCTCATCGTGGGCGACGCCGACCCAGTCGGCGTAGAACCCGCGCGGCAATCCACGGAAGCGGTACACCGCGTCCCAGGCCAGGTCGATCGCGTTGAATTCGATGTGCGCAATCGCGTGGATGAAGGCCGCCCGCCCATCGTTGGTGCCGAAACCGCGACGCGGCAGGTCGCGCGGATGCACCAGCAGCGGGCGCTCCGGACGGCCGGGCATGCGGATGGGTTCGGGTTCGGGCGCATCGTCGGGCATCGACAACTCGCCACGCGCAAAGGCCTCCGCCGCGGCGAAGGTGAGCACCACCTTCTCCTCCGGGGAGGCCGCGTCGAGGCACGCGCGCGCGGCGTCGAACAGCGAAGCGGTCACGTCAGTGCGTGTCGGTGGCCGGATCGCAGCCCCAGCCGTCGGGATAGCCGCGGTACTGCTCCGCAAGCCGGGCCAACGCGCCTTCCAGCTCTGTAATCGCCTTGTGCTGCGGCGCCATCACGCGCGTCGCGCTGACTTCCCAGATGCCGTCGTCATCGTCGAAATCCGGGCCTTCGACCACCAGGTCGGGCTGCGCCGCTGCCGCGGCGGCGAAATCCTGCGCATCGGTTTCCTCCGCGAACACGTGGAAGAAGTCGATGGGGCGCGGTTTCTCGAGGTCGTCGCCGTCCTCGATCATGCGCTTGAGCAGCTGACCGTTTTCGTCGTCCGGAATCAACGCCAGCCGCAACTCGCGCACGTCACGCCCTCCGCGTCTTCTTCGCTTCATCCGAGCGCAGCTGCTTGATGCGCTCGAAATAGCCCGGCTCGATGCCGGTCACGTACTCGCCGTTGAAGCACGAGGAGTCGAAGTGGTCGATGCGGTGCTTCGGGCCCGACACGGCTTCCTCCAGGTCGGACAGATCCTGGTAGATCAGCCAATCCACGCCGAGCAGCTTCTCGACTTCGTCGTCAGTGCGATCGTGTGCGACGAGCTCGTCGGCCGAGGGCATGTCGATGCCGTACACGTTCGGGAAGCGCACCGGCGGCGCGGCGGAGGCCAGGTACACCTTGCGCGCACCGGCGTCGCGCGCCATCTGCACGATCTGCTTGGAGGTGGTGCCGCGCACGATGGAATCGTCCACCAGCAGCACGACGCGATTGCGGAATTCCAGCGGAATCGGATTGAGCTTGCGACGCACCGACTTCGCGCGCTCGCCCTGCCCCGGCATGATGAAGGTGCGGCCGACGTAACGGTTCTTGATGAAGCCTTCGCGGTACTTCACGCCGAGCACGTTGGAGATTTCCAGCGCCGCGTCGCGCGAGGTGTCGGGAATCGGGATGACCGTGTCGATGTCGTGGTCCGGGCGCAGGCGCAGGATCTTCTCGCCGAGCTTCTGGCCCATGCGCATGCGCGCCTTGTGCACCGAGACCTCGTCCATCATCGAGTCCGGGCGCGCGAAGTACACGTACTCGAAGATGCACGGCGTGTGCTGGCGCGGTTCGGCGCACTGGCGCGTGAACAGTTCGCCGCGCGGCGTGATCACGATCCCCTCGCCCGGACGCACGTCGCGAACGCGCTCGAAGCCGAGCAGGTCGAGTGCGACCGACTCGGAGGCGACCGCGTACTCGTCCTGGCCGCCGCTGTGGCGCTTGCCCAGCACCAGCGGGCGGATGCCGTTGGGATCGCGGAACGCCACCAGGCCCAGGCCCAGCACCGTGGCGACCACGGCGAATCCGCCGACGCAGCGACGGGTCACGCCTTCGACCGCGCGGAACGCGGCCTCGGGGTTCAGCGCCTTCTGCGTGTCCAGTTCGTGCGCGAAGACGTTGAGCAGCACTTCCGAATCGGATTCGGTGTTGACGTTGCGGCGGTCCTGCTCGAACACCTCGCGACGCAGCGCATCGGTGTTGATCAGATTGCCGTTGTGCGCCAGCGCGATGCCGAAAGGCGAGTTCACGTAGAACGGCTGCGCTTCGTCGGAGCCTTCACTGCCCGCCGTGGGATAGCGACAGTGGCCGATGCCGACGCGGCCTTCCAGCAGCAGCATCGATGCTTCGTCGAACACATCGCTGACCAGGCCGTTGCCCTTGTGCACGCGCAGCTTGCTGCCGTTGGCCGTGGCGATGCCGGCCGCGTCCTGGCCGCGATGCTGCAGCACCGTCAGACCGTCGTAGAGCTGCGCCGCGACGTCGTTGTGGCCGACGATTCCGAGAATGCCGCACATGGTGATGAGTCCTGCTGTGAAGTTGTGTGTTGCGTGGAGGCCGTCAGGCCTCGCTGACCGGCGCCGGCAGGGCCGGTCCGGTGTCCGGCGTCGCCGCCGGGGATGATTCCTCGTGGCCCGGCGTGCCGCGACCGTCGAGGTCGACATGCTCCGCGGCCCACTCCGGCAGCCATGCGCGCATCCACTGCGCACCGAAAACGAACACCGGCACCACCTGCGAGCGCTGCCATTCCGGCTCGCGCGGCAGGGCCGTCAGGCCCAGCAGCAGCACCAGCGCGCAGGCGACGAACGCGCCGCGTGCGATGCCCAGTGCCAGACCGAGCGCGCGGTCCAGCCCCGACAGGCCGACCGACTGCACCAGCTTGCGCACCAGCCAGCCGACCAGGCCGACCACCACCAGCACGCCGATGAAGCACAGCGCATAACCGCCGAACAGCTCGCCCGCGCCGACGTCACCGTCGCCGGAGAGCATCAGGCCGACGTCCGCACCGAAGCGGAACGCTGCCCAGCCGGCCAGGACCCAGGCGATGAGCGAGGCGAGCACGCCGACGAAGCCGCGCATCAGCCCGAACACCGCCGACATCGCGACCACCACCAGCAGCACCCAGTCGATCGCGCCCATGTTCCGCCCGGCCTAGATGGGGTCAGGGATGCGGGCGGACAATGCCGCTCACACCCAGCCGGGACGCCACCTGGGCCTTGAGCTGGTCGGCATCGGCGCGGCTGGAGACGGGGCCGACGCGGACGCGGTTCAGGACGCCCTTGTCGGTGCGGACCTGTTCTACGAAGGCGCTGAAGCCGGCGCCGCGTGCGCGGTCGCGCAGCTTGTCGGCCTCCGAGGCGCTTCCGAAGGCACCCAGTTGGACCGCGAACCCCACACCGGCGGCGGCCGGCGTGCTCGGACGCGCGGCGGGCTGCGATACGGGGGTCGCGGGCTTCTCGACCTTCGCGACCGGCTTCTCGGGTGCCGGAGCGGGTTTCGGCGCGGCGGGCTTGGTTTCGGCCGGCAGCGGCTTCGAGGCCACCGGGGCGGGCTGAGATTCTGCCAGCGGGACCGGCGCCGACACGGCGGCGGCCTGGGCCGGCGCCGGCTGCGAGACGGCCGCGACCGGCGCAGCGGTTTCGGCGTCCAGCACCACGACCTTGGCGCCGACGTCGCCGCGCACGCGACCGGACTGCAGGCGCGCGGCTTCGGCCTCGGCCTGCGTGGCGAACGGGCCGATGCGCACGCGGTGCAGCGTGCGGCCATTGCTCGGCACGGGTTCCTGGTAAGCCGCGAGCTGGGCGCCCTGCAGCGCCTTGATGACGCGGTCGGCGTCGCCGGCGCTGGCGTAGCTGCCGAAGCTCACCGCGAAGTTGCCGCCCGCGGTGGCGGCCGGCAGCGCGCCTTCGACCGGCGCAGCCTGCGGCGCGACGGTCGTGTCCACCGTGGGCAGCGTGTCGTTGGCGTTCGCGTCGGCGTTCATGCCCAGTGCGCCGCCTTCCGGCGCCTGGCCCGGGCTCACCAGGGGCAGTTCGCGGGTCTCGAAGTCGCCCTGCGGCGCCTTGGGAAGTTCGAGCGGGACATTGGACGCCCCGCTTTCGGGCGCCGGCCCCTTGATCAGCATCGGCAGGAAGATCACCGCCAGTGCGATCAACACGACCGCACCGATGACGCGCTGTTTCAGGGCAGGTTCCATCGGTTCTCGTTTACCGCAGGCGGATTGCCGCGCGAATTATACCCTCGCGATCCGCCGCGACTGGCACGGCGTCCGCAACGTTCAGTCGCGGGCGAGCGATTCCAGCGCCGCCGCCACGGTGTGGAAGGAACCGAACACGAGCACCCGATCACCCGGTGCCGCCGCCGCGCGGGCCGCAGCGAGGGCCTGCGCGACCGTCGCATGGCGTGCGCCCTCGCCCGCCGGCGTGCCGCGAAGGCGTGCGGCGAGCGCGTCGACGTCGGCGCCGCGCGGGCCGGCCTCGGTCAAACCGGCCAGGTGCCAGGCGTCCACGCCGGACGCCAGCGCCGCGACGACGCCCTCCACGTCCTTGTCCACCAGCGCCGCGTAGACCGCGATGAGGCGACCGGGCGCCGGCTCCGCGCGCAGCCAATCGGCCAGCGCGCGCGCGGCCTGCGGGTTGTGGCCGACATCGACGAGGATCTCCACGCCGTCGCGCTCGAACCGCTGCAGACGGCCACCGACGTGCGCGTTCTCGATGCCTGCGGAGATCGCCGCACGCGGCAGCGGCTGCGGCGGCCGGGGCAACGCGCGCAGCGCGGCAATGGCGACCGCGGCGTTGCGCAACTGCACGGGCGCGGCGAGCCGCGGCATCGGCAAGTCCATGCGACGCCCGACCTCGCGCCAACGCCAGCGCACCGGTTGCGGGCGCCCGTCGGCATCCAGCTCGGGCCCGAGCGGCTCGAAGAAGAAATCGTTGGAGATGCGCCAGGTCGGCGCACCGATGCGATACGCATGGCCGAGCACGCTCGACGGCGGATCGTCGTCGCCCAGCACCAGCGGTTTCCAGGCGCGCGCGATGCCGACCTTTTCCGCGCCGATGGCTTCGCGGTCGTCGCCCAGATAGTCCTGGTGGTCCAGGTCCACGGTCGTGATCACGGCGACGTCGGGATCGACGAGGTTGGTCGCGTCGAGTCGCCCGCCGAGCCCGACTTCCAGGACGGCCAGGTCCAGGCCCGCGCGCTCGAACAACCACAGCGCCGCGAGCGTGCCGTACTCGAAATACGTCAGGGGCGTCTGGCCGCGTGCGTCTTCAATGGCCTCGAAGGCCGTGACCAGCGCGGCGTCGCCGACGTCCGCGCCGTCGATGCGCACGCGCTCGTTGTAGGCCAGCAAGTGCGGCGAGGTATACGCACCGACCTTCCAGCCCGCGGCGCGCGCGATGGCCTCGATGAAGGCGACCGTCGAGCCCTTGCCGTTGGTGCCCCCCACCGTGATGACGGCCTTGGCGGGCCGGCCCACGCCCAGCCGGTGCGCGACTTCGCGGATGCGTTCCAGCCCCATGTCGATGGTCTTGGGGTGGATGCGTTCGATGTACTGGAGCCAGTCGGGGAGCGTGCGGTTCATGCGGGGATTATCGCCTGCGTGGGCTCCCCGCTCGCACGCCCATCGACACGGCGATCATCGCGACCGCGCGCGGACGCCTGCCCGGCCTGCGCCGCCGCGGCCTTCCGGGCGTCCGTTCTCGGCCGGTTCCGATCTAACGGATCGTGTTCTTGAAGATCCGCCCGTCCTTCACGATGACGCGGAAGTTCTGCTGCGGACGCGTGATGAGCGAGATGTCCGACAACGGATCGCCTTCCACCAGGATCATGTCGGCGATCGCCCCCACTTCGATCACGCCCAGCCTGCCGGGATACGGATTGCGCTTGCCCGACAAGGCCAGAAGCTGGGCGTTGGTGCTGGTGGCCATGGTCAGCGCCTCGGCGGGCGTGTACCACTTGGTGAGGCTGGCCAGCAATTCACCCTGCCGACGCGCGAGCGCAGCGGAGAACAGCACGTCCGTACCGAAGGCGGTCTTGAGCTTGTACTTCTTCGCCAGCCGGTACGCATTGTCGGTGCCGGCCAGCACCTCGCGTCCCTTCGCGTATTCCTCCGAATCCGGCGGGAAAGCGCGGATCAGCTCTTCCGGCAGCGGCTGGATGCTCAACCACGTGCCCTTGTTCGCCATCAGCTGCGCCGTGGTTTCGTCCATCAGGTTGGCGTGTTCGATGCACTGGACGCCGGCTTCGACCGACTGCCGGATGGCATCGGGCATGTAGGCATGCGCCGTCACGTACGTGCCCCAGTTGCCGGCTGCGACGACGGCCGCGCGCAGCTCCTCCGGGCTGAAGGTGACGACATCGAGCGGACTGTGCGGCGAGGAAACACCGCCGCCGGCGGTCAGCTTGATCTGCGACGCTCCGTGCATCAGCTGCTCGCGCACGCGAATGCGAACCTCGTCGGGGCTGTCGGCGATGGCGGTATCGCCCAGGACTTCGGTACGCGATTCGGAGGCGCCGAGCGTGCGCGGCAACTCGATCGGGCTGCGGAAGTCGCCATGGCCGCCGGTGACGCTGATGATCGCGCCCGAAGGATAAATGCGCGGCCCGGCCTGCCAGCCTTCGTCGATGGCGCGCTTGAGACCGAACGAATTGCCGCCCACGTCGCGCACCGTGGTGAACCCGCGCTGCAGCGTGTCCGACGCTTCCGCGCCCGCGAGGAGGTTGAGGTAGCCCGCCGTCGACGTCATCGCCACGGCGATGGTCGGGCGCACGGCCATGGTGTGCCAGTGCATGTCGATCAATCCGGGCATCAGCGTGCGTCCGCCGCCGTCGATGATCGTCATTCCCGCCTCGGCGGGCATGTCGACGTCGCCGATCTCGACGATGCGATTGCCGCGCACCAGCACGTTGCGTGCGGACTGCAGCGACGGATCGATGCCGTTGAAGATGCGGACGTTGCGGAACAGCACACTGGTTTGCGAAGCCGCCGGTCGTGCCGACGCCGCGGCGTCAGCCGGTGCCGTCTTCGCGCTCGTGGCGACGTCGCCCCGCGAAGACTCCGACGGCTTGTCGCCGCAGCCTGTCACGCACAGCACTCCCGCGAGCAGGAGCATCTTGAGCGAGGCCATGCGCGCTACTCCGTGTCGTGAGTAGCGCCTCGTCTACCGGGGCCGCCGTGAATGAGGCGTGATGGTTACCGCGCCGGCGCATGCGTCATGGACGCGCGCGCCGACGACGCGAACCGGCCAGGGCCGCAACGCGCGAAATCCGGCGGCGCTGCCGTGTACTTGCGTCGATTACAGCGCGCGGTGCACGGCTTCGCCGAAGAACGGCGTGTGGTGGCTGCAATCGTTGAGGCGCACGACATCGAGATGATCGACGTCCGGCCCTTCGAGCAGGTTGATCGTCGTCGGCGCCTGGCGGAAGGTCCACAGTCGCGCGAGCGGAATGCCCAGCACGTGGCACAGCAGCACGCGGTTCACGGCGTCGTGCGCGACGACCAGCAGCGTGTCGTTGTCGCCGAGCCCTTCCGTGGCACGTGCGAAGGCCGGCCACGCGCGATCGAACACGTGCTGCAGCGATTCGCCTTCCGGCATCAGCACTTCGTGCGGTGCGTCGCGCCAGGCTTGCAGGCGCTCGCCATCGCGTTCGCGGATCTCGCTGGCGAGCAGCCCTTCCCACGTGCCGTGGGCGATCTCCATCAGGCCCGGGTCCAGGGTGAGCGGCAGATCGCGATCGCCGAGGGCGAACTCGGCGGTCTGGCGCGCGCGCCCCAGCGGCGAGGCGACGGCGCGCGTGATCGGCACTTCGCGCAGGCGCTCGCCCAGCGCACGGGCCTGGCCGATGCCGACTTCGGACAGCGGGATGTCTTCCTGGCCCTGGTAACGGCCTTCGGCGTTCCAGGGCGTTTCGCCATGACGTGCGAGCAGAATGCGCATGATCGGATCCGTGTGTGGGGCGGTGCGACGATAGCGTCGCGCCGAAGCACCGCAGCCTAGCAAAAGCCGCAGGCCGCACAACGGTTGCACTGGCAACCGCCGCCCGGCTGCGGGACCATGCGCTTCCCCACATGGAACCAGAGCGATGGCACAGGTCAAAGGCGAGTTCGACGTCAAGCGCACGCCGGAAAGCGGGTTCGACCTCGGCGGCGGCACCGTCGCGGGGCACTTCCGCTTCGACAAGCAGTTCCACGGCGCGCTCGACGCCACGGGCGTGGTGCACATGCTCGCGGTGGGCACGCCAGTCGACGGCTCGGCGGCCTATGTCGCGATCGAGCGCATCAGCGGCACGCTCGATGGCCTCACCGGTTCGTTCCTCACCCAGCACAACGGGACGCTCGACCGGGGCGAACCGAGTCTGTCGGTGACGGTGGTGCCCGACTCGGGCACGGACGAACTCACCGGGCTGCGCGGCCGCATCGTCATCGACATCGTCGAGGGCAAGCACTACTACACCTTCGACTACGAAATCAGCGAGGGCTAGGCGACCCCGCCTGCCCGCATCCGGTCGTCAAAGACCGGCTGCCTCGCGATAGCCGCGCAGCGCGAAGTAGAGCCCGACGGCGGTGCGCTCCATGTGGATCGGATCGCGTTCCACGCGGGGCGAGTGGAATTCCATCAGCGCAAGCTCGCGCCATGCCGCGCGCGCCGCCTCCTTGTCAGGGCTTGAGTAGCGAAGCCACAAGCCCAGGATTGCCTGATCCTGGGGGAACTGCCGACGGGCCCGATCCAACTGCGCCAGATCCTCCGCCGTTGGCGCAGGATTGCCGACCAGACGACCGGCCAGGCGGCTGGCCGCGAACCTCACGTCGCCATAGCGCGTCCATCCCAATTCATCCGTCTCCTTGAGGCCCGGGTCGCTCACCCGCGCCTGCATCGCCGCCAGCAGACGCAGCGCACCGATATCGCCCGCGTCCGATTGGGCACGCCCGGCGAGCGATGCCGCGTGCGCCGCGAGCAACTCCTGCGCCGAAGCGATGTCGAGATTGATCGCGGTAACGACCAGCAACCTCGCAAGGGCCGCATCGTCCGGCAGCGGATAGCGCCCCAATGCGAGCCCGCACGTTTCCATGCGCTGCTTCCATTCGGCCTTGACGGATGCGTCGGGATCTCCGCTCGCTTCGGACGCGCTCGCTTCCGCCTCGAACGCAGGACGCAGGCACGCGAGCTGCCCAAATACCGCCGGTGCTTGCGGACTGGAGGGCGCCGCGGCCTGCGCAAGCGCGGCCAGGGCCTTTCCGCGGTCCTGGCCGATACCGAAGCGAATCGCGTTCTCCAGGCCGCCGTCCAGGTCCGCCAGCGAACCCGACGTCCTGAATGCCAGCAGGCGGTCGGCGTGCGCCCTGAGCGCGGGCCGCTCGCCCCACAGTTGTTCGAGCACGTCCTCGAAGCGCCCGTGCAGGCGCCCCTTGACGCTATCGAACATCGCGAATGCGCGCTTGTCGTCGCCGAGCTTCAGATAACAGTATCCGGCGAGCATCGGCATGTAGCCCGTGACCAGGTCGCTGCGTTCCAACGCCGTCCAGGCCTCCAGCGCCTTGGGACACTCCTCGCGCCGCGTGTAATGCAGCGCCAGCTCCAGCCGCACCAGATCGTCGCCCTTGCTCAGTTCGTACGCCTGCGTGTGCCATCGGTAGGACGCGTCGGGGTGCAGCGAAAACAGCAGGTTTCCCGCGGTGAAATACGAACGCCAGTCGGCCTTGTCGATCGCCTTGTCGAAGCGCGCAAGGGCCCGGTCCGGATGCCCATCCAGGTAATCCGGAACGGCGGCACGCTGGACTTCATCGAAACGGCGACCCGATGCCTCGATCCTTGCGATATCCGACGTCCGATCCGAGGCCTCCGATCGAAGGGGAAGCAGCCCGGCCATGGCGAAAACGAACACGATGCCGCACTTGGCAACGTTGAAACTTTGCGAGTTCACTGACTTGTTGGCTCCATGCCTGGCTGCGTTGCAGCACCGTGCGCCACGCTGTCAGGCGACAGCGTGGACATTGTTTTCGCAGACGTGCCCTACTTCTTCGGCGCCACGCCCATCTCGGCCAGCAACTGCGGCGCCGGATACACCTCCTGCATGATCCAGCGCATGTAGCGTTGGTCGACCGCGATCATGCGCGTCATCGCCGGATCGAACACCCAGTTGCTGCTCACCGACTCCCAGTTTCCGTCGAACGCCAGGCCCACCAGCTTGCCCTGCGCATCGAGCACGGGCGAGCCGGAATTGCCGCCCGTGATGTCGAGGTCGGACAGGAAGTTCACCGGCACCGTCTTGAGCTTCTTGTCAGCCAGTCCGCCGTAGTTCTTCGCGGCGATGGCGTCGAGCAGCACTTGCGGCGCGTTGAACGGATCCTTGCCGGTGGCCTTCGCCGCGACTTCCTCCAGGCGCGTGAACGGCACCTGCTTGCTGCCGTCGGTCTTGGTGTAGCCCATCACGTTGCCGAAGGTGATGCGCAGCGACGAATTGGCATCGGGATAGACGAACTGCCCCTTGCTCTTCTTGTAATCGGCCACGGCCTGCAGATAGCGCGGGCGCGCCACGAGCGCGTCGCCGGCGCGCGCCTTGCCTTCCTGCTCCAGCTGCAACACGGTCGGCATGATCGCCACCGCGAACTGCACGGCCGGATCCTTGCTCTTTTCCAGCGTGGCGCGGTCGGCCTTCATCAGCGCGATGCGCTGGTCGGTGCTGCCCAGCTTCGTCTTCGACAGCTTGTCGAGCGCGGCGTTGATCGCCTTCGCGTCGTTTCCGCCCAGCCACTTGTCCAGCGCCGGCACGCGCTGCGCGTCGGGGAGCTTCACGTATTCGCGCAGCCAGTAGGCCTGGAGTTCGCGGTCCATCGCGGGCACGTAACGCCGTTCCATCTGGCGCATCGCGCCTTCGATGGTCGGCAGGTCGCGCTCCTGGTAACCCTGTTCGCGCTCACTGTCGGGCTTGGCGCGCTCCAGCGAGAGACGGTACAGCTGCGTCGCAGCGCCCAGCGTGCCGGTGCTGCGCAATTGGCCGAACACCAGGTCGCGCTCGCGGTGCGTGCGCGCCGCCTCGTCCAGCGACACCAGCATGGTGTGCGCCGCCAATGCCGCCTCGCCTTTCGCGCCCTGACCGCGCAGCCACTCCAGCACGGCGGCTTCTTCCGAATGCTTGGTCTGCGCCGCGCCGATGCGCTTGAAGCCTTCGAGCTGGCCGTCGTAATTCTTCATCACGTTCTGCCAGCCGCGCACGGTGCTGGCGTACTTCACCGCGATGTCGGGATTCTTCGCGCCTTCGGCCTGCACCAGGGCGACGAGCTTCTTGTAGTGCTCGCCGATGGTCGGGTACGTCCAGTTCGCGGTTTCGTCGAACTCCTCGGCCAGCGCGTAACGCGCGGTGCGGCCCGGGTAGCCGGCGACCATGACGAAGTCGCGCTCGCCCAGCGGCTTGTCGGCCAGCTTGAGGTGGTGCTTGGGCACGTAGGGCACGTTGTCGGGCGAGAACGCCGCCGGCTTGCCGTCCTTGCCGACGTAAGCGCGATAGAACGCAAAGTCACCGGTGTGGCGCGGCCACATCCAGTTGTCCACTTCGCCGCCGTAGTTGCCGATGCTGCCGGGCGGCGCGTAGACCAGGCGCACGTCCTTGATTTCGAGGTTGCGGAACAGGCGGTAGCTGTTGCCGCCGGAGAAGCTGTACAGGCGGCAGCGATAACCGGCTTCGCGCTCGCACGAGGCGACCAGTTGCTTCTCGATCTTCTCCAGTGCCTGCGTGCGACCCAGCGCGTCGGGGGCGGCATCGATGGCGGCGTGCACCTGCTTGGTGACGTCCTGAATGGTGTCCAGTGCGTAGATGCGTGCGTTGGGTCCGGCGGACACTTCCTGCGCGAGCGTGGCGGCGTTGAAGCCGTCCTGCATCAGGTTTTTTTCGGGCGTCGAATTGAGCTGGATCGCGCCGTACGCGCAATGGTGGTTGGTGACGACCAGGCCCTGCGGCGAGACGAAGCTTGCGGTGCAGCCGCCAAGCGAAACGACGGCCGCCATCGGATCGCCGGTGAGGTTGGCCAGCTGCGAAGGATTGAGCTTGAGGCCGGCCTTCTTCAACGGTCCGGCGATCTCCGGCAACTGCTGCGGCACCCACATGCCCTCGCCCGCCGCGGCGGTACCCGCAGTGGCGACCAATGCAACGAACACGGCCGCGGCCAACCCCGTATGACGCATGCGCAACTCCTCGCTGAAGTTCAACGGCCGAGTCTAGCCTGCACCGGCGTGGCGCGGCCATGCTGCGGCGCACAGCGACGGGGAGTTCTCACGCGGCCATTCATGCGTCGACGAACGGGCCGGATCGGCAAACGCCGCTGGATCATTCCGCCGGCAGGTTCATTTCCTTCAGCAGATGCGGCGCCGGATACACCTTCGCCAGCAACCAGCGCAGGTAGCGCATGTCGACGTGGATCGCACGCTTGAAGCGCGGATCGAACATCCAGCTGGCGCTCACGGCTTCCCAGTTGCTGTCGAAATTCAGGCCGATGAGCTTGCCTTGCGCATCCAGTACAGGTGAGCCGGAATTGCCGCCCGTCGTGTCGAGATTGGTGAGGAAATCGACCGTCTGCGTCTTCAGGCTGGGCTCGGCGGTGCTGCCGAAATCGCCCTTGGCGATCGCATCGAGCAGCGGCCTGGGTGCGTTGAACGGCTCTTCGCCGGTGTGCTTCTCGACGATGCCCTGCACCGTCGTCAGCGGGCGGTAGTGCACGCCGTCGCGCGGCTCCATCGCGCTGATCCGGCCGTAGCTGACGCGCAACGTGGAGTTGGCATCCGGATACACCGCGCGCCCTTGCGAGTTGCGGTAGGCGATCAGCGCGCGCATGTACGCAGGACGCAGGCGCAGCAGCTCGCCGGCACTGGTCTTGCCCGCGTCGTCCAGGCGCAGGATCGCCGGCATCAGCGTGGCGGCGGCCTTGAGCAGCGTGTCGTTGGATGCGGCGAGCGTCGCCGAATCGGCCTGCATCGCCGTCAGGCGCTTGTCTTCGTCGCCCAGCTGCGTGCCGGCGTACATCGCGTCGAGCTTCTGCTTCAGCTGCGCGGGCGTGGTGCCGAAGACGGCGTCGAACTCCGGCACATGCTGCGCGGCCGGCAATGCCTGGTACTGCGTGAGCAGCTCGGTCAGCAGCGCTTTTTCGACCTGCGGGGCGTAGCGGCGCTGGGCCTGCTTGAGCTGGCCGGTGATCAGCACTTCATCGCGCTGCTGGTAGCCCGCTTCGCGCTGCGCGTCGGGCTTGGCGCGCTCGTTGGCGAGGCGCTGCACGGTGAGCGCGGCGCGCAGCAGTTGCGTCTGCGACTGCACCAGCCCCAGCAGCTGTTCACGCTCGCGCATGGCCACGCCCTTGTCGAGCACGGCCTGCGCGGCGGCGATGTCGGCGCGTGTGGCGGCCGCATCGGGTTGCTTGTCGAGCCAGGCGAACATCGCCGCCTCGTCCTCGCGCCGCACGCGCGCGGCGTCGCTGCGACGCAGGCCGTCGAGCTCGCCCTGCGCGCGCTTGAGCGTGTTCTTGAAGCTGCGCACTTGCGAGGCGTACGCCACGCGCGCGGCTTCGTCCTTCGCCGCCGTGCCTTCGACCACGTCGATCATCTTCTGGTACACCGCCACGCGCGAGGGCAGCTGCCAGTCGATCTGATTGGCGAACTCCGAGGCCATGCGATGACGGAACGTCACGCCGGGATAGCCGGCGAGCATGGCGAAATCGCCTTCCTTCACGTTGCGCGTGGACACCTGCAGGTGCGCCGGCGGCACGTAAGGCACGTTGTCGGGCGAGTAGTCGGCGGGCTTGCCGTCCTTGCCGACGTAGGCGCGCAGCAGGGTGAAATCGCCGGCGTGGCGCGGCCAGACGAAGTTGTCGACTTCGCCGCCGAAGTTGCCGATGTCGTTGGGCGGCGCGTAGACCAGGCGGACATCGCGCAGCTCGAGCTGGCGCACGAGGTAGAAATCCGTGCCGTAGTACATGTTGGCGACGCTGCATCGGTAGCCGGGCTCGCGCTCGCAATCGGCGATGGCGGCCTTGGTCGCGGTGTCGACGGCGTCGTAATAGGCGCGACCCTGCTTGCCGCGTGCATCGGCGAGGATGCGGTCGGTGATGCGGTCGAAGCCGGTGGTCACCAGGACGCGGTAGTCGGGGTTGGCCGGCAGCTCGCCGGCGCGGTCGGCGGCGATGTAGCCGTCCTGGATCAGGTCGCGTCCGGGCTTGGCGTTGTACTGGATCACGCCGAAGGCGACGTGGTGGTTGGTCAGCACCAGGCCGTCCTTCGACACGAACGCGCCGCTGGCGCCGCCGACCTTGACCACCGCATTCATCGGCGGCTTCGCCAGTTCGGCCAGGTCCTGGGCCTTGCCGCGGAAGCCGGCGGCCTTGAGCTGCCTGGCGATGTCGGGCAGCTGTGAGGGCATCCACATGCCCTCGTCGGCCTGGGCGGCGTTCAGGCCGGACGCGAGGCCGAAGACCAGCGGGATCGAAAGGGACAGGCTCAACAGACGGCGGCGCATGGTGTGGGCGGGGCTCGCGGGGCGGTTCGGAGAGCCCGGGACGATAGGCGAACCCGCCCGTCCACGGCAAACCGCCTCCCGGTCAAGGGCGGGGCGGCGCGTATAATTCGCCCCTTCTTTCCCGCCAGTCGCGGACGATTCCCACATGACGCAAACGATGAAAGCCCTGGTCAAGCGCGAAGCCGGCAAGGGCATCTGGATGGAAGAGGTGCCGATCCCCTCGCCCGGCCCGAACGAGGTCCTGGTCAAGCTCGAGAAGACCGCCATCTGCGGCACCGACCTTCACATCTACCTGTGGGACGAGTGGAGCCAGCGCACGATCAAGCCGGGCCTGGTGATCGGACACGAGTTCGTCGGCCGCGTGGTCGAACTCGGCGCCGGCGTGACCGGCTACAAGATCGGCCAGCGCGTGTCGGCCGAAGGGCACATCGTCTGCGGCCATTGCCGCAACTGCCGCGCCGGCCGCCAGCACCTGTGCCCGAACACCGTCGGCATCGGCGTGAACCGCAACGGCGCGTTCGCCGAATACATCGTGATGCCGGCCAGCAACCTGTGGCCGATCCCGGACCAGATTCCGTCGGAACTGGCCGCGTTCTTCGATCCCTACGGCAACGCCGCGCACTGCGCGCTGGAGTTCGACGTGGTCGGCGAGGACGTGCTGATCACCGGCGCCGGCCCCATCGGCATCATCGCCGCGGGCATCTGCAAGCACATCGGCGCGCGCAATGTCGTCGTCACCGACGTCAACGACTTCCGCCTCAAGCTCGCCGCCGACATGGGCGCCACGCGCGTGGTCAACGTCGCCAAGACCTCGCTCAAGGACGTGATGGCCGACCTGCACATGGAAGGCTTCGACGTGGGCCTGGAAATGAGCGGCAACCCGCGCGCGTTCAACGACATGCTCGACTGCATGTACCACGGCGGCAAGATCGCGATGCTGGGCATCATGCCCAAGGGCGCGGGCTGCGACTGGGACAAGATCATCTTCAAGGGCCTCACCCTCCACGGCATCTACGGCCGCAAGATGTACGAGACCTGGTACAAGATGACGCAGCTGGTGCTCAGCGGTTTCCCGCTGGGCAAGGTGCTCACGCACCAGTTGCCGATCGATTCGTTCCAGGAAGGCTTCGAGCTGATGGAATCGGGCAAGGCCGGCAAGGTCGTGCTGAGCTGGAATTGATCGCGGCCGCTCCGTAACGACCCGTCGATCCCGCATGTAGCTGTCATCCCCGCGAAGGCGGGGATTCAGCTCGCAGTTCCGATTCCGCTCTCCGGAGAGCGTGACGCTTTCAACGTTGGACGGTGCCGCCATTCGGCGGCCCAACAGCCCCGCCTTCGCGGGAATGACGGCAAGAGCGACGCCCATGTTCGCAGCGCTCACACCAGCGTGACGCGCAACCCCTCGCGCCACCAGCGCCATGCCAGCACCGCGAACATCGCGGTCAGCCACAGGCCCAGGTGCCACTCCAGTACGTTCTCCCAGCGGTCGAGCAGGGCCGGATCGCTCAGCGTGTAGCGCACCGTCACGCTCGCCACGCCCAGCGCCATGAAGCCCAGCGCGACCACGAGCAGCGAACGGTAGCCCGGCACCTTCGGCCCCATTTGCGACAAGGCGTGCAGCGTCGCCAGCAGGGCGAAGTACGTGAAGGCGAAATACAGGCTGATGCCATAACGCCGCATCGCTTCGTAGGCGCGGCCGTCCGTTCCCAGGAACGTCGCGTACAGCGCCAGGAACAGTCCGGCCAGCAGCCCCAGCCACGGCAGTAACCGCGCGCCCGCGGGCGTGTGGCGGCGCAACCACAGGGCCGCCGCCACCCAACAGAGCACCTGCACCGTGGCGCACGGCAGCATCACCAGGCGGAACAGGTGGTTCCCGAGTCCGTACCGGGCAGCACGGCTGATCGACACGCATCCGTCCCAATACAGATTGCAGTCGGGGATCAGCCCGGCATGGACCGACAGCCACCACGCCACATGCCCCACGGCCAGCGGCAGCACCGCCGCCAGCATCGGCAAGGGCCACAGCGGCACGGACATGGCGGCGCGCGTGTTCATCGCGGCGGATGCTAGGGCATCGGCGCGACCTGCGCGTCAAGACGCCCGGTAAACTGGCCGCCTTCAGAACGCCCGCACGGACCCCGCAATGACCACCGACGCCTCCCCCACCGCCCGCTACGCGCAGGAACTGGATTCGATCCGCGACGCCGGCCTGTTCAAGTTCGAACGCATCATCACCTCACCGCAGTCGGCGGAGATCACGCTGGAAGACGGCCGCACGGTGCTGAACTTCTGCGCCAACAACTACCTGGGGCTGGCCGATCACCCTGATGTCATCAAGGCGGCGAAGGACGCGCTGGACACGCACGGCTTCGGCATGGCGTCGGTGCGATTCATCTGCGGCACGCAGGACCTGCATAAGCAACTGGAGAAGACCATCGCGGACTTCTTCGGCACGCAGGACACCATCCTCTACGCCGCCTGCTTCGACGCGAACGGCGGCCTGTTCGAGCCGTTGCTGGACGAGAACGACGCGATCATCTCCGACGCGCTCAACCACGCTTCGATCATCGACGGCGTGCGCCTGTGCAAGGCCAAGCGCTACCGCTACGCCAACTGCGACATGGCCGACCTGGAGAAGCAGCTGCAGCAGGCCAAGGCCGACGGCGCGCGCACGATCCTGATCACCAGCGACGGCGTGTTCTCGATGGACGGCTTCATCGCGCCGCTGGACGAGATCACCGCGCTGGCATCGAGGTACGGCGCGCTCGTGCACATCGACGAATGCCACGCCACCGGCTTCCTCGGCAAGACCGGTCGCGGCTCTGCCGAAGTGAAGGGCGTGATGGACAAGATCGACATCTTCACCGGCACGCTGGGCAAGGCGATGGGCGGCGCGCTGGGCGGTTTCACCACTGCGTCGAGCGAAGTCGTCGAGCTGCTTCGCCAGCGCTCGCGCCCGTACCTGTTCTCCAACTCGCTGCCGCCGCACGTGGTGGCCGCGGGCATCAAGGCCTTCGAGATGCTGTCCGCCGCGGGCGAACTGCGCGAACGCCTGGTCGAGAACACCGCCTACTTCCGGGACGAGATGACGAAGGCCGGCTTCGACATCAAGCCCGGCGTGCATCCGATCAGCCCGGTGATGCTGTACGACGCGCCGCTGGCGCAGAAGTTCGCCGCGCGTCTGCTGGAAGAAGGGATCTACGCGATCGGCTTCTTCTTCCCCGTGGTGCCCAAGGGCCAGGCGCGGATTCGCACGCAGATGTCGGCCGCGCACACGCGCGAACACCTGGACCGTGCGATCGCGGCGTTCATCAAGATCGGCCGCGAGCTGGGCGTGATCAAGGGCTGAACCCTGCGGTCGTCGCGGTCCGAAGTCGCGAGAAAAGAAAAGGCCGGTCGATGACCGGCCTTTTTTCTGGCGCTTGTTCTACCGCGTCCGGGCTTACTTGCCCTTCGCTTCAGCCGCGACCTGCGTACCGGCCGGGGCCGGCGCCGCACCACCCGACGCAGGGGCACCCTTCGCCACGCGGATGCCGCGCGACTTCATCCAGGCATCGAATTCCTCGGCGGTCATCTTCTTGCCGTTCTGGTGCATGTTGAAGCGGTACGGCGTGTTGTCGAACTGAGTCTTGGGCTTGTACTCGTTCGGATTGAGGTTGGCCGTTTCTTCCTTGGCCGGTTCGGCGGCCTTCGCCTCTTCGGCCTTGGCGGCCGGCTTGGCGGCGGCCTTCTTCTTGCCGGCGAACGCCACGGACTGCGCGGCGTCGAAACGCACCATCGAATGCTGCGAGACCTGCTTGCCTTCCACCTTCACCTGCGTGCCGGTGTTCGCCGTAGCGGCGGCCGACACGAGCAGCAGCGAAACCGCCATCGTTACCTTGAGCATGTTTGTTTCCCCACGACGAAGTTCGCGGAAGTGTCTGCCCAAGACGGTGCGCAGCGCAAGCAGAATTGTCGGAAAAACAGTGATTTCCCCCACACTCCTGCATTGATCTGGCAGGGCGCTCCATCAATCCTTCACATCGACATTGCTGAATAGCGTCCTGACCTCATCGGCAGCGAGTTCGCGCCAGCCGCCCTTGGGAAGCTCGCCCAGCGCGAGCGGACCGATCGCCACGCGCACCAGCCGCAACACGTCGATATCGAAGGCAGCGAGCAATCGACGGATCTGCCGGTTGCGGCCTTCGTCGAGGACGATCTCCAGCCACGCATTGCGTTCGCCTGCGCGCAGCAGCCGCGCCGACGCGGCCCGCAAATGCTCGCCGTCGGCGATGGCGCCTTCCATCAGCGCAGAAAGGAGTGCCGCGTCCGGCACGGCGTTCACCTGCACGTGGTAGGTCTTGAGCGGCCCGCTGTCCGGGTCGGTGATGCGCGCGGCCCAAGCGGGATCGTTACTGAACAGCAGCAGGCCTTCGCTGGCCTTGTCCAGGCGGCCCACCGGCGCGAGCCACGGCAGCCCGGCACCGTCGAAGCAGCGATAGACGGTGTCGCGCCCGCGTTCGTCCTGTGTCGTTGTTACCAGGCCGCGCGGCTTGTTGAGCATGAGGTAGACGCGCCGCGGCGCATCCAGCTCGCGGCCGTCCACGACGATGCGTTGGCCGCCGTTCTGGACGATGGGGAACTCGGGATCGCGCACGATGCGTCCGTCGATCTCGACGCGACCGGCCTGGATCCAGCGCGCGGCCTCCGCACGCGAACACAGTCCCTGCTTCGACAACACGCGCGCCAGCCCGTGGCGCGTTTGCGGCGCAGTGGCACTGCTGCGGGTGTTTCGAGCGCCGCCCGGCGCGCGCGGTGCGCGACTCACTTCTTGACGGGTTCGCTCTTCGGCGCTTCGACGGCGGGCGGCGGCGTTGCGACCGTCTTGGCCTTCACCACGCGCACGCCCTTGGCCTTCATCCATGCATCGAACTCTTCGGCGGTCATGCGCTTGCCATTCTGGTTCATGTCGAACCGCCACGGCGTGTTGTCGAACTGCGTCTTGGGCTTGTACGCCGCAGGATCGTTGGCGTTCGGCATCGCTGCCGGTGCGGCGGGCAGCGCCTTGGCGACCTGGCACCCTTCCACGCGCAACCGGAACAACACCTGGTCCACCGACAGTGATTCGTCGAACGCCTGCGACAGCACGCCCGTCGGCGCGCCGAGCTGGTGACTGGGCACGACGAGTTCCGGCGCGATGGGCGCCACGACGGTCGGGCGAATCGGCAGCGACTTCGGCGCGGCCATCGAACCGCATTGCGCGCTCTGCGCCTGGACGGCGCCGGCAAGCAGCAGGCAGGACAGACCGATCAGGGTGCGCATGGCGGTTTCCTCGAATCCCGGGCGCCGGCAGTGTACGCCTGTGGTACCGCGAACGGCCGTGAACGCACACCGGCATGCTCCTGACCGCAAGAACGACGAAGCCCGGCGCGAGGCCGGGCTTCGACGTGTTGCCGCGGAGAACCCGCGTCCCCCTGCCGTTTAGCGGGCGAGGTTCAACTCGGTACGGCGGTTCTTCTCGCTCTTGCAGGCCGGGAAGGCCTGGCCCATGTCTTCCAGCGGACGGCTCTCGCCGTAACCGATCGGACCGGCCAGACGCGAAGCGTCGACGCCGTTGCGGGTCAGGTAGTCGTACACCACGCGTGCACGGCGCTCGGACAGCTTCTGGTTGTAGCCTTCCTTGCCGCACTGGTCGGTATGGCCGGCCACTTCAGCACGCAACTCCGGATGGTTCCTGAGGATATCGGCCGCTGCGGAAAGCGTTTCGATCGAACCCGGGCGCAGCGTCGCCTTGTCGAAGTCGAAGTTCACGCCGCGCAGATCGATGGACACCGCCGGCACCGGGCAACCGTCCGGACCGATCAACTCGCCGGCCTTCGAGTTCGGGCAGCGATCGTCGCAGTTGTTGACGCCGTCGCCGTCGTCATCGAGATCCTTGCAGCCCGGGGTGCGCGGCGGCGGCGGCGGCGGGACGGCGGCCGTGGCCGGCGCACCCAGCGGGATCACCACGCCGATCGAGGCCAGCAGGTCACCGTACCGGTCATCGCCGTTCAGGGCGGAGCTGCCGGAACGCGAACTGAAATCGCGATCGTCGAAGTCCGCGCGGTAAGCCAGCTCGGTGCGGAGCGCGGCGCGCTTGCCGAACAGCCCGCTCTGGATGCCGATGCCGACCTTCGCGGCGAGGTTGCCTTCCTCGCGCTGCTCAAGCGGTGCCGGAATGCCGGCGCCGAGGAACTCCTCTTCCGAACGCTGGTAACCCAGGCCCATCAGGATGTAAGGCGCCCAGTCGCGACCCTCGGCGGTGAAGTGGCGACGCAGATCGAGCGAGATGCCGTACTGCGACCAGTTGAGGTCCTGATTGTCCTCGAAATTCGGGTTCTGGTAGTTCAACTCTCCGTCGAGCGACCAGTTCTCGTTGAGGAACTTGCCCACGCCCAGGGTGCCGAACGGCGCATTGCGCGTCTCGCGGTGGCTGTCCTGAATGTTCATGCCGGCCGAACCAGTCAGGTACCAGCGATCATCGAATTCCTGCGCGCTTGCCGCATGGGCAAACGAAAGGCCGGCCATGACGGCCATACCCAGTAGACGAATTTTCAAAGTGTCACTCCTTGCAGCAAGGGAATCAGCGGGGGATCTTCTGAAAGCGCTGCGCCGAACGGGAAGCTCTTGCTGCCGGCGCGCATTCACAAAGCGCAAGAATGATAAGAAATGGTTAGCCCGATTCCTCCGAGAAAGCTTCTCAGCCCGAAACGACGAAGCCCGGCACGAGGCCGGGCTTCGAAGCAACGCGGAATACTCCGCGTCTATTCCAACGTCCGTTAGTTCTGGACGTTCAACTCGGTACGACGGTTCTTCTCGCTCTTGCAGCCCGGGAAGGCCTGACCCATGTCTTCCAGCGGACGGCTCTCGCCGTAGCCGATCGGACCGGTCAGACGCGAGGCGTCGACGCCGTTGGTCGTCAGGTAGTCGTACACCACGGTGGCGCGACGCTCCGACAGCTTCTGGTTGTACGCATCCTTGCCGCACTGGTCGGTGTGGCCGGCCACTTCGACCTTCAGCTCCGGATAACGCTTCAGGATCTCCGTCGCTTCCGACAGGATCGAGACCGCGTCAGGACGCAGCGTCGCCTTGTCGAAGTCGAAGTTCACGCCCTTCAGGTCGATCGACACCGGCACCGGGCAACCGTCCGGACCGATCGTCTGGCCGGCCTGCGAGTCCGGGCACTTGTCGTCGCAGTTGTTGACGCCGTCGCCGTCGTCGTCCAGATCCGCGCAGCTCGGCGCGGCCGGAGCCGGCGGCGGAGCCACGGCCGGAGCACCCAGCGGGATGATCACGCCGACCGAGGCCAGCAGGTCGCCGAACCAGTCTTCGTCCGGAGCATTGATGCTGCCGTCGTCGAAGTCGGCGCGGTAGGCCAGCTCGGTGCGGATGGCGGCGCGCTTGCCCGCGATGGCGCTCTGCACGCCGACGCCGACCTTGGCGGCCAGGTTGCCTTCCTCACGCTCGCCCGGGGAGACCGGGTTCGGGAACGCGTCGAACTCTTCTTCCGAGCGCTGGTAACCCAGGCCCATCAGCAGGTACGGCGCCCAGTTGCGGCCTTCGGCCAGGAAATGACGACGCAGGTCGAGCGAGACGCCGTACTGCGACCAGTTGAGGTTCTGGTTGTCGTCGTTGTTGGGGTTCTGGTAGTTCAGCTCGCCGTCGAGCGACCAGTTCGGATTGAGGAATCTGCCAACACCCAGGCCACCGAACGGCGCGTTGCGCGTGCCGCGGTCGTTGTCCTGGATGTTGAAGCCGGCCGTGCCGGTCAGGTACCAGCGGTCATCGAATTCCTGCGCGCTGGCGACTTGGGCAAACGCCAAACCGGCCAGCATCGCGGTGCTCAACAAACGGATCTTCATCTGTCACTCCTTGGATCAGTAAGGAAGGTTGGGGGGAACACGTCCAAATACTGCAGGCGGCGCACACACCCGGCAGGACCGCTGAACGGGGGCCAGAGGGGCTCGCCGCGGGTCACTGACGGGCGAAATGATACACCCGTCAAGACGATTGTTAATACTAGTTAACGTTATTTCAGAAGAAAGTCTGCTAAACGACGAAGCCCGGCGGCTGCCGGGCTTCGAAGTGCGGTTCCCCGCGACGTCCCCTTAGTTCTGGACGTTCAACTCGGTACGACGGTTCTTCTCGCTCTTGCAGCCCGGGAAGGCCTGACCCATGTCTTCCAGCGGACGGCTCTCGCCGTAGCCGATCGGACCGGCCAGACGCGAGGCGTCGACGCCGTTGGTGGTCAGGTAGTCGTACACCACGGTGGCGCGGCGCTCGGACAGCTTCTGGTTGTAGTCGTCCTTGCCGCACTGGTCGGTGTGGCCGGCCACTTCGACCTTCAGCTCCGGATAACGCTTCAGGATCTCCGTCGCTTCCGACAGGATCGAGATCGCGTCAGGACGCAGCGTCGCCTTGTCGAAGTCGAAGTTCACGCCCTTCAGGTCGATCGACACCGGCACCGGGCAACCGTCCGGACCGATCGTCTGGCCGGCCTGCGAGTCCGGGCACTTGTCGTCGCAGTTGTTGACGCCGTCGCCGTCGTCGTCCAGATCCGCGCAGCTCGGCGCGGCCGGAGCCGGCGGCGGAGCCACGGTCGGGGCCCCCAGCGGGATCACGACGCCGACCGACGCCAGCAGATCGCCGTACCAGTCGTCGCCGTCATCGGCGGTGACACCGCCCGGCCGCGAGCTGAAGTCGCGATCGTCGAAGTCGGCGCGATAGGCCAGTTCGGTGCGGATGGCAGCGCGCTTGCCGGCCAGGGCGCTCTGGATACCGACGCCGACCTTCGCGGCGACGTTGCCTTCCTTGTCTTCGCCCGGCGAGTTCGGATCCGGGAAGCGGTCGAACTCGGCTTCCGAACGCTGGTAGCCCAGGCCCATCAGGACGTACGGCGCCCAGTTGCGGCCTTCGGCGTTGAAGAAGCGACGTGCATCGAACGAGATGCCGTACTGCGACCAGTTGAGATCCTGGTTGTCGTCGAAGTTCGGGTTCTGATAGTTCAGTTCACCGTCGAGCGACCAGTTGTCGTTGAGGAACTTGCCCACGCCCAGCGTGCCGAACGGCGCGTTGCGCGTATCGCGGTCGTTGTCCTGGATGTTCATGCCGGCCGATCCGGTCAGGTACCAGCGGTCGTCGGCGACCTGTGCATTGGCGACCTGGACCAGACTCAGACCACCCAGCAGGGCGGCGCAGAGGAGTTTCTTATTCATGTATCAAGCTCCTTGATCAGAAAATCGGGAACGGCGCCTGCGATGTCCCCATGGCGTTCCATGGTTGACGGCCGCCCTACGACGCCATCGGGACGCAGGTTAAGTTTGCAGATGTGAAAGCGGTGTTAACGGTGAACTAACAAACATGAGAGTTCCCGGGGCTGTTTTTTCGACTTGGAAGCAGTTCATCTGTCGAACAACGCCATGAATTGCGTGATCGGCATGGCGTCGAATCCACCTGGAGACGACGCCAGCGTCAACAGCGTGCGAGCCTGCATTTCAGGCAATTTCGAGGCGATCGCGTCCTCGAACTTGCGCATCAGTACCGGCATGCCTTCGCTGCGCCGCCGACGGTGGCCGATCGGATAATCGACGCACACGTTCGGCGTCGATGTTCCATCTTTGAAGAACACCTGAACGGAATTGCCGATATACCGCTTGTCGGGATCGAAGTACTCCTGGGTAAACCGGGGGTTTTCGACGACGGTGGTCCGGGCACGCAGCGCATCGATCCGGGGATCGGCCGCGACGGCATCGGTGTAGTCCTCCGCGGTAAGACGGCCGAAGAGCAGCGGAGCGGCCACCATGTACTGCAGGCAGTGGTCGCGGTCGGCGTAATTGGCCAGCGGGCCGGTCTTGTCGATGATCCGAAGCGCGGCCTGCTGGGTTTCGATGGCGATGCGCTCCACGGCATCCACGCCCCCGCGCGCCAGCTTGGACGCCACGTAGGGGTGCAACTGCATCGCGCACTCCACCGCCGTCTGGGCATGGAACTCGGCGGGGAAGCTGATCTTGAAGAGCACGTTCTCCATCACGTAGCTGCCGAAGGGGCGTTCGAACTCGAACGGCTTGCCGTCGAAGGCGACGTCGTAGAAGCCCCACGTCGGCGCCGTCAGCGCGCTGGGATAGCCGACCACGCCCTTGAGCGCATTGAGCGCATGGATCACCGCGCGGCGGCATGCGTCGCCCGCCGCCCAGCTCTTGCGCGGCCCCGTGTTGGGCGCATGCCGGTAGGTGCGCAGCGCACCGTTGTCGATCCAGCTGTGCGAGACGGCGGTGATGATCTGTTCGCGGTTGCCGCCGAGCATCGCCGTCGCCACCGCCGTCGATGCCAGGCGAACCAGGATGACGTGGTCCAGCCCGACACGGTTGAAGGCGTTGCGCAGCGCATAGCCGCCCTGGATCTCGTGCGCCTTGATCGCCCAGCCCAGCACTTCGCGCACGGTCATCGCCGGTTTGCCCTGCGCTTGCGCCTGATGGCCCAGGTAGTCGGCGACGGCGAGGATCGCGCCCAGGTTGTCGGAGGGATGCCCCCACTCGGCGGCGAGCCAGGTGTCGTTGAAGTCGAGCCAGCGGATCTGCGTGCCGATGTTGTAGGCAGCCTGCGCGGGATCGAGCCGGTACCGCGTGTACGGCACGCGCGCGCCGCCGGGCATCTGCGCACCGGGTACTAGCGGTCCGAGATGCTTCACGCACTCGGCATGGTCCATCGCCAATGCCGCGCAGGCGAGCGAATCCAGCAGCATGAAGCGCGCGGTCTCGTAGGCCTCGCGCGATCCCACGGCGGGGTCGAGGACGTAGTCGGCGACCTGCGTCATCGGGGCATCCGGCGGCGGGCGGACGGCGGAACGGATCGGAGCGTGGCTCATGCGGTGGGGTCCACGACGGCAAGCGCGTAGCGTGGTCCACCGAGTGCGGCCCCGCCGTGAAGCCGCCGTGGACGGAACGCACCGACGCGCAGGGCACGCTTGGAAAAGCCACGGCACAGGCACACCCTTATCGACATGGACGCTCCCAGCCACCTGCCCAGCCTGTTCCTCTCACACGGCTCGCCGATGCTCGCCGTGCAGGATTCCCCTGCCGGCCGTTTCCTCGACGGTCTTGGCCGCCAGTTGCCCTGGCCCAAGGCGATCGTGGTCGCTTCCGCGCATTTCATGACCGAGCGGCCGATGGTCGGCGGCCACCTGCAACCGCATACCGTGCACGACTTCGGCGGTTTTCCCGCGCCGCTGTACGAGATCCGCTACCCCGCGCCAGGCGCGCCGGATCTGGCCATCGACATCGCCGAACGTCTCGCCGTCGCCGGCCTGCCCGCACGCGTGCGCGAGAACCACGGCCTCGACCACGGCGTCTGGGTGCCGCTGCGTCGCATGTATCCCGATGCCGACGTGCCGGTGGTGCCGCTATCCGTGATGCCGCACGGCGACGCCGCACAGCACTTCGCACTCGGCCGCGCACTCGCGCCGCTGCGCGACGAGGGCGTGCTGATCGTCGGTTCGGGCGGATTCGTGCACAACCTCGGCGATCTGGACTGGCAGCATCCGGACGCGCCGTTCGCACCGTGGGCGAGTGAGTTCGCGCAGTGGATGCACGAACAGCTGGACGCGGGCGACATCGATGCGCTGCTCGACTGGCAGGCGCGCGCGCCGCACGCGCATCACGCGCATCCGACCGTGGAGCATCTGATGCCGTTGTTCGTCGCGCTCGGCGCCGGCGGCTCGGCACCGACCGCGCGCACGCTGCATCGCTCGCATGAGTTCGGGTCGCTCGCACTGGATGCGTTTGCGTTCGAGTGAGCGGCGATGCAGGTCGCCCGACACCGTTCGCCCTGAGCGTAGGCCGCAGGCCGAAGTCGAAGGGTGGACGGCACATCACGGTTGAGGTCCGCTCGCCCTTCGACTTCGGCGCGTCGCGCCTACGCTCAGGACGAACGGAATAGCGACCTCCCACTCCTCACCGGAACCTCTTTTCCGGCGGGAGAAGGGCGCCAGTACTCACCTGCGCAGACAACTCTCCCACGGCGGATCCAAGAACCGCTCCGCCAGAAAATCCGCAAACGCCCGCACGCGCGGTGGTACGAGCCTGCGCTGCGGCATGACGGCGTAGATGCCGCTTTCGGCAATCGGGTAATCGGCCAGCACCTGCACCAGGCGCCCTTCGCGCAGGTCGTTGCACACGTGCCAGCTCGAATGGATGGCGATGCCCAGTCCCGCCACCACGGCATCGCGCACGAGCTCGCCGTAGTTGGTTTCCATGTGCCCGCGCACGCGCACCGCGATTTCGCCCCCGGCGCCGTCGCCGAAGCGCCACACGTCCTGCCGCCCCTGCGTGCCGACCAGCAGCACGCATTCGTGTTCGGTCAGTTCCTGCGGTGTGCTCGGCATGCCGTGGCGGCGCACGTAGTCCGGCGAGGCGCAGAGCACGCGCTGGTTCACCGCGAGCTTGCGCGCCACCAGCGAGGAGTCGTCCAGCGCGCCGATGCGGATCGCCATGTCGAAGCCGGCACTCACCAGATCGACCATCTGGTCGGTCAGGTTGATGCTCAGCTTCACGCGCGGGTGCAGCGCGAGGAACTCCGGCAGCAGCGGCGACAGGTACTGCCGCCCGAACGACGCCGACGCGGTCACGCGCAGCGTGCCGGTGATCTCCTCGGCCGCCTGGCGCAGCCCGCCGGTCAGCGCCTCCAGGTCCTCCACCAGCGGCCGGCCCTGCTCGGCGAGCGCAGCGCCCTCGGGCGTGGCGTGCAGGCGGCGGGTGGTCCGGTGCAGCAGGCGCACGCCCAGGTCGCGCTCCAGCCGCTTCAGGCGCTGGCTGGCCACCGCCACCGACAGGTCCAGGCTGCGCGCTGCCGCGCTGATCGAGCCCAGGTCCAGCACGCGCAGGAACAGGGCGATGTCGCCGATGCGGTCCATGGCGGGCTCCTTCGTGGATTCTCAACGATCCATTGAAACTGATTAGCCATCCTGCCGGTTTCCGAAGAAGATTCAAGCCCCTAGGCTGCCGTCCTCCCTCAGGACCCGCCGCCATGGCCGCCCCTTCCCTACCCGCTTCCCTCTCTGCCGCACCCGGCCCGGCGCCCACCGGCCGCCTGCCGCTGGCGCTGTACGCCCTGACCGCCGGCTCCTTTGGCATCGGCTGCGCCGAGTTCGTGATCATGGGCCTGCTGCTGCAGGTCGCCGCCGACCTGCATGTCTCCATCGCCGCCGCCGGCATGCTCGTGTCCGGCTACGCGCTGGGCGTGTTCGCCGGTGCGCCGATCCTGACGCTGCTCACGCGTCGCATGCCGCGCAAGGCCGTGCTGATGGCGCTGATGGGCATCTACACCGTCGGCAACATCGCGTGCGCACTGGCACCGGACTACACCACGCTGATGATCGCCCGCGTGATCACCTCGCTCACGCACGGCACGTTCTTCGGCGTCGGCGCGGTGGTCGCCACCGGGTTGGTGCCGGCCGAGCGCAAGGCCTCGGCGATTTCGATCATGTTCTCCGGCCTTACGCTCGCCACGCTGCTGGGCATGCCTGCCGGCGCGTGGCTGGGTCTGCACCTGGGCTGGCGTTCGACGTTCTGGGCGATGGGCGCGGTGGGCGTGATCTCGTTCGCCGTGATCGCATTGCTGGTGCCGCGCAGCCGCGACACGGCCGAGCCGGTCGCACTGCGCGACGAACTGGCGACCATCGCGCGTCCGCAGGTGCTGCTGGGCCTGCTGATGACGATGCTCGGCTTCGCCGGCGTGTTCGTGGTCATCACCTACGTGCAGCCGTTGCTGACGCAGCTCACCGGTTTCGCCGAAAGCGCGGTGTCCCCGATCCTGCTCGTGTTCGGCGGCGGCATGGTCGTGGGCAACCTGCTCGGCGGCCGCCTTGCCGACCGCAAGGCCACGCCGGCGCTGATCGGCACGCTGCTGGCGCTCGCCGTCGTGTTGGCGGTGATGAGCTTCGCGTTGCGCAGCCAGATCGCGATGGTCGCCTTCGTCGGCCTGCTCGGCATCGCCGCCTTCGCCACCGTGTCGCCGCTGCAGCTGCGCGTGCTGGGCTTTGCCGAAGGCGCCGGACAGAACCTCGCCTCGAGCTTCAACATCGCCGCATTCAACCTCGGCAACGCGATGGGCGCATGGCTGGGCGGCGTGGTGATCGACCGCGGGCCGGGGCTGGCGGCGATCACCTGGGTCGCATCGACCGTGACCGTCGCCGGCTTGCTGGTGGCACTGTGGAGCGTGTGGCTCGAACGCCGCGCGCCGCGTGCACAGGCGCTGCCCGTCGACTGCGTGCCCGAAAGCGCCTGATATCGCCTTGCTCGTCGTTCCCGCGAAAGCGGGAACCCAGCGACTCTCGCGCCGTCGTAGGGCAAAGACACTGGATCCCCGCTTTCACGGGGATGACGGAATCAGAATGGATTCGCTCCTGGAGAATGCCGTGTCGAAACGCTCCGCCCGCCTAGCCTTCATGGCCGCCTCGCTGCTCACCTTCGCGGCGCTCGCACCGCTGCACGCCACGCAAGCGCCGCAACCGACGTGGATCCCCACCTGGACCACCAGCCCGCAGCCGCGCTGGGACGGTGACTTCGCGCTGCCGACCAACCTGCCCTTCCAGTTCTGGAACCAGACCGCGCGCGTCAGCCTCGGCGGCAAGCGCGTGCGCGTATTGCTGTCGAACGAATACGGCACCGCGCCGCTTGTCATCGGCGCCGCGCATGTCGCCAAGGCCGGCAAGGACGCGACGATCGTCGCCGGCAGCGACCGCGCGCTCACCTTCGGCGGCAAGTCCAGCGTGACGATCCCCGCCGGCGCACCGATGCTCAGCGATCCGGTCGAACTCGATGTCGCGCCGCTGACGGAGGTCTCGATCAGCCTGCACCTGCCAGAACCCACAGCGCCGGCCACGTTCCACTGGGATGCGCGCCAGACCGCGTACGTCGGTGCGGGCGATCAGACGGCGGCGGTGAAGTTCAAGCACGACACCACGCTCACCACGCGCGTGTTCGTCAGCGCCGTGCTGACCGAGCCGACGCCCGGCGCGCGCACCGTCGTCGCCATCGGCGATTCGATCACCGACGGCAACATGGCGACGATGGACGCCAACACGCGCTGGCCCGATGCGCTTGCGCAACGATTGGCCCCGCGCAACGTCGCCGTCGCCAATGCTGGCATTTCCGGTGCGCGCCTGCTGCGCGACCGCATGGGGCTCAACGCGCTCGCGCGTTTCGACCGCGACGTGCTCGCCCAGCCCGGCGTGAGCAGCGTGATCGTGCTGCTGGGCATCAACGATATCGGCTGGCACGGCACCCCGCTCGGCCCGGACGAGCCCATCGCGAGCGCCGACGAGCTCATCGCCGGCTACCGCCAGCTCATCGCCCGCGCGCATGCACACGGCGTGCGCATCGTCGGTGGCACGCTGACGCCGTTCGAAGGTGCGCTGCAGGACACGCCGATGCGCGGCTACTTCAGCCTCGACAAGGAACGCGTGCGCCAGGCGGTGAACGCATGGATCCGCGACAGCGGCGAGTTCGACGCCGTCGTCGATTTCGACGCGATCACGCGCGACCCGGCAAACCCGCGACGCTTCCTGCCAGCGTACGATTCGGGCGACCACCTGCATCCGGGCGACGCGGGCTACCGTGCGATGGCGCAGGCGATCGATCTGGACGCACTGCTGCGCGACTGAGTTCGCATTCCCTCCCCCTCTTTCCCCACCAGAGGATGCATTCGATGGACTACCGTTATCTCGGCAATTCCGGCTTCCGCGTTCCCGCGCTGAGCTTCGGCACCGGCACGTTCGGCGGCAAAGGCGAACTGTTCGGCTCATGGGGCAACACCGACGTGGCCGAAGCGTCGCGCCTGATCGACGTCTGCCTGGACGCCGGCCTGAACCTGTTCGACAGCGCCGACGTCTACTCCGGCGGCGTGGCCGAAAGCATTCTCGGCGCGGCCATCAAGGGCCGGCGCGACAAGGTGCTGATCTCGACCAAGGCCACGTTCCGCTTCGACGAGAACGACCCCAACGCGGTGGGCTCCTCGCGCTTCCACCTGCTGCGCACCGTGGACGCGCAGCTCAAGCGCCTGGGCACGGATTACATCGACCTGTTCCAGCTGCACGGCTTCGATGCGAAGACGCCGGTGGAGGAAACGCTGCGCACGCTCGACGACCTCGTGCGCGCGGGCAAGATCCGCTACCTGGGCGTGTCGAACTTCTCCGGCTGGCACCTGATGAAATCGCTCGCCGCCGCCGATCGCCACGGCTGGACGCGCTACGTCGCCAATCAGGCGTACTACTCGCTGATCGGCCGCGATTACGAGTGGGAACTGATGCCGCTGGGCATCGACCAGGGCGTCGGCGCGGTGGTTTGGAGCCCGCTGGGCTGGGGGCGCCTCACCGGCAAGATCCGCCGCGGCCAGCCGCGTCCGGAAGTGAGCCGCCTGCACGCCAGCGCCGACTACGGCCCGCCGGTGGACGAGGAACATCTGTATCGCGTGGTCGATGCACTCGACAAGGTTGCCGAGCAGACCGGCAAGACCATTGCGCAGATCGCGCTGAACTGGCTGCTGCAGCGACCCACGGTGTCGACCGTGGTGATCGGTGCGCGCAACGAAGAGCAACTGAAGCAGAACCTCGGCGCGGTCGGCTGGAACCTCACGCCGGAACAGGTCGCGCTGCTGGACGAAGCCAGCGCGCGCACGGCGGTGTATCCGTACTGGCATCAGGCAGGGTTCTCGGAGCGGAATCCGTCGCCGGTGTGAGTTAGTTCGGCCACCGCTCCCTTCGCCCCTCCCCTCCAGGCGATCGCCCCTCTCCCCTTGCGGGAGAGGGACAGGTTCGCGAAGCGAGCCAGGGAGAGGGGTGTGGCCGCTGTAAAGGCACGCGCTTCGCGCGCCCCCTCTTCCGCCCCTTCAGGGCACCTTCTCCCGCAAGGGGAGAAGGAAATGCCGGAGTTCCAGAATGAAAGCCATCGCCCTCACCCGCTACCTCCCCATCGACGACGCGCAGTCACTGGTCGATATCGAACTGCCCGACCCGCCCAAGCCCACCGGTCACGACCTGCTAGTGCGCGTCGAAGCCGTCTCGGTCAATCCCGTCGACACAAAAGTACGCTCGCCCAAACCGCAGGTCGAAGCGCAGCCGAAGGTGCTCGGCTACGACGCCGCGGGCATCGTCGAAGCCGTCGGCGACAAGGTCACGGCTTTCAAGCCCGGCGATCGCGTGTATTACGCCGGCGACATCACCCGTCCGGGCAGCAACGCGCAATTGCAGCTCGTGGATGCGCGCATCGTCGGTCGTCCGCCGTCGTCGTTGGACCAGGCGCAGGCCGCCGCGCTGCCGCTCACCGCGCTCACTGCGTGGGAGCTGCTGTTCCAGCGCATGCCTTACGACAGCGAGAACGGCGGCAAAGGCAAGACGCTGTTGATCATCGCCGGCGCCGGCGGCGTGGGTTCGATCGCGATCCAGCTTGCACGCCGCGCCGGCTTCACCGTCATCGCCACCGCTTCTCGCGAGGACACCATCGCGTGGGTGAAGGAGATGGGCGCGCACCACGTCATCGACCACCGCCAGCCGCTCGCGCCGCAGTTGTGGGCGCTCGGATTCGATACGGTCGATGCCGCGCTGAACCTGTACGACACCAGCGGCTACTGGGAGCAGCTGGGCGAAGTGCTCGCGCCGCAGGGCCATGTCGGCCTCGTCGTCGAGCCGAAAGAACCCGTGCGCCTGGGCGACCCGTACAAGTTCAAGTGCATCGGCATCCACTGGGAAATGATGTTCGGCCGCCCGCGTTTCCAGACGGCGGACATGGACGAACAGGGCCGCATCCTCGATCGCGTCGCCCAGCTGATCGATTCCGGCGAGCTGCGCGGCACGCATCACGACACGCTGTCGCCGATCAACGCGCAGAATCTGCGCGAGGCGCATCGCCGCTTGGAGTCGGGGACGACGATCGGGAAGCTGGTGTTGGCGGGCTGGTGAGTGGCGCTTGCGCAGCCGGCGTGCAGCACGCCAACTGCAACCTGACGCGGGGATTTCCTGCCGTCTCCCAATTCCGTCATCCCGGCGAAAGCCGGGATCCATCTTGATCTCGACCTTCGCAGCGCCCACGTGCCTCGCGAACAGCCAAATGGATTCCAGCTTTCGCTGGAATGACAAGAGGGGGCGGGAGGCATGACGGCCTGGATTCCGGCCTTCGTCGGAATGACGGTAACGGAGGGGAAACGGCGTAGCCTGGGCAAGCGCAGCGCACCCGGGCGGGTCACACAAACCGCGCCAACACCTCACGCACGCCACCCAGATAACTGCCACCGAACAGATTGAGGTGGTTGAGCAGGTGGTACAGGTTGTAAACCGGCGCGCGCTCGCGCCAGTCGGGCGCGGGCTTGGCGATGCCCTCGTAGGCACGCCAGAACGCCTCCGGCGGTGCGCCGAACAGCGTGAGCATCGCCAGCTCCGATTCCGCCCAGCCGAAATGCACGGCGCCGGCATCGATCAGCGCGGGTGCGCCATCGCCACAGCAATGCAGGTTGCCCAGCCACAAATCGCCATGCAGCAGCACCGCCGGTTGCGGCGGGATCAGCTCGTGCAGGCGCGCGCACAGCGCGTCGACCGCATCCACGTCGTCGGCCGCGAGATGCCCTGCATCGAACGCGCGTCGCGCCTGCGGCAATAGACGATGCTGCGCGAAGAAGCGCCAACCGTCGTCCGCCCACGCATTCGACTGCGGCGTCGGCCCGCAGTAACCGTCGCGCTTGAAGCCGAACCGCGCGTTGCCGATCGCATGCTGCGCGGCCAGGCGTTCGCCGGCCTTCGTCCAGAAGCCGTCCTTCTGCACGCCGTCGCCGAGGTCCTCCAGCACCAGGCGTTCGGGTTCCAGCGCGAGCACGCGCGGGACACGCATCGCGCCCGCACCGGCCAATGTCGCCAGCCCTGCCGCTTCGGCACTGAAGAAATCCGCCGGCGCGCCCGGCCATCGCTTCACCACCACCGCGAGGTTGCGGTACGTGGTGTGCTGGATCTGCTGGCGGCCGGTGTTCATCGCGTGCGTCTTACGCCGCTTCCGCGTCGGCGCGACGATCGCGCTTGAGCACCGCCACCGGCTCCGCCCACGCATTGCCGCCACGGCGCTTGCTCGTGGCCAGCACCAGGTCGGACGGCTCGAACACGTTGAGGTTGTGCGTGATCGGCGTGGTCAGGATGTACTGCGCATCGGTCGAACGCAGGAAGCGGCCGACCTTCTCGATGTTGAACACGTCCAGATGCGCGAACGGTTCGTCGATGAAGACGAAGCCGCCCGGCTGATCCTCGTCGCGCAGCAGGCCGACGAGCAGCAGCAGCGACTTCATGACCTGCTGGCCGCCCGAAGCCTCGCCGTCGTCCAGGCCGATCCAGCCCTTGCGGTCGAAATCGAACTTCACCGTCAATCCCGCCTGCGCGAGCGCGACGTCCTCGTTCACCAGCTCCGGCATTTCAACGTCGACACCGATGCCCGCCAGTTCGCCCAGCGACGCGAGGTTCTTCTTGTAGCGGCGCACGGTCGCGCGCAGCACGTTCATGTACGCGCCGCGCGCTTCTTCGGTGATGCGGCGGGCGCGATGCAGATGCGCCTCGCGCTTGCCAATGGCCGATTCGAGTCCGTCGTGGTCGGCAGCAAACTTGTCGCGCATCGCGATGCAGGCCGCATCCACGATGTAACCGCCGCGTTGCAGGCGTTCGTCGATGCGTTCGATCTCGCGACGCACCGCGCCGGCGCTTTCGTATTCCTCGCGCGCCTGTCGCAGCGACTCGATCGAACGCCACGCCACCGGCATCAGCGCGCGCTTCCTGCGGAAGTCGACGATGCGTTGCACCAGCTGAGAGCGCTCCTGCGCGATCTGCTGGCCGCGCTCGCGCAGTTCGTTGTCGAGCGAACGGATCTCGCCCGCGCGCGTGGCGCCGGCGATGCCTTCGGCCTTGTCTTCGGCCTCCAGTCCGTCCAGTCGCGAACGCGCTTCGGCCAGCGCAAGGCCCGCCTGCTGCGCGGCCTCGGCCATCGCCGGCATGCGCTCGGCGGCGTCGGCGAATTCGGCGGCGCGCGTCACCAGCTCCTGCCCCGCGTCGAGCCCGAGCAGGCGCGACTGCTCGGCATCCACACGCTTGCCCAACTCGCTCAGTTCGTCCTCGCGTGCGTGTGCGCGCTGCTGGATTTCGATCTGCTCGGCGCGCAGTTCCTCCAGCCTCGCCTGGCGTGCGCCGCTGCCGAAGTGCGGTGCGCCGCCGCCGATGTGGCGACCGCCGCGGTGCTCGCGCAGATAGCCCTTGCGCGTGATCCAGTCCTGCCCCTTCGGCAGTCGGCGGCCGTCGTCGATGTCCTCCACGCGCTGGACCTTGTCCAGTTGCTTGGGCAGCCACGCCGGCGGCTCGCTGGAGAACTTCACGATCTCCAGCAGCGAGCCCTTGGTCGCCTTCTCCACGGGCGCCCGCGCGCCGACGACGAAATGGCGGTACTGCATGCGTTCGCCGAGCTTCCACGCGGCGGCTTCATCGCGCGGGTTTTCCAGCACGATCAGGTGACGGTACGGCGCGAGCACGGCTTCCACCGCCACCGACCACTTCGGATCGACGATGTCGACCAGCTCGGTGAGCACGCGGTGCTCGATGCCCGCCTCGTCCAGCGCGTTGCGGAAGTCGCGTTCGAACGGTTCGACGATGCGACCGCCGCCGCTGAGCGCGGCGACCTGCGCGGCGATCTCGCCCGTGCGCTTGCGGTCGCGCTCGCCTTCCAGCTTGAGTTCCGCCTGGCGGCGGCGGCCTTCCTCGACGCTGCGGCTCAGTGCTTCGACGTCGACGACGCCGCGCTGGGCCTGCACCCGCGCCAGTTCGTCGCGACGCCGCACGAGCACGTCGGCGTCGCGCGCGTGGTCGCGTGCGGTGGTGAATTCGGCCTCGCATGCACGCACGTCGGCGCGGGCGCGCTCGATGGCGGCACGCAACTCGTCGCGCTGTCCGGTCGCACCGGACTCGCGCGTGCGCAGCTGGGCATGCACGCGTTCGCGTTCGCGCAGCGCGCGGCGCAGGCCGGTCAGGCGCGGGCGCGCGCCTTCCAGTGTGGCGCGCAGGTCGGCCAGTTCGATCTTCGGTGCGATCTCGGCCTGCAGGCGCTGGCGCTGGTTGTGCAGCGCCTGCCCTTCCTCGAACGAACGCACGTCCACGCGCGCCGATTCGAGCTTGAAATGCAGCTCGCCCAGGCCGTGGCGCAGCTGTTCGATTTCCTTCTCGACGTCGAGCTGTTCGTTCTTGGCGCGCTGGTATTCGTCCAGCACGGCCTTGTCTTCGAACACGTCGAACACCAGTTGCAGCAGCTCGCGCGGCGACAGCTGGCAGAGCTTGTCGGTCGCACCCTGTTCCAGCGTGAGCACGCGGCAGATCGCGCGCGTCAGGCCGGCGCCGGCCAGGCGCACGCGGTAGTCGCGCACGCCGAGCCATTCGCCGCCCTGATCGAGCTGTTCGACCGGCACGTCGCCGGCGACGATCTGGTAATCGCGCGACCAGTCGCCGCCACGCTTACGGATGCGACAGGCCAGCGTCACGGCCTCGTCCTTGATCGGGAAGAACGGACGGCCGCCGCGGCGGTCGGGGCGGTTGCTGACGACGGCGCGCAGCCAGGCCTGGCCCTTGCCGTTGTGGCGCAGGTAGGTCTTGTAGTCGCGCGCGGTGTCGCGGTCCTCGATGGCCAGCAGCGTGCGCAGCGCATCGAGCAGCGTGGTCTTGCCCGAACCGTTCGGGCCGACGACGGTGATGACGGAGGCATCCAGCGGCAGCTGGAAGCGCTGCCAGTAATCCCAGTGCACGACTTCGAGGCTGCGGAACTCAAACATCGGCCTGCGCCTCCAGTGATTCGTCGGTGGTGTCGAGCACGTCGTCGTCCTCGATGCTGTCGGCATTGGCGGCCTGCGTCGCGCGCGCCTGTTCGACGACGTAACTCAGCGCGCCGTCCATCACGCGGCTGGCGATGCGTTCGTAGTCGAAGGCCAGGTCGAGCAGCGGGCCTTCGGCGATGCGCTCCTTGCGACGCACGATGAAGCCGTGGCGCTGCAACGCGCCCAGCGAAAGATTGATGCGGAACTTGCCGCCGAGCTTGTCGCCGAAGTCGGCGACGAGCGTGCGTTCGTTGATGGGCTCGACCATGTCCTGGCCGATGGGCACCGGCTTGAGTTCGGCGAACATCTGCTCCTGGTCCTGCTGGCGATCGCTTTCCTGCCGTGCTATCTGGCGCTGGCGTTTGGGCAGCACCAGCAGCGACCACAGCACGACCAGCAACGCGAGCGCGTCGCGGTCCAGTTGCAGGTTGCTCGCGGCCCAGGCGCGTGCGCTTCCGAAGACTTCGTTCTCCTGCGCGCGCGCCACGCCGACGGCGACGTATGCAGCGTAGGGATGTTCGAGCAGGCGCATGCCGGCGGCGGCGAGGCGACGGTCGAGTTCGTCGCGAAGTTCCGCGTCGACCAGGACCTGGCGCACCGCGTGGTCGTCGCGCGGCAGCCAGCGTTCGGCGAGCAGTCGGGCGATCAGGGTGGCGGTGGGGTCGCTCATTGGGGTTCCGGGGTAGTTGCGGCGGAGGTCGCGGGCTTCTTCCGCTTCGGCTTTTGTTCTTGCTCGTCATTCCCGCGAAGGCGGGGTCTTTCGGTCCGCCGCACGGCGGCACTCTCCAGTGCCTTCGCTGTTCCCTGTGCGCTTGTGGGTTTCAAGTCGCTGGATCCCCGCTTTCGCGGGGATGACGATGGGAGAGCGGCAGCGTCATCGGCTGTGGTGGCGTCGCCGTGGAGGGGCCATTCGTCGCCATCGGATACATCGCGCGCTCCGGATTCGACCATTGCATCGCCCTGCCCCACCAACCACGCCCGGCTCATGTACGCCACGCCCGCGCGACCCACGTCCTCGAACTGCGTCCCCACTTTCCAGCGCAGCGGCAGTTGCGCGATGGAGGCGCTGACGCCGTTGCGGTTCTCCGCGCCGGGGTCGCCGATCAGGCCGAGCAGCGACAATCGGTACGCACTCACCGCGAAACCGTCCTGCGGCACCCAGTCCGACAGCGTGGTGTCCACGTCCGCATCCAGCGATGCCAGCTGCGACAGCCACTGCTCGGCGTGCGCGTAGTCGTTCTCGGCGACCGGCGCCTGCGTGTCGTGCGGTGCGCTCTGCGCCGGGGGCAGCGACGCGTCTTCCTGCGCTTCGCGCTCGCGTTCGACCAGTTCGTACTCGGCGATGTCCAGCGCGATGGGCGCCAGCACGAAGGCCGGCGCGGCCACGTGCGCGAGCGCGTCGTGCGACAGCGCGGCGAGCGCGTCGGCGTCCATGCCGCGCAGGTAGCGGTTCACATCGGTGGACGACAGGCCGCTGGCGCCGATGTGCACGCGGTGGCGGTCGAGCTGGTTCAGCGCACGCTGGAACACCGAGGCCTGCCGCAGCATCGCGCTCTGCGCGCGGCCGATCTGCTGGGCGACGCGGTGCGTGGCCGCGTCGAGTTCTTCGTCGGCGGCGATTTCCTTGACGATCGCCGTGCCCTTCTCCACCCACTGCCACACCTGCTGCAAGGTGCCGGCGGCGCGCTGGATGCGGTGCTCGGAACCGCTGAGCACGGCCTGATCGAAGTCCTCGCGGTATTCGTTGAGGCGCGACAGCAGGTGCTGCAGGTCGTCGCCGCGCACCTTGCCGACCGACTGGCCGGCGGCAAGCTGCGCGGTGACGTAGGCCAGCTCGTCGCCTTCGCGGTTGAACTGCAGCAGCAGGCCGATGGACGACAGCGCCTGGCGGCCAACCGGACTGATGCGGTAACGCTGGGTGTCGTTGTCCCAGCGCAGCAGGTCGTTGTCGCGCAGGCGGCCCAGCACGGTGTCGAACTTCACCGGATCCAGGTAGGCGAAGTGATCGCGCAGTTCCTGCGGGGTCCAGTCCGGCGCGGCGCCGCGCTCGCCGATGGCACGCAGCACCAGCAGGCGCACCATCACGCTCTCCTCGCCGCCGTGGAACAGGGTCGAGAAGGCGCGCAGGAGGTCGCGGGCGGAAAGCAGCGGGTGCAGGTCGGGCAGATCGGCCGCGACGATGCCGTCGCGCAGATAGTCCTGCAGGGGTGCGGAAACGTCGTCCATGGAGGACCGGAAACTACGGGTGAGCCATGGTGGGTGAGGGGCGGGCGCGAGACAACTCTTGCGCGGCGGGCGGATTTGAGAGTGAGGCATGCCATCGAGGGCTAGGCTGCGGCGTAGCCCGGGTAAGGCGCAGCCGCATCCGGGGTTGGGGGGGCGTCGGATCGGTCTGGGCGTCGGATCGAACGTCCCGGGTGCGCTTCGCTTACCCGGGCTACGGGCTGTGTCACGTTTCCCGTTCCATCACTCCCGCCCACCCGCCGCCGGTCGCAAAGCCTGCTGCTGTCGATTCATTCCCGCGCCGTTCGTCGTATGCAGGAGGGCCGACGACCTGCCGTCCCCTCATCAACGAAGGAGTGACCTGATGAAACGATTCCTCGCCGTGTTCCTGGGTTCGCAGGCGTCGATGGACGCCTGGAAGGCCCTGTCCGAGGACGAGCGCAGCCGCCGCGAGAAGGCCGGCATGGAGGCCTGGGGCCAGTGGGTCGGCAAGCACCAGAAGGCCATCGTCGACAACGGCAGCCCGTTGGGGAAGACCAAGCGGATCAGCGCCAAGGGCGTGGGCGACGTGCGCAACGAGCTGGCCGCCTGGACGGTGGTCGAGGCGGACTCACACGAGGCCGCGGCGCGTATGTTCGAAGGCCACCCGCACTTCACGATCTTCCCGGGCGATGCGGTGGAGGTGATGGAGTGCCTGCCGATGCCGGAGGGGTGAAATAGGCCGACTGCCCTGCCTCTGCCCCTCCCCCTGCTTGCAGGGGAGGGAGATGACGGCCGAGAGGCTTCGTGCTTCCGGCGGCCTCCAATCAACTTCGGGCACCCGACCCGACGAACGCGCTTGAACGCCGCCGGCTTTCCCGTCATCGTGCCGGCTTCCGTACGCCAGCGTATTCATCATGACGATCGCCAGCCCGTTGAGCCCGGCCCCGGAGCCGATTTCGGTCCAGTCGCCGCACTCGCTCTACCCGCACCTGTTCGCGCCGCTGGACCTGGGCTTCTGCACCCTGCCCAACCGCGTGCTGATGGGGTCGATGCACACAGGGCTGGAGGACAAGGCCGCGGATTTCCCCAAGCTCGCCGCCTACTTCGCCGAACGCGCGGCCGGTGGCGTCGGCTTGATCGTCACCGGCGGCTTCTCGCCCAACCTCGCCGGCTGGCTCAAGCCCTTCGGCGGGACGATGCGCTTTCCGTGGGAGGTGAGCCGGCATCGCCAGGTGACCGGCGCGGTGCACGCGCACGGCGGGCGCATCTGCCTGCAGATCCTGCACGCCGGCCGCTACGGCTACAGCCCGCTGCAGGTGGCGCCGAGCAAGTTGAAGGCGCCGATCAACCCCTTCACGCCGCGCGCCCTGTCGGCCGGCGGCGTCGAGCGGCAGATCCGCGCCTTCGTGCGCAGCGCGACGATGGCGCGCGAGGCCGGCTACGACGGCGTCGAGGTCATGGGCTCGGAGGGCTACCTGCTCAACCAGTTCACCGCGCCGCGCACCAACAAGCGAAGTGATGCCTGGGGCGGCGACGCCGGCAAGCGCATGCGCTTCGCGGTGGAGATCGTGCGCCGCATCCGCGAGGCCTGCGGGCCGGATTTCATCATCGTCTACCGCTTGTCGATGCTGGACCTGGTCGACGACGGCCTGGCCTGGGACGAGGTCGTGCAGCAGGCCAAGGCGATCGAAGCCGCCGGCGCGACGCTCATCAACACCGGCATCGGCTGGCACGAGGCGCGTATCCCGACCATCGCCACTTCGGTGCCACGCGCGGCCTTCACCGGCATCACCGCGCGGCTGAAACCGCACGTGCGCGTGCCGCTGGTGACGACCAACCGCATCAACATGCCCGACGTCGCCGAGGGCATCCTCGCGCGCGGCGAGGCGGACATGGTGTCGATGGCGCGGCCGCTGCTGGCCGACGCGCAGTGGGTGAACAAGGCGCGCGAGCAGCGCGCGCTCGATATCAATACGTGCATCGCGTGCAACCAGGCCTGCCTGGACCACGTGTTCCAGAACAAGACCGCCAGCTGCCTGGTCAATCCGCGCGCCTGCGCGGAGACCGAACTGAACTACACGCCGACCGCGAATCCGAAGCGCATCGCGGTCGTCGGCGCCGGCCCGGCGGGCATGGCGACGGCGGCCGTGGCGGCCGAGCGCGGGCATCGCGTGACGCTGTTCGAGGCCTCGGGCGAGATCGGCGGCCAGTTCAATCTGGCCAAGCGCATCCCCGGCAAGGAGGAGTTCCACGAGACCCTGCGCTACTTCGGCCGCCGGCTGGAGCAGACGGGCGTGGAGGTCCGCCTGGGCACCTACGCCGAGGCCGCCACGCTGGCCGGCTTCGACGCGGTCGTGCTGTCCACGGGCATTCGCCCACGCGAGGTGGATTTCCCGGGTGCCGACCATCCCAAGGTCGTCTCCTACATTGACGTGCTCACCGGGCGCGTCGTGCCGGGGCGCAAGGTGGCGATCATCGGCGCCGGCGGCATCGGCTTCGACGTGGCGGAGTTCCTGGTCGAACATGGCCCCAGCGCCGCGCTCGACCCCGCGCGCTGGCGCGCCGAATGGGGCGTGGACCTGGGCTACGACGGCAACCGCGGCGGCCTGGCCGCGCCGGAGCCCGAGGCGCCCGCGCGCGAGGTCTGGCTGCTGCAGCGCAGCCCCGGTCGCCCGGGCGCCCGCCTGGGCAAGACCACGGGCTGGATCCACCGCGCCACGCTGAAGGCCAAGAAGGTGCGGATGCTCGGCGGCGTGGAATACCTGGGCGTGGACGACGAGGGCCTGCACGTGCGCGTGGACGGCAGCGATCAGGTGCTGGCGGTCGATCACGTGGTGATCTGCGCCGGCCAGGAACCCTTCAAACCGCTGGCCGATGAGCTGGCGGCGCAAGGCACTCCGGTGCACGTGATCGGCGGTGCGGACGTGGCCGCGGAGCTCGATGCCAAGCGCGCGATCAACCAGGGCAGCCGCCTCGCAGCCGCCCTTTGACCGAACTGCGCAAGCCTTGCAGGGCGGGGCCTGCAAGGCTGCCAAACGTACGAAACCGCATCGTCGAAACAGCGGCGCGGTCACCGGTTCGCTCCGAAGCTGAACAGGCCGTTGGGATTTCCGGGCATCGACAGTCCGGACAAATATCCTTTCGCAACAATCAGTTGCGCTGTCCGGTCGGATTTTCCAGCCGGATCGACAGGCCCCGGTCAAGTCCCCTGTATTCACGTAGCGTTTAGATTCGCGAAGCTACCGTGCGCCAACTTTTTCAGCCGCCCCGCTTGGGCGGCGACCCTCACCGCCCGCGCACCCGATCTTCCGCGCGGCTTTGGTGAATGGGCAAAAGCGCGCCGTAGAGTGCGCTGCCCTCCCCAGTACGCCATGCCGGTTCGTGCCGTGGTTGCCGTCCTCCTCATAGGAAGCGGACCTCGAAGCGGATCGGCGCAACGGAGCAAGGAGTCCGATTAGATGAAACTGGCTTGGATCCTGTGGCTGGCCTCTGTGCTTCCGCCGCAAACCGCCGATTCGCTGTGCCTGAGCACCACCGTCTACCTGGAAGCGCGCGACCAGTCGGTCCGCGGCCAGAAGGCGGTCGCCGAGGTCGCCCTGCGCCGCCGTGACAGCGGGCTGTGGGGCAACACCGTCTGCGACGTGGTGACCGCGCGCAAGCAGTTCGCGCCGACCCTGGTCTCGCCTGCCACGCGCCTGAGCAACACCGAGGCGTGGGCGGAGGCCGTCACCATCGCCCTCGACGCCGAGCGCAACTGGGCCCTGCCGCCCGGCCAGCGCAAGGAGATCGTCCCGGGCGCGAGCCACTTTGCCGCGCATGCGATCGCCAGCCCGTCGTGGCGCACGGCGTATCAGGTGGCGACGATCGGCGATCACACCTTCTATAAGGTGCAGTCGTTGAAGCCGAAGCGCTCGTAAGCGCTGCGCTTTTTCGGGTCGCCTGCGGCGGCCTGTCCCTCTCGCGCAAGGGGAGGGGCTGTGCATGACAGGCATCCACACCCCGTTCGAGCGTAGGCCGCAGGCCGAAGTTGAAGGGTGGATGGGCCGGAAACACATCGGACTTCCCCGCCCTTCGACTTCGCCGCTCCGCGGCTACGCTCAGGGCGAACGGTTCCGTGGAAAACACCGCCTGGTCGCAACGGTAAATGCGTCCCCGGCCAGTGCGCCCAAGGCAATAGTCCGTTTCACACCGTCGCATTGAGGCGGGGACGGGCCATCGTCCATAGTTCGGGATTGCCGCACTTTCGAGGGATCCCCGCATGAAGCTCTACACCAAGCCCGGCGCGTGCTCGACCGCCGACCACATCGCCCTGCAGTGGACCGGCCAGCCCTTCGCGCTGGAGATCCTCGACAAGGAGACGATGAAGGCTCCGGCCTACCTGGCGATCAACCCGTCCGGCGCGGTGCCGGCGATCGTCGACGGCGACTTCGTGCTGACCCAGAACGCCGCGATCATGGGCTACATCGCCGACACCTTCCCCGAGGCCGGCCTGGCCGGCGACGGCAGCCCGCGCCAGCGCGGCGAAGCCGCCCGCTGGCTGGCCTTCGTCAATTCCGATATCCACCCGGCCTTCAAACCGCTGTTCGGACCGGCCGCCTTCATCGCCGACGAGGCCCAGCACGACGCCGTGAGGGACGCCGCGCGCAAGCGCGTGCGTGGGCTGTTCGAGTCGGCCGACCGCCAGCTCGCCGGCAAGCAGTGGATCGCCGGTTTCCGCAGCTACGCCGACCCCTACCTCTACATCACGCTGCGCTGGGCCGACGGCCTGGGCATCGACCTGTCGGGACTGGCCAACCTGGCGTCCTTCAAGGCGCGCATGGAAGCCGACCCGGGCGTGCAGAAGGCGCTGAAGATCGAAGGCCTGGCGTAAGCAAGGCGCACGGCGACGCGGAGGCGGTCCGGCCGCCTCCGTGTTCTCACCGCGGTGGCCTCAGGCTTCCGCGAGCGAGCGGAAACGCCGCTCCATCTCCATCGCGAATCCCACATCCCGGGCCTTGCCCAACGCCGTGTGGAAATCCGGCAACAGGGCCAGCAGGTCGCCGACGTCGCTGCAGCGTTCGACCTTGAGCTGCAGGAAGTACCCCCGCAGGCCCAGGTGCTCGCGCACCGTGTCGGACATCAGCGTGTACAGCGCGGAGTAGCCCACGGCCGATGCGATCGGCGCGGACGCCGTGGCGGCAGCCGGCTCGATCGCTGCGGGCCCCGGACGGGCGGCCTCGCGGATCGTGGCGGCCGCAGCGGCGGCCAGGCTCTGCGGCACGGCGATCAGCCCCATCGCTTCGAGCTGGGCCAATGCATCGTCCGGCCCCTTGAGCCCGCCGATCACGCCACGCAGCTGGCCGACATTGCGTTGGCCATCCACCATCAGCAGGATCGAGCGGAGCACGTTGGGCAGCTTCAGCGCGCGACTCTGAATCTCGTCGCGCCCGGCATCGGTCTTGTTCGGCACTTCGTCATCGCGCATGGTTTCCCCCAAACCACTAGCCACGAATGCCGGCCGACTATGCCACGGCCGGGCGTGGCGCGCGCGTGCCCGTGTTCATGGCCGCCTTCGGCAACGCAAAGGACTTCGTGCGTGCTGTTGCTGTTCCCTTCTCCCCTTGCGGGGGAAGGTGCCCCAAAGGGGCGGAAGAGGGGACGCGCGTAGCGCGTGCTGTACGGCAGCGGCCCTACCCTTTCCCTGGCCGCCTTCGGCGGCCTGTCCCTCTCCCGCAAGGGGAGAGGGATTTACACCCCTGAGTTCGTACTCGCCAAAGAAAAGGGCCGCATCGCGCGGCCCCTTCCCTGTCTTGCAAACGTCGAATGCGATCAGCGCTTTTCGATCGGCACGTACGCGCGATCTTCCGGCCCGACGTAGTTCGCGCTCGGACGGATGATCTTGCCATCTTCGCGCTGCTCGATCACGTGCGCGCTCCAGCCGGTGGTGCGCGCGATGACGAACAGCGGCGTGAACATCGGCGTCGGGATGCCCATCATGTGGTAGGCCGATGCGCTGTACCAGTCGAGGTTCGGGAACATCTTCTTGGTGTCCATCATCAGGTTTTCGATGCGCTCGGACACGTCGAACAGCGTCTGGTTGCCGCCGTCCGCGCACAGCTTGCGCGAGATCTCCTTGATGATCGGATTGCGCGGATCGCCGATGGTGTACACCGGGTGGCCGAAGCCGATGATGATTTCCTTCTTCTCCATGCGCGCACGGATGTCCGCCTCGGCCTCATCGGCGGTGCCGTAGCGGCTGATGATGTCCATCGCCACTTCGTTCGCGCCGCCGTGCTTGGGGCCGCGCAGCGCGCCGATGGCGCCGGTGATGCACGAATGCAGGTCCGAACCCGTACCCGCGATCACGCGCGCGGTGAAGGTGGACGCATTGAACTCGTGTTCGGCGTAAAGGATGAGCGACTTGTCCAGCGACAGCGCGTGCAGCGCGCTCGGCGCTTCGCCGTGCAGCAGGTGCAGGAAGTGCGCGGCGACGGAATCATCGTCCGTCTCGACGTCGATGCGGCGGCCGTTGCGGGTGAAGTGCCACCAGTACAGCAGCATCGAACCGAAGCTGGCGATGAGCTTGTCGGCGATGTCGCGGGCTTCGGAGGCCGGATGGCCTTCGCGCTCCGGCAGCACCGTGCCCAGCACCGAGCAACCGGTGCGCAGCACGTCCATCGGGTGCGCGTTGGCGGGCACCAGTTCCAGCGCTTCGGACACGATCGCCGGCAGGCCACGCAGGCGCTTGAGCTTGGCCTTGTAGGCCTTCAGTTGCGACGTCGTCGGCAGCGCGCCGTGCACGAGCAGGTGCGCGACTTCCTCGAACGTCGACTCGGTGGCCAGGTCGTGGATGTCGTAACCGCGGTAGTGCAGGTCGTTGCCGCTGCGGCCGACGGTGCACAGCGCGGTGTTGCCCGCGGCGGTACCGCTCAGGGCGACGGATTTCTTGGCCTTGGGCAGGACCTGGTTGGTCTCGGTCATGTGGGTATTCCTCCTCGTGCTTGTCCGGTCGTACCGGGGTGCGACGTTGTCAATTTTGCAGGGTGGCAAAGGGGATTCGATCAGATCAAAGCCTGACTGCGACGAGGTGTCGCAGGCGACCGTGGTGGGCACCTATCGCGCCCGCCACGGTCGAAATGGCGGACCGGACGCGCCGGCGGAGATAGGGACAGGGGGACTCAACGGGAAGGCCCTGTACGCTCCGTCGGCCGACCTTTTCATCGCGCCTTACTTCTTGCTCGCGAACAGCGCGTCGAGCTTGTCCTCGAACGCGTGGTAGCCGATGCGATCGTACAGTTCCTCGCGGGTCTGCATGGTGTCCACCACGTTCTTCTGGTGGCCGTCGCGACGGATGGCGGTGTAGACATTTTCTGCCGCCTTGTTCATGGCGCGGAACGCCGACAGCGGGAACAGCTGGATCGCCACGCCCACCGAGGCCAATTCGTCGCGGGTGAACAACGGCGTCTTGCCGAACTCGGTGATGTTGGCCAGCACCGGCACCTTCACCGCGTCGACGAAACGCTGGTAGGTGGGCAGGTCGTAGGCGGCCTCGGCGAAGATGCCGTCGGCGCCGGCCTCCACGCAGGCGATGGCGCGCTCGATCGCCGCGTCCACGCCATCCACGGCGATGGCGTCGGTGCGGGCGATCAGAAAGAAGTCCGGATCGGTCTTCGCATCGGCGGCAGCCTTGACGCGGTCGACCATCTCGCCCTGCGACACGACCTCCTTGCCCGGACGATGGCCGCAGCGCTTGGCCCCGACCTGATCCTCGATGTGACATGCGGCGGCGCCGGCCTTGATCAGCGACTTCACCGTGCGCTCGATGTTGAACGCGCTGGGCCCGAAGCCGGTGTCGATGTCCACCAGCAGCGGCAGGTCGCATACGTCGGTGATGCGGCGCACGTCGATCAGCACGTCCTCCAGCCCGGAGATGCCCAGGTCCGGCAGGCCCAGCGAGCCGGCGGCGACGCCGCCGCCGGAGAGGTAGATCGCGCGGTAGCCGGCGCGCTGGGCCAGCAGCGCGTGGTTGGCGTTGATGGCACCGATGACCTGCAGGGGCTTTTCGGCGGCGAGGGCGGCGCGGAAACGGGCGCCTGCGGAAGCGGAACTCATGGGGGAACTCCTGTCTGCGACGGGCGCCAATCTGGCACCATCCCACTGGTTGATCAATCTTGATCGTTCCAATCAATCTGTCTGGCAATCTATCGCCATGGACGACCTCCTCTCCGCCCGCGACACCTGCCGTCTGCTCGGCATCAGCCGGGCCACGCTGTACGCCTACGTCAGCCGCGGCCTGCTCGAATCGCGCCCCGGCCCCGACCACCGCAGCCGCCTGTACCTGCGCCAGGACGTGGAGCGGCTGGCGGAGCGCCAGCGCATCGGTCGCGGCGCAGCGCGCGGGGCGGCGCAGAGCCTGGATCGCGGTTTGCCCGTGCTGGAGACGCGGATCTCGCTGATCCGGCCGGACGGGCCGTACTACCGCGGCCGTTCGGCGATCGCGGAGGTGCGCGCCGGTGCCAGCCTGGAGGACACCGCGCGTCTCCTGTGGGACTGCGGCAGCGACGACCCCTTCGCGATGGCGGTGCCGGGCTGGCCGGACACCGTGGCGAGCATCGCCGTCGACGCACGTCTGCCGCCGCTGGAACGCACGATGGCGGCGATTCCGCTGCTGGCGCTGCAGGAGCGCCATTCGTTCAACTCGGCGCCGCAGGTGCGGCATCGCGTCGCGGCGACGCTGCTGCGTCAGAACGCCGCGCTGCTGGTCGCGCAACCGCCGTCGGCCGATCCCGTGCATCGCGTGCTGGCACGCGCGTGGCGGCCGGGCGATGCGGCATTCGAGGACCTCGTGCGCGCCGCACTGGTGCTGTGCGCCGACCACGAACTCAACGTCTCCGCCTTTGCCGCGCGCGTGGTCGCTTCGACCGGTGCGCATCTGCACGCGACGGTGTGCAGCGGATTGGCGGCCTTGTCGGGGCCGCGCCACGGCGGCGCCACGGCACGCGCCTACGCATTGATCGCCGAAGCGTCTCAGGCCGATTCGCCACGCGATGCGATCGCAGCGCGATGGCAGCGCGGCGACGACCTGCCCGGCTTCCGCCATGCGCTGTACCCGGACGGCGATCCACGCGCGGCGGAACTGCTGCAACGCCTGCGCGACGCGGCGCCGGATCCGGCGCAGCTCGATGCACTCAACGCGATGGTCGAAGCCACCGAGGAAATCAGCGGTCAGCACCCGAACATCGACTTCATGCTCGCCGCGATCTGCCACGCCTATGCATTGCCGGCGACGCCGGCGCTGGTGATGTTCGCCGCCGGGCGCCTCGCCGGCTGGCTGGCGCATGCGCTGGAGCAGCAGGCGCACGGTGGACTCATACGACCGCGTGCGCGCTATGCGGGTGTGCAACCGGGCGGAGTGGAAGAGCACGCCGCAGCGGTATCTCCTCACCATTCGCCCTGAGCGTAGGCGCGCAGCATCGGTCGGTCGCAGCCCCGTCCGCCCTTCGACTTCGCTCCGCTACGCTCAGGACGAACGGGAAATACGTCCGGTGTCAGCCTCCTGTATCGGGGCCCCGCTCCAGCGCGCGCTTCACTTCCTCCAGCGCACCGGGGTCGTCGAGCGTGGACAGATCACCCGGATCGCGACTCTCCGCCAGCGCCTGCAACGAACGCCGCAGCAGCTTGCCCGAGCGCGTCTTCGGCAACGCGTTGACCACGTACACGCGCGCCGGCTTCGCCACGCCACCGAGTTGTTCGACCACGCGCTGCTGCATCGCAGCGGCCGCATCGGCAGGCGATTCGTCGGGACGCTTGAGCGTGGCGAACACGACCGGTACCTGACCCTTGAGTTCGTCGTGCACGCCGATGACGGCGGCCTCGGCGACATTGGGATGCGTGGAGCACGACTCCTCGATCTCGCGCGTGCCCAGGCGGTGACCGGCGACGTTGATGACATCGTCCGTGCGGCCGAGGATGAAGGTGTAGCCGTCCTCGTCGCGGATCGCCCAGTCCAGCGAGCTGTAGACGAGCTGCTTGAAGTGGCTGAAGTAGCTGGAAAGGAATCGCGCGTCGTCGTTCCACACCGTCGTCAGGCAGCCCGGCGGCAGCGGCGGCTCGATCACCAGCACACCCTTCTCGCCGGCCTTCACGTCCTCGCCGCTGTTGTCGTCGATCACGCGCAGCTTGTAGCCCGGCGTGGGCAATCCGGGCGAACCGAACTTCACCGGTTTCAGGTCCAACCCCGGCATCAGCGACAGCACCGGCCAGCCGGTTTCGGTCTGCCAGTAGTTGTCGATGATGGTCTTGCCGATGCCGTCGGTGATCCAGTGCGCGGTGGGTTCGTCCAGCGGTTCTCCGGCGAGGAACAGCCACTGCAGCTTCGACAGGTCGTGCTTCTTCAGGAACGCGGGATCCTGCTTCTTCAACACACGGATGCCGGTGGGCGAGGAGAACATCGTGCGCACGCCGTACTGCTCGCAGATGCGCCACCACACGCCGGGGTCGGGATTCGTCGGTAGGCCCTCGTACAGCACCGACGTCGCGCCGGCGATCAGCGGCCCGTACACGTTGTACGAATGCCCCACCGCCCAGCCGACATCGGACGTGGAGAACATCACCTGCCCCGCGCGCACGTCGTAGATCGACCACATCGACAACGCCAGCGCGACCGCGTAACCGCCGACATCGCGTTGCACGCCTTTTGGCTTGCCCGTAGTGCCCGACGTGTACAGCAGATAGCTGGGCTCGTTGGATTCCAGCCATTCGACGTCGACTTCCTCGCCGTCGTACTGCGCGTGGAGCGCGGCATAGTCCGCGTCGCGACCTTCCACGTTCGTACGTTGCGGATCGAGCCCGCGATCGACGATGAGCACCTTCGGCGGCGGCGATTTCGCCGCAGCGCAGGCGGCATCGACCAGCGGCTTGTACGCAATCACCTTGCCGCCGCGCATGCCGGCGTCGGCGCAGATCAGCAGCTTCGGTGTCGCATCGTCGATGCGCAGCGCCAGGTTGTGCGAAGCGAAACCGCCGAACACCACCGAATGCACCGCACCGATGCGCGCGCAGGCCAGCATCGCGAACACGGCCTCGGCCATGTTCGGCATGTAGATCACCACGCGATCGCCGCGGCCGACGCCGAGCGAACGGATCACCGCGGCGAAGGTGTTCACTTCGCGATGCAGCTCGCGGTACGTGATCTCGCGCGTGACATTGGTTTCCGATGAGATCGCCACGAGTGCCAGCTGGTCGCCGCGTTCGTGCAGATGGCGGTCGACGGCGTTGAAGCACAGGTTGGTTTCGCCGCCGACGAACCACTTGCGGAATGGCGGAGTGGAATAGTCGAGGATCCGCTCCGGCGGCTTGTGCCAGTGGATCGCCCTCGCCTGCTCGCCCCAGAACTCCTCGGGCTGTTCGATCGAGCGGCGATAGAAGTCTTCGTAGCGCATGGCGGGGCCTTTCCAACGACGATCCGTCGAGGCTAGTCCGTGACACGTGAGCGTTCGTTACGACGATGGTCGAAGAGGCTGCGTGATGGCACGCCTGCGCACGTAAGCGGTTGATTTGGCAGGAACGCTCCCGAGCCCCGCTGCACGACATGGCGCGATGCAGCAAGGCGCGATGCGCGCAACGTCCAATTTTCAGCCGGTCGAGGCTGGCGCGTGGCGGCATTGTTGCGCCCCGTCCGCTTGCCTTGCTCGCACCGCTTGCAGCGCGAGCTGGCGAATCCGACGCCTGCGTCGGAACCGTTCAATGCGACCTCCAGCGTCGAAAGCGACTGACCCCTTCGCGTCCGTGCGCGACTTCGCACGCCTCCTTCTTCCGAACGACCGACTTCCCATGAATCCATCGATCCTGGCCGCCGCACTGGCCGGCCTGCTGCTTTGTGCGACCGACGCGACGGCCGGCGACTTCGACGCCTGGCCGACGCACCACACGTTCGCCGACGGCACCGATCTTTCCGCTTCCCTCAACTTCGCTTACGACCTCAACGATTTCTCCGGCGATCGCGGCTATGGAACGGCCACGACAACGCTGCACGACGACGATGGCATGCGCCGTCGCGAGTTCGGCGCCGCGCTGAAGAAGAAGGGCGTTTACGACGCCACTGTCGGCATGGACTTCGAAACGAACACCTGGCTCGATGTCGCACTGCGCGTGGAGACCAAGGCGTTGTTCGGACAGGACATGGGCCGCATCCGCGTGGGCTATTTCAAGACGCCTGTCGGTTTCGAGAGCAATTCGGCATCGCGCGCGGGCAGCCTGATGGAGAACGCGGCCGCGTCGCAGGCGGTGTTCGAAGGCCGACGCACGGGCGTTGAGTGGTCGCTCGCGCGACCTGATTACGCTTTCAGCGCCGCGTACTTCTTCGGGCACGACCTGCAGGGCGACAACCCCGGCACGACGGCGGCGGCGCGCGCGTTCTGGCTGCCGCTTCACGGTGACGCGCGCGTGCTGCATCTGGGCGTGGCCGCGTCGGTGGAGAACCCGCACGGCAACACTGACGGGCGCAGCATCTACACGGCGCCGGGCGCGCGCTTCCGCGCACGTCCGCAAGCCGGCCTTACTGATGTGCGGCTGGTCGATTCGGGCAAGCTGATGCATGTGGACCGCATCGACCGTGCGGGGCTGGAGGCCCTGTGGATCGACGGCCCCTGGTCACTGCAGGGCGAATACCTGATTGGCAGCGCGCAGCGCGATGACGGCTTGCGCGATTTCACCGCGCAGGGCGGCTACGTTACCGGCAGCTGGCTGCTCACGGGGGAATCGCGCCCTTACTCCGGCGGGAACGTCGCCAATGTGAAACCCGCGAAGGGCTTCGGTGCAGTGGAATTGCTGGCGCGCTACGGCGACCTCGATCTGAACGACGCGGGCATCGCCGGCGGCCGCCAGCGCGACATCACCTTCGGCGCGAACTGGTATCTCACTTCGCACTTCAAGTTCCAGGCGAACTACGTGCACGTGCTGGATGAGAAGCGCGCGGCGTATTCGGCGACCGACGAGGTGGAACTGCGGGCGCAGGTGCAGTTCTGATTCTGATCTCTTATCGACGCTCTTAATCTGTCATTCCCGCGGAATGACGACAGCAAGCACGAAGCGATGTAGCAGCCGACAGCTGCGTCAACGAAAAAGGGCGGCCATTGGCCGCCCTTTTTTTGTCTCGTGCGACTGCCGAAACAGTCGCGCAATGCGGATTACAGCAGGTGCGAAACGCCGGCGCGCTCTTCTTCCAGCTCGGCCAGCGTCTTGTCGATGGCCTTCTGGCTGAAGTCGTCGACCGGCAGGTCCTTCACCATCGTGTACTCGCCGTCCTTCGTGGTCACGGCGAAGCCGAACATCACGTCCTTCGGAATGCCGTAGCTGCCGTCGGACGGAATGCCCATCGTCACCCACTTGCCGTTGCTGCCCAGCACCCAGTCGCGGATGTGGTCGATGGCGGCGTTGGCGGCCGAAGCAGCCGACGACAGGCCGCGCGCTTCGATGATCGCCGCGCCGCGCTTGCCGACCTTCGGGATGAACTCGTTGGCGTTCCAATCGGCGTCGTTGATCTTGTCCTTCAGCGACTGGCCGTTGACCGTGGCGAAGCGGTAATCCGGGTACATGGTCGGGCTGTGGTTGCCCCACACGACCAGCTTCTCGATGTCGCCCACGGCGACGCCGGCCTTGTTGGCCAGCTGCGACAGCGCACGGTTGTGGTCCAGGCGCAGCATCGCGGTGAAGTTCTTCGCCGGCAGGTCCGGCGCCGACTTCATGGCGATGTAGGCATTGGTGTTGGCCGGGTTGCCGACGACGAGCACCTTCACATTGCGCGAGGCGACCTTGTTCAGCGCGGCGCCCTGGGCGGTGAAGATCTTCGCGTTTTCCAGCAGCAGGTCCTTGCGCTCCATGCCCGGGCCGCGCGGACGCGCGCCGACCAGCAGGGCGATGTCGGCGTCCTTGAACGCGACTTCCGCGTCATCGGTGCCGACCATGCCGACGAGCAGCGGGAACGCGCAGTCTTCCAGCTCCATCATCACGCCCTTGAGCGCGGCCTGGGCCTTCTCCATCGGCAGCTCGAGCATCTGCAGGATGACGGGCTGGTCCTTGCCGAGCATTTCGCCGGAAGCGATGCGGAACAGCAGCGAGTAACCGATCTGGCCGGCAGCACCGGTGACGGCAACGCGGACGGGGGTCTTCATGGTGAAACTCCGGGATTCGTGATTCGTGATTCGTGATTCGGGATTCGTGATTCGGAAACAGCGGCGGCGCTACGGGAGGATTCGGGATCCGCTTTTGCGAATCCCGAATCTCGAATCCCGAATCACTGCAGTTCAGCGAAGAATTCCTGGAAACGCTGCAGGCCCGGTGCGAGCTGCGGCGTCGGGCAGGTGTAGCTGATGCGCAGCGCGCGCGGCTCGCCAAAGGCCGAGCCCGGCACGCAGGCCACGCCCTTGGCTTCCAGCAGTGCGTTGCAGAAGTCGACGTCGTTGTTGATCTTCGTGCCCGTTGGCGTGTGCGTCTTGCCGAAGGCGACGCTGATGTCCGGGAACACGTAGAACGCGCCCTGCGGACGCGGGCAGACGACGCCCGGGATGGCGTTCATCACGTCCATCACCTGGTCGCGTTTGGCCTGGAACTCGGCGCACTTCTGCGTCGGCACGTCTTGCGGGCCGTTGAACGCGGCGATGGCCGCAGCGCAGACGACTTCCGGCACGTTGGTGATGTGGTTGGAATTCATCGTCACCAGCGCCTGCGCGACGACTTCCGGACCGGCCATGAAGCCCACGCGCCAACCCGGCATGCCGTAGGTCTTGGACAGCGAGTCGAGGAAGATCACGCGGTCCTTCAGCTCCGGGCGGGCGTGCACGAAGTTGTGGTAGCCCAAGCCGTCGAACACCATCCGGTTGTAGATGTCGTCGGTGATGATCCAGGTGTCCGGATACTTCACGATGACGTCGGCCAGCGCGTCGATTTCTTCCTTCGTGTACACCATGCCCGTCGGGTTGGACGGGTTGTTGAACAGGAACACGCGCGGCTTCTTCGCAAGCGCGACATCGAGCTGCGCGGGCGTGAGCTTGTAGTTCTGTTCGGCCGGGCACGGCAGCAGGTCGATCTTCGCGCCGACGATCTCGGCGATGTCGAGGTAGCTGGTCCAGTACGGCGTCGGGAAGACGATGGTGTCGCCTTCGTCGAGCAGCGCTTCGGCGAGGTTGTAGATGACGTGCTTGGCGCCGATGCCGGTGGCGCAGTTGACGCGGCCGTAGCCGGTCAGACCGATTTTCGCCATGTGTTCGACGAACGCGTCGAGCAGCGCGTCGGGTCCGCGATTGCTGCCGTACTGGCCGCTGTCTTTCGACAGCGCTTCGCGTGCGGCGGCGTAGACGTGCTCGCCGGGGAGGAAGTTGGGAACACCGATCGAGAAACTGATGATGTCGCGGCCTTCGGCCTTGAGCCGCTTGGCCTTCTCGGCAACCTGCATGATCGCGCTGGGCTTGGCGCGACCGATGCGCCGGGCAAGCTGGGGCATCGCGGGAACCTCGTTGGGGTCGATGTGGGGTGTGCTCGAGGCTGGAACTGCAGCCGCGAAAACGGCCGCCATCGAGCCTTGCGATGTTAACACGCGGACCCGGGCGCCCCGCCCCGCCGGATGCGAAAACGCCCGCCCCGGCAAGCCGGAGCGGGCGCCTCAGTTCGACGGGGTATTCAAGCCGTCATCCCCGCGCAGGCGGGGACCCAGGCGTCCGACTTGTCACGCCCCGGCAGCAGGCGCTGCGGGTACGGACAGTTGGATTCCCGTCTTCGCGGGAATGACATCGATCAGGTTACGGGCGCGCGTTCGCATCCAGGGTCTTGTTCCACTCGGCCACGCGGTCGGCCTTGGCGGCCAGCACGGCGGCAGTGTCGCCTTCGATCTTCACCGACTTGATCGTGTCGCCCTGCTTCACGCTGTCCACGATCTGCTGCCCTTCCAGCACCTTGCCGAACACCGTGTGCTTGCCGTCCAGCCACGGGCACGGGACGTGGGTGATGAAGAACTGGCTGCCGTTGGTGCCCGGGCCGGCGTTGGCCATGGACAGCACGCCGCGCTCGTGGGACAGGCCGGTGCGGGTTTCATCTTCGAAACGGTAGCCCGGGCCGCCGGTGCCGGTGCCCAGCGGGCAGCCGCCCTGGATCATGAAATCGTTGATGACGCGGTGGAAGCTCAGCCCGTCATAGAAGCCGCGCTGGGCCAGATTGACGAAGTTGGCGACCGTCAGCGGCGCCTTGTCGGCGGCCAGTTCCACGCGGATGGGGCCGCGGTCGGTGTCGAAAGTGGCGATCAGGCTCATGAATGCGTCTCCTGGACGTTGTTCGGGGAAAGGAATCGGTGGGAGAAAGGGGCAACTCGCCGTTCAGATGGCGGCGGTGGCGGGGCTTCACAAGGGTCCGCGAGCGCCTCCCGGCGCCGTCTGCCTGAACAAGCAACGGCCATGTTTGCAAGGTATAATATTCGGCTACCCCTCGCCTGAGCGCCGGTCTGCCGGCCTGTCCGCATGTCCATCGAACGCCTGCGCAATATCGCCATCGTCGCCCACGTCGACCACGGCAAGACCACCCTCGTCGACTGCCTCCTGAAGCAGTCCGGCACCCTTTCCGAGCGCACCGTGCTCGCCGAGCGCGCGATGGACAGCAATGACCAGGAAAAGGAACGTGGCATCACGATCCTCGCCAAGAACACGGCGATCACCTGGCAGGGCAACCGCATCAACATCGTCGACACCCCGGGCCACGCCGACTTCGGCGGCGAGGTCGAGCGCGTGCTGTCGATGGTCGACTCGGTGCTGATCCTCGTCGACGCGATGGACGGCCCGATGCCGCAGACGCGCTTCGTGACGCAGAAGGCGTTCGCGATGGGCTTCAAGCCGATCGTCGTGGTCAACAAGATCGACCGCCCGGGCGCGCGTCCGGACTGGGTCATCGACCAGGTGTTCGACCTGTTCGACAAGCTCGGCGCCACCAACGAGCAGCTGGACTTCCCGATCGTCTACGCCTCGGCGCTGCACGGCTACGCCAGCCTCGACGATGCCGCGCGTTCGGGCGACATGACCCCGCTGTACGAAGCGATCATGAAGCACGTCGCGCCGCCGCAGGTGGACGAGGACGGCCCGTTCCAGATGCGCATCAGCCAGCTGGACTACAGCAGCTTCGTCGGCCTGATCGGCATCGGCCGCATCCAGCGCGGCAAGGTGAAGAAGAACATGCCGGTCAGCGTGATCGACCGCGAAGGCAAGAAGCGCCAGGGCAAGATCGTGCAGGTGCTGGGCTTCATGGGCCTGGAGCGCATCGAGACCGAGGAAGCCGGCGCCGGCGACATCGTCGCCATCGCGGGCGTCACCGACCTGTCGATCTCCGACACCGTCTGCGCGCTCGACGCGCCGGAAGCGCTGCCCGCGCTGACCGTGGACGAGCCGACGATCAGCATGACCTTCCAGGTGAACAACTCGCCGTTCGCCGGCCACAAGGAATACAGCGGCGGCAAGTTCCTCACCAGCCGCCAGCTGCGCGAGCGCCTGGAGCGCGAGACGCTGCACAACGTGGCGCTGAAGGTCGAGGAAGGTTCCGATCCGGACAAGTTCCTGGTGTCGGGCCGCGGCGAACTGCACCTGTCGGTGCTGATCGAGAACATGCGCCGCGAAGGCTTCGAACTCGCCGTGTCGCGTCCGGAAGTGATCATCAAGGAAATCGACGGCCAGCTCATGGAGCCGATCGAGCAGCTGGTGGTCGACATCGAAGAGCAGCACCAGGGCGGCGTGATGGAAAAGCTGGGCATCCGCAAGGCCCAGCTGAAGAACATGGAGCCCGACGGCAAGGGTCGCGTGCGCCTGGACTACATGATTCCGGCGCGCGGCCTGATCGGTTTCCAGAACGAGTTCCGCACCCTGACGCAGGGTTCGGGTCTGCTGTTCCACGTGTTCGACCATTACGGTCCGAAGGAAACCGGCGCGATCGCCAAGCGCCTCAACGGCGTGATGATCGCCAACGCCGCCGGCGCCACGCCCGCCTACGCGCTGGGCCCGCTGGAAGAGCGCGGCCGCCTGTTCGCCGCCGAAGGCGACAACGTGTACGAAGGCCAGCTGGTCGGCATCCATTCCAAGGACAACGACCTGACCGTCAACGCGATCAAGACCAAGCCGCTCACCAACATGCGCGCTTCGGGCAAGGACGACGCGATCAAGCTGACGCCGGCGATCAAGTACTCGCTGGAGCAGGCGCTGGACTTCATCGAGGACGATGAGCTGGTCGAAGTCACGCCCAAGGAAATCCGCCTGCGCAAGAAGCAGCTCACCGAGAGCGAGCGCAAGCGCGCCTCCCGCGCGGCTTGAACCAAAACGGTGGCGCCGTGTCTGATCACGCCATGACCGACGCCACCTACGACTCCCGGCCGCAGGCCCATCCGGGCCTGCATGCCATCGCGATCTTCGAGGCCGCCAAAGGCCTGCTGGCCTTCGCCGCCGCCAGCGGCCTGGAGCTGCTCGGCCCGGCCCCGCTGCTGCGCTGGCTGCACGAACTGATGACGCGGTTCCAGTTGGATCCGCAGACCGGCGCGCTGGCGCGCTTCTCCGACCTCATCAATCCCGACAGCGTCCATCTGGCCGCGGGTTTGATCTTCGCCTACGGCATCCTGCGCTTCGTCGAGGCCTGGGGCCTGTGGCGCGTCAAGGTCTGGGCGTCGTGGCTGGGCTGCATCAGCGCCGCGATCTACCTGCCGCTGGACGTCTATGCCCTGTTCCGCCACCCCGGCTGGATGTCGGTCGCTGTCCTGGCGATCAATTTGATCGTCGTCGCAGTGCTGGCACGCGACATCCGTAAGCGGCGCCCCTGAGCCCCCGCCAGCCAAGCTGAATGGCGTATCCTCGGGTCAGCCACCTGCGACCGGGGAATCGCAATGCGCTCTTTGATCGTCAAGACGTTGCCACTGGCAACGCTGCTCGCGCTCCTGCCCGCCTGTAACCGCGCCGACGTACCCGGCACGGCCAAAGCCGGTCCGACCGCGACGACTTCCGCCAAGCCGGCCGCCGCGCCCGCACCGGATGGAAACTTCGCCTTCGCCGAAGTCGGTATCGACGAACTTCAAGCCCGCATGGGACGTGGCGAGCTCACCAGCCACGCGCTGACGCAGGCGTACCTGGACCGCATCGCCGCGATCGACGACGCCGGCCCGCATCTCAACGCGGTGATCGAAGTCAATCCGGCCGCGCTGAAGGAAGCCGATGCACGCGACGCCGAGCGCAAGGCCGGCCGCGTGCGCGGCCCGCTGCACGGCGTGCCGATCCTGCTGAAGGACAACATCGACGCGACGCCGATGGCGAACTCCGCCGGCTCGCTCGCCCTCGCCTCGCACCATCCGCGCACCGACGCCTTCGTCGTCGCGCGACTGCGCGATGCGGGCGCGGTGATCCTGGGCAAGACGAACCTCAGCGAGTGGGCGAACTTCCGTTCCTCGCGTTCGACCTCCGGCTGGAGCGCGCGCGGCGGGCAGACGCGCAACCCGTACGCGCTGGACCGCTCGCCCTGCGGTTCCAGCTCCGGCAGCGGCGCGGCCGTGGCCGCCAACCTCGCCGCCGCCGCAATCGGCACGGAGACCGACGGCAGCATCGTCTGCCCGTCTTCGGTCGCGGGGTTGGTGGGCATCAAGCCGACGGTCGGCCTGGTGAGCCGCAGCGGCATCATCCCGATCTCGCACAGCCAGGACACACCCGGCCCGATGGCGCGCAGTGTCGCCGACGCGGCAATCCTGCTGTCGGCCATGGTCGGTCGCGACGACACCGATTCCGCCACGGCCGAAAGCACCGGCCGGGCGATCTTCGACTACCACGCGCGCCTCAACCGCGACGGCCTGCGCGGCGCCCGCATCGGCGTGCTGCGCAAGGCGATGGGTTTCCATCCCGCCGCCGACGCCGCGCTCGAGCGCAGCCTGGAGGCCATGCGCCAGGCCGGCGCGGAGATCGTCGACGTCGAACTGCCCACCGCCGGGCAATGGAACGACGCCGAGATGGACGTGCTGCTGTACGAGTTCAAGCACGGCCTCAACGGCTATCTGTCGCGCAGCGGCGCGCCGGTGAATTCGCTGGAGGGGCTGATCGAATTCAACCGCCGCAACACCAAGACGGAGATGCCGTTCTTCGCGCAGGAGCTGTTCGAACGCGCGCAGGCGAAGGGCACGCTGGACGAGATGGCGTACATCGACGCGCGCAGCCAGGCTAAGCGACTGGCCGGCAGCGACGGCCTGCAGGCCGCGCTCACGGCTTCGACACTCGATGCCATCGTCGCGCCTGCCACCGCGCCGGCGTGGCTGATCGACCCGGTCAACGGCGATCATTTCCTCGGTGAAGGCTACGGCGCCGCCGCCGTCGCCGGTACGCCGAGCGTCACCGTGCCGATGGGCGATTATTTCGGCCTGCCGATGGGCATCGTCTTCATGGGCCCGGCGTGGAGCGAACCGCGTCTGATCGAGCTGGCGTTCGCATTCGAACAGAAGACGCGCGCGCGCAAGGCGCCGCAGTTCCTGGCGACGGCACCGCTAGGAACGACCAAGGGCTGATGTCTGTCGCCCCCGCTGAAAATGCAAAAGGCCCGCCGAAGCGGGCCTTTTTCTTGCATGAGCCTACAGGTCAGGCCGGTGCCGCGATCTGCGCCTGCTTGCGCACGATCAGCATCGCGATCTCCAGTGCCTGCTCGTAGTTCAGGCGCGGATCGACCGTCGACTTGTACGCGCGCTCCAGATCGCTCTCGGTGAGCTCGCGCGCGCCGCCGAGGCATTCGGTGACGTCCTCGCCCGTCAGCTCCAGGTGCACACCGCCCAGCCGCGTGCCGGCGGCGGCGTGCAGTTCGAACGCGTCCTCCAGCTCGCTGCGGATGTTGCGGAAGCGGCGCGTCTTGTAGCCGTTGCTCGTGCTCTCGGTGTTGCCGTGCATCGGGTCGCACACCCACAGCACGCGGCGGCCGTCGCGGCGCACCGCCTCCAGCAGCGGCGGCAGCTTCTCGGCGATGCCGGTCGCGCCCATGCGGTGGATGAAGCTCAGGCGGCCCGGCTCGTCTTCCGGATTGAGCAGGTCGATGATGCGCAGCAGTTGGTCGGGCGTCACCGACGGACCGACCTTCAGCGCGATCGGATTGCGGATGCCGCGGAAGTATTCGGCGTGCGCGCCGTCGACCTGCGCGGTGCGCATGCCGATCCACGGGTAGTGCGTGCTGAGGTTGAACCAGCCCCAATGGCGCGGCACCTGGCGCGTCAGCGACTCCTCGTAGGGCAGCAGCAGCGCTTCGTGCGAGGTGTAGAAGTCGACGCGGTTGAGGTTGTGGACCTCGCTGCCCGACAGCGTTTCCATGAACCGCACGGCGTCGCCGATGGCATTGACCATGCGGCGGTATTCGTCGGCGAGCGGCGAATGGCCGACCCAGCTCAGGTTCCAGTATTCGGGATGGTGCAGGTCGGCGAAGCCGCCGTCGATCAGCGCGCGGACGAAGTTCATCGTCATCGCCGAACGCGCATGCGCCTTGATCATGCGACGCGGATCGGGCGTGCGCGCTTCGGGCGTGAACTCCGGCGCGTTGACCATGTCGCCGCGGTAACTGGGCAACGTGACCTCACCGATCGTTTCGGTGTCGGTCGAACGCGGCTTGGCGTACTGGCCGGCGAAGCGGCCCACGCGCACCACCGGCTTGCGCAAGCCGTGCACGAGCACCAGGCTCATCTGCAGCAGGACCTTGAGCCGGTTGGAGATGACGTCGGAGGTGCAGCCGGCGAAGCTCTCCGCGCAATCACCGCCCTGCAGCAGGAAGCGCTTGCCTTCCTGCGCGTCGGCGAGCTGCTGCTTGAGCGAGAGGATCTCCCACGAGGTCACCAGCGGCGGCAGCGAGCGGAGCTCGCCCAGCGCGGTCTCCAGCGCCTGCGCGTCGGGATACTGCGGCAACTGCATCGCAGTGCGGTTGCGCCAGGACTGGGGCGACCAGTCAGCGGGCAGGTTCACGGCGCGGAGGGTGCGGTCGGACGTAGGCATGACACGATGCTGCAATGCGGCGAACCACTATGGGCGCTCGCACGGCGCGCTGCAACCGTTACAGCGGCAACCGAGCCGGGCCACCCTTTCACGGGTCCGGGATAACTGGGGTAACGCAGTCAGCGGCGGCGAAAGGCCGCATAGCCCGCCCACGCCGCCAGCACGACGAAGCAGATGAGGCTCCACCACGGCATCGACAGGCCCCAGAAGGTCCAGTCGATGTCGCCGCAGTTGCCGGTGGCGGTCATCACCTTGCGCACGACATCCCACGTCGACATCGTCTCGCGCATGAAGGACAGCGGCGCGCCGCACGAGACGGCGCCCTGCGGCTGCATCTGCACCCAGACATGTCGACCGGCGACCGCGATGCCCGCCAGCGCAGCCAGCAGCGCGGCGGTGCCGTAACCGACCCGGCCCGCCGGCCGCTTCGGTCCGTGCAGTGCACCGATCAGGAACACCACGCCCAGCGCCGCGAACGCCACACGCTGGAAGATGCACAGGTTGCAGGGCTCCAGGCCGTCATGCAGCTGCAAGTAGATCGCATACGCCAGCAGGCCGGCACAGGCGAGGAAGCCGAGGAAGAACTGGAGGCGGAACGAGCCGCGCGGGAGTTGGGTCGTCATGGCGACAAAGCTTAACCGCCCAACCCTGTCCGTGGCATGGGCATTGGCCGCGGTTGCGCGCGTGGAGCGAACGTTTCGTCGCAGCGCCCTGCCATTGGACGCAAAAAGCAAAAGCCCCGGAAGAACCGGGGCTTTGCTGGATCGTCCCGATGGCAGGCCATCGAGTCGGCCGACGGATTACTCCGCAGCGGCTTCCGGACGATCGACGAGTTCGACGTAGGCCATCGGCGCGTTGTCGCCAGCGCGGAAACCGCACTTGAGGATGCGCAGGTAGCCACCCGGACGCGACTGGTAGCGCGGGCCGAGGGTGGTGAACAGCGTGCCGACGGCTTCCTTGTCGCGCAGGCGCGAGAAGGCGAGGCGGCGGTTGGCAACGCCATCGACCTTGGCGAGGGTGATGAGCGGCTCGGCGACGCGACGCAGCTCCTTGGCCTTCGGCAGGGTCGTGCGGATGAGGCCGTGCTTGATCAGCGAGGCCGCCATGTTGGTGAACATGGCATCGCGGTGTGCACTGGTGCGGCTGAACTTACGGCCGGCTTTCTGGTGGCGCATGACGGTGATTCCTGTGGAATGTTGGGACGTTGGATTTCGCTGTCGCCATCCAGGCGTTGGAACTTGGACTGCGGATGGTCCGAACCGACCGCTCCCTGGTCGGAGAACCGCGGGGCTTAGGCTCCGTCGGTTGAAACACGCTGCGCTTCACTCTTGAAGCGCAGCGCTTGAAACGTTGTTGCTGCCATCGACGCGCGGCACAGTGCCGCGCAAGCGCCGATGCTTAGCCCATCATGCCGTGGGAGGCGATGCCTGCCGGCGGCCAGTTCTCGAGCTTCATGCCAAGGGAGAGACCGCGCTGGGCGAGCACTTCCTTGATTTCCGTGAGCGACTTCTTGCCGAGGTTCGGCGTCTTGAGCAGCTCCACTTCGGTCTTCTGGATCAGATCGCCGACGTAGTAGATGCTCTCGGCCTTGAGGCAGTTGGCCGAACGCACGGTCAGCTCGAGGTCGTCGATCGGACGCAGCAGGATCGGGTCGATGCCGCTGGTGGCCGGCTTCGCCGCACCGCGATCGCGGTGGGTGAAGTCGCCGAACACCGACAGCTGGTCGGTGAGGATGTCGGCGGCGGTGCGGACGGCTTCCTCGGCGTCGATCGTGCCGTTGGTCTCGATGTCCAGGACCAGCTTGTCCAGGTCGGTGCGCTGCTCGACGCGGGCCGCTTCCACGGCATAGGCGACGCGGCGGACCGGCGAGAAGCTGGCATCCAGCATCAGGCGACCGATGGCGCGGGTTTCCTCATCCGGACGACGACGCGCGGCAGCCGGCTGGTAGCCGAAGCCGCGTTCGATCTTCAGACGCATGTTGAGCGCGGTGTCCTTCGTCAGGTGCGCGATCACGTGCTCGGTGTTGAGGATCTCGACGTTGTGGTCGGTCTTGATGTCGCCGGCGGTGACAATGCCGGGACCCTGCTTGGCCAGCGACAGCGTCGCCGACTCGCCGGTGTGCATGCGGATCGCGACGTCCTTGAGGTTCAGCAGAACCTCAAGCACGTCTTCCTGCAGGCCTTCGACCGTGGTGTACTCGTGCAGCACGCCATCGATCTCGACTTCCGTGATTGCGAAGCCCGGGATCGACGACAGCAGCACGCGGCGCAGCGCATTGCCGAGCGTATGGCCGTAGCCACGCTCCAGCGGTTCGATGACGACCTTGGCACGGTTGCCCGTAAGGCGCTCGATCTGAGGGCCGCGCGGGCGCAGCACCTGGTTTGCGGTAACCGTCATGTGTTGGCGTCTCCTGGGATTACTTCGAGTACAGCTCGACGATCAGCGCTTCGTTGATGTCGGCCGGCAGGTCGGCACGGTCCGGAACGGCCTTGAACACGCCAGAGAACTTCTTGCTGTCGACTTCGACCCACGACGGCGAGAGGTCCATCTGCTGCGCCACGGTCAGGGATTCCTGCACGCGGAGCTGCTTCTGGGCACGCTCGGCGAGCGCGATCGCGTCGCCAGCCTTGACCTGGTACGACGGCAGGTTGACCGACTTGCCGTTGACCGTGACACCGCGGTGCGAAACCAGCTGGCGGGCGGCCGGACGCGTCACCGCAAAACCCATGCGGTAGACGACGTTGTCCAGGCGGGTCTCGAGAAGCTGCAGCAGGTTTTCACCCGTGTTGCCCTTCTTGGTCGAGGCCTTCTTGTAGTAGTTGCGGAACTGACGCTCCAGCAGACCGTAGATACGCTTCACCTTCTGCTTTTCACGCAGCTGGGTGGCGTAGTCCGACAGCTTGCCCTTGCGGGCGGTCGGGCCGTGCTGACCGGGCTTCTGCTCCAGCTTGCACTTGGAATCGAGGGCGCGGGCCGACGACTTCAAGCCCAGGTCGGCGCCTTCGCGACGGGCGAGCTTACAGGTGGGACCAATATAACGAGCCATGTTCTTTCAGCTCCTCAGACGCGGCGCTTCTTCGGCGGACGGCACCCGTTGTGCGGGATAGGCGTCACGTCGATGATGTTGATGATCTTGTAACCGACGTTGTTCAGCGAACGAACGGCGGACTCACGACCCGGACCCGGGCCCTTGATGCGGACTTCCAGCGACTTCACGCCGTAGTCCAGCGCGGCACGGCCGGCCTTTTCGGCGGCGACCTGCGCGGCGAACGGGGTCGACTTGCGCGAACCGCGGAAACCCGCGCCGCCCGAGGTCGCCCACGACAGCGCGTTGCCCTGGCGGTCGGTGATCGTGACGATGGTGTTGTTGAAAGAAGCGTGGACGTGAGCGATGCCGTCGGTGACGACGCGCTTGATCTTCTTCTTGGTTTTGGCAGCAGCCGGCTTAGCCATGGTCTAAGTCCCTTACTTCTTGATGGCCTTGCGCGGACCCTTACGGGTACGTGCATTGGTCCGGGTGCGCTGGCCACGCAGCGGGAGGCCGCGACGGTGACGCAGGCCGCGGTAGCAGCCCAGGTCCATCAGTCGCTTGATCGCGATACCGACTTCGCGGCGGAGGTCGCCCTCGACCACGTACTTGCCGACTTCGGCGCGCAGACGCTCGACTTCGGGTTCGGACAGGTCACGGATCTTGGTGGTCGAGGTGACGCCGGCGGCATCACAGACCTTCTTCGAACGGGTACGGCCGATGCCGTAGATGCTTTGCAGCCCGACCCAGACATGCTTCTGGGCAGGCAGATTGACGCCCGCAATACGCGCCATAACGCGATCTCCAACTGATTTGGCGGCCAGGACGGATTAATCCCGGCGGAGTGAACTGGAAAGTTTAACAAGGTCTCGGGTTAATAGGAAGCCCTGCCGCATCCCTAGGGACGCGGCAGTGCCCGGCATGGGGAGTGTGCCCATGCTCCGGCGACGAAACCGGACTGGTCAGGCAAGGCGTTGAACTGCCCTGCCCTCCCCCGCGCGCTACTCTGGCGCGCGTAAGGTCCGGGATCACCCGCGCGCGAGACCGCCGCGCGAGCCGCCCTTCAAGTTCGCCTTCTTCAGCAGGCTCTCGTACTGATGCGACATCAGATGAGCCTGGATCTGGGCGATGAAATCCATGACCACCACGACCACGATCAGCAGCGAGGTGCCGCCGAAGTAGAACGAAGTGCTCAACTCAGTGCGCATGACCTCCGGCAGGAGGCACACCATCACCAGGTAGGCCGCGCCGGCCGCCGTGAGGCGGGTAAGCACGCCGTCGATATAGTCTGCCGTGGCCTTGCCCGGACGAATGCCCGGAATCAGCGCGCCCGACTTCTTCAGATTATCGGCGGTTTCCTGCGAGTTGAACACCAGCGCGGTGTAGAAGAACGCAAAACCGACGATCAGACCCGCGTACAGGATCATGTGGAGCGGCTCGCCCGGGTTCAGCCATTGGCTGACACGGTGCAGGAACGACCCCGAATTGCCCTGGCTGAACCAGTTGGCCGCCGTCGCCGGGAACATCACGATGCTCGAGGCGAAGATGGCCGGGATCACGCCCGACATGTTCAGCTTCAGCGGCAGGAACGAGGACTGGTTCATGTACGCGCTGCGGCCGCCTTGGCGACGCGCGTAATTGACCGTGATCCGACGCTGGCCCCGCTCGACGAACACCACGAAGAACGTGAAGCCCAGGACGATCGCGACGACCAGGATGGCCTTCAGAGCGCTCATGTCGCCGTTGCGGATCTGCTCGAACATGCCGAACACGGCCGCGGGCAAGCCCGCCACGATACCCGCGAAGATGATCAGCGAAACACCGTTGCCGATGCCGCGCTCCGTCACCTGCTCACCGAGCCACATCAGGAACATGGTGCCTGCCGTGAGGGCCAGCACCGCGGTCAGGATGAAGCCCGGGCCGGGGTTGTAGACCACCTGGATGCCCTGGCTCGCGCCGCCGGCCTGGAGGGCCGTGGCGATGCCCCAGGCCTGGAACACGGCCAGCGGGATCGCACCCATGCGCGACCACTGGTTGATCTTGCGACGACCCGACTCGCCTTCCTTCTGGATGGCCTTCAGGCTCGGCACGATCTGCACCAGCAGCTGCACGATGATCGACGCGGAGATGTACGGCATCACGTTCAGCGCGAACAGGCTGAAGCGATGGAGGGCGCCACCGGAGAACATGTTGAACATGTCCACGATGGTGCCCTTCTGGGTTTCCATCAGCCGAAGCATTGCTTCCGGATTGACGCCCGGCACCGGGATGTAGCAGCCGATGCGGTAGACGATCAGGGCACCGACCACGAAAAGCAGGCGCTGGCGGAGCTCGGTGAACTTACCGAGTCCGCCACCGAGGCCGGCTACCGCGTTGCTACCGCTGCGCGCCATCCGTCGATTACTCCTCGACCTTGCCGCCGGCCGCTTCGATCGCGGCCTTCGCACCGGCCGTAGCGGCCAGACCCTTCAGGACGAACTTCTTGGTGACTTCGCCCTTGACCACGATCTTGGCCTGCTTGGCGGTGCTCGGCACCAGCTTGGCGGCCTTCAGCGCGGCGAAATCGACGTCGCCGGCCGGCAGCTTGTCCAGCTGGTACAGCAGCACTTCGGCCGTGTCCTTGGACAGCTTGGAGCGGAAACCGATCTTCGGCAGACGGCGCTGCATCGGCATCTGACCGCCTTCGAAGCCGGCCTTGATCTTGCCCTTGCCCGAACGCGCGAACGAGCCCTTGTGGCCACGGCCGGCAGTCTTGCCCAGGCCGGAACCGATACCACGACCGACGCGGGTGCGCTCGGTGCGGGCGCCCTCGGCGGGCTGCAGAGTGTTGAGACGCATGTTGATTACTCCTCGACTCGGACGAGGTAATGGAGCTGATTGATCAGGCCACGCACCTGCGGGCTGTCCTTCAGTTCACGCACGTCATTGAGCTTGTTCAGGCCCAGGGCGCGCACCGACAGGCGGTGGCGCGACTGGGTGCCACGAAGACCCTTGACCAGGCGCACCTTCACGGTGCCGCCGGCGACAGTTTCCTTCTTAGCCATGGACCAGGTCCTCCACCTTCTTGCCGCGCTTGGCCGCGATCTTGGCCGGCGAGTGCATGTCGGACAGGCCCTTCAGCGTGGCGCGAACCAGGTTGATCGGGTTACGCGAACCCACGGCCTTGGCCAGCACGTTCTTCACCCCGACGGCTTCGAGGACGGCGCGCATCGCGCCACCGGCGATGACGCCGGTACCCTCGGAAGCGGGCTGCATGAACACACGGGCTGCGCCGTGGCCGGCCTTGACCGAGTGCCACAGGGTGCCGTTGTTCAGATCGACGTTGGACATCGACTTGCGGGCATACTCCATCGACTTCTGGATGGCGACGGGCACTTCGCGCGCCTTGCCGTAGCCAAAGCCGACCTTGCCGTTGCCGTCGCCCACCACCGTCAGCGCGGTGAAGGTGAACTGGCGACCACCCTTGACGGTCTTGCTGACGCGGTTGACCGCGATCAGCTTCTCGATCATGCCATCGTCGATCTCTTCGCGGTTGCGGTCGCGATCACGACCCCGCGGTGCACGTTGTTCTTCTGCCATTTCGATTGCTCGGTAGTTAAAGGGATTTGCGGCTTCGCCGCTTATGGTTGTGAGGTACATCGGGTGCTTCGCGAAGGCGGCAATCCGTCGTCGCGCCCGGCATAGCCCATGCCGGCGGGAAGAAACCTAGGGGTGGGGATGGAACCCCACGCCTTCAAGGCATCAGAACTGCAGGCCGCCCTCACGAGCGGCGTCGGCCAGAGCCTTGATGCGGCCGTGGTACCGGTAGCCCGAGCGGTCGAAAGCGACCTTCTCGACGCCGGCAGCCTTGGCCTTCTCGGCGATGGCGCGACCGACCTTGGCGGCCGCGTCGGCGTTCTTGCCGTTCTTCAGACCTTCCTTGACGTCGGCCTGCACGGTCGAGGCCGAAGCCAGAACCTTGGAACCGTCGGCAGTGAAGACCTGGGCGTACAGATGCTGGCCGGTGCGCAGCACCGACAGGCGCGGCACGCCGAGTTCGCGGATGTGCGCGCGGGTCGACTTGGCGCGGCGCAGGCGGGCGGTGTTCTTGTTCATGTGCGTTCTCCGAAAGCTGAAGACCCGGTTAGGCCTTCTTGGCTTCCTTGCGGATGATGACTTCGCCGGCGTACTTCACACCCTTGCCCTTGTAGGGCTCCGGCGGACGGACGGCGCGAACCTTTGCGGCGAACTCACCGACGGCCTGCTTGTCCGCGCCGGCGATGACGATCTCGGTCTGCGTCGGCGTGGCAATCGTGATGCCGGCCGGAGCCTGCAGCAGCACCGGATGCGAGAAGCCCAGCGCGAGGTTCAGGTCCTTGCCCTGCATCGAGGCGCGGTAACCGACGCCGACCAGCTCGAGCTTGCGCTCGAAGCCATCGGAGACGCCCTTGACCATGTTGGCCAGGATCGCGCGCAGCGTGCCGGACAGCGGAATCAGCGCAGCGTCCTCGGTGGAGAACGTGGCCTGGCCGTTTTCGACCTTGAGGTTGATGGCGGCCGGCTTGGCAACGCTCAGGGTGCCCTTCGGGCCCTTGGCGCTGATCGAATCGGCCTGGATGTTCAGCTCGACGCCCTTCGGGAGGGCAACCGGCTTCTTGGCAACTCGGGACATGTCTATTCCTCCCTTAGGCCACGAAGCACAGAACCTCACCGCCGACGCCCTGTTGGCGCGCCTGCGCATCGGTCATGATGCCCTTCGAGGTGGAGATGATGGCGATACCAAGGCCGTTGAGGACCTTCGGCAGCTCAGCCTTGCCGCGGTACTGACGCAGACCCGAACGGGAGAAGCGCTCAAGACGCTCGATCACCGGCTTGCCTTCGTAGTACTTCAGCGAGATTTCGAGTTCGGACTTGCCCGCACCGACGTCGGTCACGCGGGAATCCAGGATGTAGCCCTCGTCCTTCAGAACCTTGGCGATGGCTACCTTGATCTTCGAAGACGGCATCTTCACCGTCTGCTTCCGAACAGCCGCCGCATTCTTGATGCGGACCAGCATGTCGGCGATGGGATCAGTCATGCTCATGTATATGCACCTATGAGTAGCACCGATATCCGCGGAATTGCGAATTCAGTTGTAGTGCCGACCCAGGAACGGAAAGTTCCCGTCGGCGGTCCCGCCCTGTTCGGCCGGGACCGGACGCGAGCGAGCCGGCAAGTCTAGCAGACTTGCCGGCGTCTCGTGTTACCAGCTGGCCTTGCGCAGACCCGGGACGTCGCCGTTCATGGTCGCCTTGCGCAGCATGTTGCGGCCGAGGCCGAACTTGCGGTAGACGCCACGCGGACGGCCCGACAGCTCGCAGCGGTTGCGCTGGCGGCTCGGCGAGGAGTCGCGGGGCAGCTTCTGCAGCTTGGTGACGGCGTCCTGCTTCTCTTCGTACGAAGCGGTCTGGCTGGAGATGATCTTCTTCAGCGCGTCGCGCTTGGCGCCGTGCTGCTTCGCCAGCTTCGCCCGCTTGATCTCGCGGTTGACCATGGAGGTCTTAGCCATTGTTCAATCCTCGAGTTAGTTGCGGAACGGGAAGCGGAAGGCTTCCAGCAGGGCCTTGGCTTCGGCGTCGGTCTTCGCGGTCGTGGTGATCGCGATGTCCATGCCGCGGATCGCGTCGACGGCGTCGAAGTCGATTTCCGGGAAGATGATCTGTTCCTTCACGCCCATGTTGTAGTTGCCACGGCCGTCGAACGAACGACCCGACACGCCGCGGAAGTCACGCACGCGCGGCAGCGAGATGTTGATCAGACGGTCCAAGAACTCGAACATGTGGGCGCGACGCAGCGTCACCTTGCAGCCGATCGGCCAGCCGTCGCGGATCTTGAACGAAGCCACCGACACGCGGGACTTGGTCACGATCGGCTTCTGACCGGCAATCTTGGTCAGATCGGCCACGGCGTTTTCCAGGATCTTCTTGTTGGTCGCGGCTTCGCCGACGCCCATGTTGATCGTGATCTTGGACAGGCGCGGCACTTCCATCGGGTTCGTGTAACCGAACTTCTTGGTCAGGGCCGGGACGACTTCGTCCTTGTAGAACTTTTCAAGACGGGTGGTCATTTGAGCATTCCTCAGGCGTCAACCGCCTCACCGCTGGAGCGGAACACACGCAGTTTGCGTCCATCCTCCAGCACCTTGAAACCGATGCGCTCGCCCTTGCCAGTGGCAGGGTTGAACAGCATCACGTTGGAAATGTGGATCGGCGACTCGCGCTCGACCACGCCGCCCGGCTGTCCAGCCTGCGGATTCGGCTTGGTGTGGCGCTTGACGACGTTGATGTTCGACACGACGACCTTCTCGCCGAGCACGCGCACCACTTCGCCCTTCTTGCCCTTGTCCTTGCCGGTGGTGACGATCACCTGATCGCCCTTGCGGATACGGTTCATATCTATTCCTCCGCTCAGAGCACTTCAGGAGCGAGCGAGACGATCTTCATGAACTTCTCGGTACGCAGCTCGCGGGTCACAGGCCCGAAGATGCGGGTACCGATCGGTTCCTGCTTGTTGTTCAGGAGCACGGCGGCATTGCCGTCGAAGCGGATCAGCGAACCGTCCGGACGACGCACACCCTTGCGGGTACGCACGACGACGGCGTCGTAGACGTCGCCCTTCTTGACTTTGCCACGCGGGATCGCGTCCTTGACCGTGACCTTGATGATGTCGCCGATGCCGGCGTAACGGCGCTTCGAGCCGCCCAGCACCTTAATGCACATCACTTCCTTGGCACCGGAGTTGTCGGCCACATCGAGGTAGCTCTGCATCTGGATCATGACTTAGCCTCCTCTTATTCGGCCGCGCGGCTGACGATTTCAACCACGCTCCAGTTCTTGGTCTTGGACATCGGAGCAATCTCCTTCACGCGCACGACATCGCCTTCTTTGCAGGCGTTGTCGGCATCGTGGGCGTGGAGCTTGGTCGAGCGACGGATGTACTTGCCGTACAGCGCGTGCTTGACCTGGCGCTCGACGAGCACGGTGACGGTCTTGTCCATCTTGTTGCTGACGACCCGGCCTTCAACCGTGCGGACAGCCTTCTCTGTATTGTTGTCGGTCATGACTGGGGTCCTTACTTCTTCTCGCCGAGCAGCATGTTCACGCGAGCGATCTCGCGGCGCACGCGGCGGGACTCATGGGTCTTGGCGAGCTGGCCGGTGGCCTTCTGCATGCGGAGAGCGAAGCTCTCCTTGTGCAGCTCGGCCAGGTGGGCCTGCAGCTCGGCAGCCGACTTCTCGCGCAGTTGCTTGAGTTCCATTAGCGCACCGTCCGGGTAACGAAAGTGGTGGTCACCGAGAGCTTGGCGGCGGCCAGACGGAACGCTTCACGCGCCACGTCCTCTGCCACGCCTTCGATCTCGTAAATCATGCGACCGGGCTGGATCTGGGCGACCCAGTACTCAACGTTGCCCTTACCGGAGCCCATTCGGACTTCGATCGGCTTCTTGGTGATCGGCTTGTCGGGGAACACGCGGATCCACATCTTGCCGCCGCGCTTGACGTAGCGGCTGATGGAACGACGCGCTGCCTCGATCTGGCGCGCGGTCAGCTGACCGTGCGCCGTCGCCTTAAGGCCGTATTCGCCGAAGCTGACGGCATTGCCGTTCCAGCTCAGGCCCTCATTGCGGCCCTTGTGTACCTTGCGGTACTTGGTTCGCTTGGGTTGCAACATGGTCGATTACCTCTGTTCGCGGGCGCCACGGCCCGGACGGTCGCTGCGATCACCGCGGTCACCACGGTCACCGCGATCGCTACGCGGCGTGTCGTCCTGCTTTTCCTGGCCGACCTGGGAGAAGTCGAAGACCTCGCCCTTGTAGACCCACACCTTGATGCCGATGATGCCGTAGGTCGTCTTGGCTTCAGCGAAGCCGTAGTCGATGTCGGCACGCAGCGTGTGCAGCGGCACGCGACCTTCGCGATACCACTCCGAACGCGCGATTTCGGCGCCATTGAGACGGCCGGCGACGTTGACCTTGATGCCCAGGGCGCCCAGGCGCATCGCATTGCCCACGGCGCGCTTCATCGCGCGACGGAACATGATGCGGCGCTCGAGCTGCTGCGCGATCGACTCCGCGACCAGCTGCGCGTCGAGTTCCGGCTTGCGGACCTCGGTGACGTTGATGTGCGCCGGAACGCCCATCACCGCACTGACTTCCTTGCGCAGCTTCTCGATGTCCTCGCCACGCTTGCCGATCACCACGCCCGGACGGGCGGTGTGGATCGTCACGCGGGCGTTGTTCGCCGGACGCTCGATGAAGATCTTCGAAATGCCGGCCTGAGCCAGCTTCTTGCGCAGCAGATCACGGACCTTCAGGTCCGCTGCCAGGAAACCGGCGTACTGCTTCTTGTTGGCAAACCACTTGGAGTTCCAGTCCTTGGCGATGCCCAGGCGGATGCCAGTCGGATGTACTTTGTGACCCATTGTCTGACTCCGCCTTACTTGCCCGCGCCCACAACCACAGTGATGTGGCTGGTGCGCTTGAGGATGCGGGTGCCGCGGCCCTTCGCACGCGCCATGAAGCGCTTCAGTGCGGGACCCTCGTCCACCATGATGGTCGTGACCTTGAGCTCGTCGATGTCGGCGCCCTGGTTGTTCTCGGCGTTGGCAATAGCGGACTCGACCACCTTCTTGATCAGGTGGGCGGCCTTCTTGTCCGAGAACTTCAGCAGGTTGACGGCGCGCTCGGCCGACAGACCACGCACCTGGTCAGCGACCAGGCGGGCCTTCTGCGGGGAGATGCGCGCGGTGCGCAGGATGGCTTTCGCTTCCATGGTCATCTCCTTACTTGCCCGACTTCTTGTCGCCGCCATGACCCTTGAACGTACGGGTCAGGGCGAATTCGCCAAGCTTGTGGCCAACCATGTTCTCGTTGACCAGCACCGGGATGTGGTTCTTGCCGTTGTGGATGGCGAGCGTGAAGCCCACCATTTCCGGCAGCACCATCGAGCGACGCGACCAGGTCTTGATCGGCTTCTTGTTGTTACCCGCGGTCTCCACCTTCTTCATCAGGTGGTGGTCGACGAACGGGCCTTTCTTCAGTGAACGTGCCATGGCCGATTAGCTCCTGCGATCGCGCACGATGAACTGCTGGGTGCGCTTGTTCTTGCGGGTCTTGTAACCCTTGGTCGGAACACCCCACGGGGTGACCGGATGCGGGTTACCCTGGCCGGCCTTGGCCTCACCACCGCCGTGCGGGTGGTCGACCGGGTTCATGGCCGCACCGCGGACGGTCGGGCGAACACCGCGCCAACGCTTGGCGCCGGCCTTGCCGAGCTTCTCAAGGTTGTGCTCGTCGTTGCCGACTTCGCCGATGGTGGCGCGGCACTCGGCCGGCACCTTGCGCATTTCGCCGGAGCGAAGACGCAGCGTGGCGTAGCCCTGCTCGCGAGCGATCAGCTGCACGCCGGCGCCAGCGGCGCGGGCCAGCTGGGCGCCCTTGCCCGGCTTCATCTCGATGCAATGCACCGTCGAACCGACCGGGATGTTGGTCAGCGGCAGCGTGTTGCCCACGCGGATCGGGGCGTCGCGGCCCGCGATCACCTGGTCGCCGTCCTTCAGGCCCTTCGGGGCGATGATGTAACGGCGCTCACCGTCGACGTAGCACAGCAGCGCGATGTGCGCGGTGCGGTTCGGGTCGTACTCGATGCGCTCGACGCGGGCGGGGATACCTTCCTTGTCGCGCTTGAAGTCGATGATGCGGTAGTGCTGCTTGTGACCACCACCCACGTGACGGGTGGTGATGCGGCCGTGGTGGTTACGACCGCCGGTCTTGCCCTGCTTCTCTACGAGGGCCGCGTGCGGCGCACCCTTGTGGAGGCCCGGGGTCACCACGCGAACCGCGCTGCGGCGGCCGGCGGAGGTGGGCTTGAAAGTCATCAATGCCATGGGTCTTTCCTCAGGCCTTGGCCATAACGTCGATCGACTGGCCTTCGGCCAGCGTCACATACGCCTTCCGCCAGCTGCCGCGGCTGCCAGCGCGGAAACGGAAGGACTTGTTCTTGCCCTTGACGTTCACGACGTTGACCGCCTCGACCTTCACTTCGAACAGCTTTTCCACGGCGACCTTGATGTCGGCCTTGGTAGCGTCCGTCGCGACTTCGAAGACGTACTGGTTGGAAACTTCCTGCAGACGTGCGGTCTTTTCGGACACGCGCGGCGCACGGATGATGTTGTAGAGCTTGGCCTCGTTCATGCCAGCCACTCCTCGATCTTCTTGACCGCGTCGGCGGTGACCACGACCGAGTCGGCGCCCACGAGGGAGACCGGATCCAGGCCCTGGACGTCACGCACTTCGACGTACGGCAGGTTGCGCGCCGAGAGGTACAGATTCTCGGTGGCATCTTCGGTGACGATCAGCGGACGCTTGCCGACTTCCAGGCTCTTCAGCTTGGAGATCAGGCCGGCGGTCTTCGGGGCGTCCAGATCGAACGACTCGACGACCATGATGCGGCCCTGGCGGTTGAGTTCCGACAGGATCGCCGCCATCGCGGCGCGGTACATCTTGCGGTTGACCTTCTGCGCGAAGCTGCGCGGCTTGGCCGCGAAGGTCACGCCGCCGCCGACGAAGATCGGAGCCGTCAGCGCGCCATGACGCGCACCGCCGCCCTTCTGCTTCTTCGACTTCTTGGTCGTGCCGTTGACTTCCGAACGGGTCTTCTGTGCCTTGGTACCGGCGCGACCGGCGTTGCGATAGGCAACGACCACCTGGTGAACCAGGTCTTCGCTGAATTCGCGGCCGAAGATCGCGTCGGAAACCGACAGCGTCTTGCTGCTATTGGTGATGGCGAGTTCCATCGTCATCTCTCCTTATGCCTTGCTCGAGGGACGCACGATGACGTCGCCACCCGGCGCACCCGGCACGGCACCCTTGATGGCGATCAGGCCGCGCTCGGCGTCGACCTTCACCACTTCCAGGCGCTGCGTGGTCTGGGTTTCTGCGCCCATGTGACCGGACATCTTCTTGCCCGGGAACACACGACCCGGCGTCTGGCGCTGGCCGATGGAGCCCGGCGAACGGTGCGACAACGAGTTACCGTGCGTCGCGTCGCCCATCGTGAAGTTCCAGCGCTTGATCGTGCCCTGGAAGCCCTTGCCCTTGGTGACGCCCTGGACGTCGACCAGCTGGCCGGCGCTGAAGATGTCGGCCTTGATTTCGCCGCCCACTTCAAAGCCGCCGATCTGGTCGGCTTCCACGCGCAGCTCCCACAGGCCGCGACCGGCTTCGACCTTCGCCTTGGCGAGGTGACCGGCAATCGGCTTGTTGACGAGCGCGGCGCGGCGCACGCCCACGGTCACCTGCACGGCGCTGTAGCCGTCGGTGTCCGAGGTCTTGATCTGGGTGATGCGGTTCGGCGTCGCCTCGATCAGGGTCACCGGAACCGACTTGCCGTCTTCAGTGAAGAAACGGCTCATGCCGGCCTTGCGACCGACGATGCCCAACGAATACTTCTTCGCGGTCATGGTGGCGGCCTCAGGTCAGCTTGATCTGGACGTCAACGCCCGCCGCGAGCTCGAGCTTCATCAGCGCGTCCACGGTCTTGTCGTTGGGGTCGACGATGTCGAGCACGCGCTTGTGCGTGCGGGTCTCGTACTGGTCGCGCGCATCCTTGTCGGCGTGCGGCGAAACGAGAATGGTGTAACGCTCGATCTTGGTCGGCAGCGGGATCGGGCCCTTGACCTGGGCACCGGTACGCTTCGCCGTCTCGACGATCTCGCTGGCCGAACGGTCGATCAGGCGATGATCGTACGCTTTCAGCCGGATTCGGATCTTTTGGTCCGCCATGACGGAATTCCTTGGTTAAAAGAGCGACGGGCCGGCCTCTGGGTGTGCCGAACCCCTGGAAAACGCGAATACCCCGGGGCTGCACCCTCGCCCCGGAGCTTCCTTGCCTGAAAAACAAGGCGGGCCGGTTTCCCGGTCCGCCCAGACGGAGTAGAACGCACGAAGAGCCCCGTTTAGCGTTCCTTGGAAGCCCGAAGGCCCAGAACGTACGGAGCGCGCCGTGCGACATGTCCCTGTCTGGCGAATACGAGGCGCATCCTGCACCTCATTTCGCTGGTTGCGGCTTCCCGAAAGACGCCGCAGTGGTCGAGCATTCTAACCGGATATCCACAGCCCTTGCAAGCGGGCGGCGGACCGGAAGTGCGCAACGCTGTTCAGCTGGTTTCGACGCCACCTTGGAGACGCCGAACTTGCCAGTCGTCGCCCCGCTCTGGCGGGGATACGAACCAGCAAAGCCGTGGTCGCTTTACGCGACCACGGCCCGGTTCATTACTTGAGGATCTTCGCCACGACGCCGGCGCCGACCGTACGACCGCCTTCGCGGATCGCGAAGCGCAGGCCTTCGTCCATCGCCACCGGGTTGATCAGCTGCACGACCATCTTGATGTTGTCGCCCGGCATGACCATCTCGACGCCTTCCGGCAGCTGCACCGCGCCGGTGATGTCCGTCGTGCGGAAGTAGAACTGCGGGCGGTAGCCCTTGAAGAACGGCGTGTGGCGGCCGCCCTCGTCCTTCGACAGCACGTACACCTCGGCTTCGAACTCCGTGTGCGGGGTGATCGAACCCGGCTTGGCCAGCACCTGGCCACGCTCCACGTCGTCACGCTTCGTGCCGCGCAGCAGCAGGCCCGCGTTGTCGCCCGCCTGGCCCTGGTCCAGCAGCTTGCGGAACATTTCAACGCCCGTCACCGTCGTCTTCTGCGTCGGACGGATACCCACGATTTCGATTTCGTCGCCGACCTTGATGATGCCGCGCTCGATACGACCGGTCACCACGGTGCCGCGGCCCGAGATCGAGAACACGTCTTCCACCGGCATCAGGAACGGCTTGTCGACGTCACGCTGCGGCTCCGGAATGAACGTGTCCAGCGCTTCCACCAGCTTCAGGATCGCCGGCACGCCGATTTCCGACTGGTCGCCTTCCAGCGCCAGACGCGCCGAACCCTTGATGATCGGGGTGTCGTCGCCCGGGAACTCGTACTTGGTCAGCAGCTCGCGGACTTCCATCTCCACCAGCTCCAGCAGCTCGGCGTCGTCCACCATGTCGGCCTTGTTCAGGAACACGACGATGTACGGCACGCCCACCTGGCGCGACAGCAGGATGTGCTCGCGCGTCTGCGGCATCGGGCCGTCTGCGGCCGAGCACACCAGAATCGCACCGTCCATCTGCGCCGCACCCGTGATCATGTTCTTCACGTAGTCGGCGTGGCCCGGGCAGTCCACGTGCGCGTAGTGACGGTTCGGGCTTTCGTACTCAACGTGCGCCGTCGAGATCGTGATGCCGCGCGCCTTCTCTTCCGGCGCCGCGTCGATCGCGTCGTACGCCTTGAACTCGCCGCCGAAACGCTCCGCACCCACCTTCGTCAGTGCCGCCGTCAGCGTCGTCTTGCCGTGGTCGACGTGACCGATCGTGCCCACGTTCACGTGCGGCTTGGTGCGCTCAAACTTACCCTTGGCCATGGCTTTCTCTCTTTAAAAATGAATTGCTTGTTGATCTTGCTTGTCGCGAGGCCGGCAAGCCGGCCTCGCCAGAGGTGTCACGCTCAGCCGCCCTTCTTCATCACCGCGTCGGCGATGTTGGTCGGGGCTTCGGCGTAGTGATCGAACTCCATCGTGAACGTTGCGCGGCCCTGCGACATCGAACGCAGCGACGTCGCGTAGCCGAACATTTCGCCCAGCGGCACCATCGCGTTGATGACCTTGCCCGACGGGCTGTCGTCCTGACCGGACAGCAGACCACGACGACGGCTCACGTCGCCCATGACGTCGCCGACGTAGTCTTCCGGCGTCACGATCTCGACCTTCATCATCGGCTCGAGCAGGACCGGATCCGCCTTGCGGAAGCCTTCCTTGAACGCCATCGACGAAGCGAGCTTGAACGCCATTTCCGACGAGTCGACGTCGTGGTACGAGCCGAACACCAGCTTGACCTTGACGTTCACGACAGGGAAGCCAGCCAGCGGACCGCTGGTGATGGTTTCGCGCAGGCCCTTCTCGACCGCCGGGATGAATTCCTTCGGAATCACGCCGCCGGTGATGTCGTTGACGAACAGGAAATCGTTCTCGACATCCGGGTTGGCGCGATCGGCTTCGTTCATCGGCGACAGCTCGATCACGACGTGACCGTACTGACCCTTACCACCCGACTGCTTGGCGTGCTTGTAGTCCGACTTCACGTCCGACTTGCGGATCGTTTCGCGGTAAGCCACCTGCGGCTTGCCGACGTTCGCTTCCACGTTGAACTCGCGGCGCATGCGGTCAACGATGATGTCCAGGTGCAGCTCGCCCATGCCGGCGATGATCGTCTGGCCGGATTCCTCGTCGGTACGAACGCGGAAGCTGGGATCTTCCTGAGCCAGACGGCTCAGGGCCATGCCCATCTTTTCCTGGTCCGACTTGGTCTTCGGCTCGACGGCCATCGAGATGACGGGCTCCGGGAACGTCATGCGCTCAAGCGTGATGATGTGATCGCCCGAGCACAGCGTGTCGCCCGTCGTCACGTCCTTCAGGCCCACGGCGGCAGCGATGTCGCCCGCGCGCACTTCCTTGATCTCGTCGCGCTGGTTGGCGTGCATCTGCAGGATGCGGCCGATGCGCTCCTTCTTCGACTTGACCGGGTTGAACACCTGGTCGCCGGAGTTGAGCACGCCCGAGTAGACGCGGAAGAACGTCAGCGCACCGACGAACGGGTCGGTCATGATCTTGAACGCGAGCGCCGAGAACGGCTCGGAATCGGACGCCTTGCGGCTGTCTTCCTTGTCGTTCTCGTCGATGCCCTGCACCGGCGGACGATCGGCCGGCGACGGCAGCAGGTTGATCACGCCGTCGAGCATGGCCTGCACGCCCTTGTTCTTGAACGCCGAACCACAGAACACCGGAACGATCTCGACCTTCAGCGTGCGCATGCGCAGGCCTTCGACGATCTCGGCCTCGGTCAGCTCGCCTTCGGAGAGGTACTTCTCCATCAGCTCTTCGGTGGCCTCGGCGGCGGCTTCGATCATGAAGCTGCGCGCGCTCTCGGCCTTCGCCTGAAGGTCGGCCGGAATGTCGCGGTACTCGAACTTGGTGCCCTGCGAAGCGACATCCCAGTGGATGGCCTTCATCTTGAGCAGGTCGACCACGCCCTCGAAGCCGTCTTCGGCGCCGATCGGCACCTGCATCGGAACAGCGTACGCGCCCAGGCGCGACTTCAGCTGCTCGACGACCTTGTCGAAGTTGGCACCGGTGCGGTCCATCTTGTTGACGAACGCCATGCGCGGCACGGAGTACTTGTTGGCCTGACGCCACACGGTCTCCGACTGCGGCTGCACGCCGCCCACGGCGCACAGCACGAACACCGCACCGTCGAGCACGCGCAGCGAACGCTCGACTTCGATGGTGAAGTCGACGTGGCCGGGGGTGTCGATGATGTTGAAGCGGTGCTGCGGCAGGGATTTGTCCATGCCGGTCCAGAACGCGGTCGTCGCGGCCGACGTGATCGTGATGCCGCGCTCCTGCTCCTGCTCCATCCAGTCCATCGTCGCGGCACCTTCGTGCACTTCGCCGATCTTGTGGCTGACACCGGTGTAGAACAGGATGCGTTCGGACGTGGTGGTCTTGCCGGCATCGATGTGGGCCATGATGCCGAAGTTGCGGTAACGCTCGATGGGAGTGGTGCGAGCCACGGGACCCTCTCGTAAGTTTTCGAATTCCAGATGGCCAGATGCCGGCTCGTGGCCGGCGTCCGGTTCGCATGGCGGCTGTCTTGCCGCCGCGGCAGCTCAGCGGGCTGCCGGGGCTGACGCCCCCTATATGGGGGCGCCTCGCTCAGATCACCAGCGGTAGTGGGCGAACGCCTTGTTCGCTTCCGCCATGCGGTGGGTTTCTTCGCGCTTCTTGATAGCGCCGCCACGGTTTTCCGAGGCGTCCATCAGCTCGGCCGCAAGCTTGCGCGGCATCGAGTTTTCGCCACGCTTGCGGGCCGATTCGATCAGCCAACGCATCGCCAGCGCCATGCGGCGCGAGGCGCGCACTTCGACCGGCACCTGGTACGTGGCACCACCGACGCGGCGGGACTTCACCTCGACGGCCGGGGACACGTTGCCCAGCGCCTTCTCGACCAGCTCGAGGGCGTTGGGGTTCTTCTCGCCGATGACTTCCATCGCGCCGTAGACGATCTTCTCGGCGACCGACTTCTTGCCGCTCTGCATGACCATGTTGATGAAACGGGCGATCGTCTCGCTGCCGTGCTTGGGATCGGGCAGGACCGAACGCTGAGGGGTGGAACCTTTACGCGACATGGTGCGTACCTATTCTCGTGATTCTTGTACGGGGCCGCCGGAGCGACCAACCGGGATTAGGACTTCGGACGCTTGGCGCCGTACTTGGAGCGACCCTGGCGACGCTTGGTGACGCCGGCGGCGTCGAGCGAACCGCGCACGGTGTGGTATCGCACGCCCGGGAGGTCCTTGACGCGACCGCCGCGGATCAGCACCACCGAGTGCTCCTGCAGGTTGTGGCCTTCGCCGCCGATGTACGAGATGACCTCGTAACCGTTGGTCAGACGCACCTTGGCCACCTTGCGCAGCGCCGAGTTCGGCTTCTTCGGGGTGGTCGTGTAGACGCGGGTGCAAACGCCACGACGCTGCGGGCAGTTCGCGAGCGCCGGCGAGGCGCTCTTGTAGGTTTCAGGGCTGCGCGGCTTGCGCACCAGCTGATTGATCGTCGCCATCTGGAACTCTTTGAAGAAAGACCGGATCGGCCTTTGCGTGGAAAAAACCAAACGGCATGCAGGGACACCCGGCACACCGAGACGAAAAAGTATAGCCCGCGTCGGACGTCACCGTCAACGCGGACTAAACCGGATGCCCCGCTCGGCCACCTGAGCGGCCACGACGCGGGGCTTCACTGCGATCCCGCCCATCCTGGGCCGAACACGAGGGCCATCCTGGCACCTCATTTCGTGATCTGGGCGGCCCCACGTGGGGCCGCCAAAGTGCCGGGATTGTACCGGCTATTGCACTTCGATGGAACCCGCGCCTCAGGAGGCGCTGGACTCCTCGCCCTCGACGTCCGCGGTCTCGACCGGCTCGGCGGTCGTCACCGGGCCCGCGAGGGTCTCCAGCTCCGATTCCGTCAGGCCCGTGGCGCCGCGACGGCGCTGGGTGTGGTACGCCAGACCAGTACCGGCCGGGATCAGGCGACCCACGATCACGTTCTCCTTCAGGCCACGCAGGCTGTCGCGGGTACCGCGGACGGCCGCCTCGGTCAGCACGCGGGTGGTCTCCTGGAAGGAGGCCGCCGAGATGAACGACTCGGTCGCCAGCGAGGCCTTGGTGATGCCCAGCAGGACCGGCTCGAAGCCGGCCAGGATCTCATTGCGGGACGCCAGCTTGGCGTTCTCCTCGATGAGACGCTGACGCTCGACCTGCTCGCCGTTGAGGAACTTGCTGTCGCCCTGGTCGGTGATCTCAACCTTGCGCAGCATCTGGCGAACGATCACCTCGATGTGCTTGTCGTTGATCTTCACGCCCTGCAGGCGGTAGACGTCCTGGATTTCCTTGGTCAGGTACACGGCCAGCGGCTCGACACCCAGCAGGCGCAGGATGTCCTGCGGGCTCGGCTCGCCGTCCACCACGGTCTCGCCCTTCTCCACGTGCTCGCCTTCGAACACGATGATCTGGCGGTACTTCGGGATGAGCTCTTCGTGCTCGTTTCCGTCGGTGTCCTTGATGATCAGGCGCTGCTTACCCTTGGTGTCCTTGCCGAACGAGACGATGCCCGAACGCTCGGCCAGCACGGCCGGATCCTTCGGCTTGCGGGCTTCGAACAGGTCGGCCACGCGCGGCAGACCGCCCGTGATGTCGCGGGTCTTGGACGCTTCCTGCGGGATCTTGGCGACCACGTCGCCCACGCCCACCGGCGCGCCGTCCTGCAGGTTCACGATCGAGCGCGGCGGCAGCAGGTACTGCGCCGGCAGGTCGGTACCCGGGATCGACAGGTCCTTGCCGTTCTTGTCGACGATGCGGACGATCGGACGCAGGTCCTTGCCCTGCGAGCCGCGACGCTTCGGATCGGTGATCTCGCGCGAAGCCAGGCCGGTCAGTTCGTCGGTCTTCTCGATGACGGTCACGCCGTCGACGAAGTCGATGAAGCGAACGAAGCCCGCCACTTCCGACACGATCGGGTGGTTATGCGGATCCCAGTTGGCGACGGTCTGGCCGGCCTTGATCTCCGCGCCGTCCTTGACGTTGACGGTCGCGCCGTACGGCAGCTTGTAACGCTCGCGCTCACGGCCGTGGCCGTCGAGCACCGACAGTTCACCCGAACGCGAGACCGCCACCAGGTTGCCGCTGGCGTGCTCGACGTGCTTGAGGTTGTTGAACTTGATCGTACCGGTGGTCTTCACCGTGACGTTGTCGATCGCAGCCGCACGCGACGCCGCACCACCGATGTGGAACGTACGCATCGTCAGCTGGGTACCCGGCTCACCGATCGACTGCGCGGCGACGACACCGACCGCTTCGCCGTGGTTGACCAGGTGACCACGGCCGAGGTCGCGACCGTAGCAGTGCGAGCACACGCCGAAGGAGCTGGAGCAGGTGATCGTCGAGCGCACCTTGATCGACTGGACGCTGGCGTCCTCGAGCTTCTGCACCCAGGCTTCGTCGAGCAGCGTGTTGCGCGTGACGATCGGTTCCTCGTCATTGCCCGGCAGGAACACGTCCTCGGCCACAACGCGACCCAGCACTCGGTCGCGCAGCGGCTCGACCACGTCGCCGCCTTCGACGATCGGGGTCATCGTGAGGCCTTCCAGCGTGCCGCAATCGCTCTCGGTGATCACCACGTCCTGCGCCACGTCGACGAGGCGACGGGTCAGGTAACCCGAGTTCGCCGTCTTCAACGCGGTATCGGCCAGACCCTTACGGGCACCGTGGGTCGAGATGAAGTACTGGAGAACGTTCAGGCCTTCGCGGAAGTTCGCGGTGATCGGCGTCTCGATGATCGAGCCGTCCGGCTTGGCCATCAGGCCGCGCATACCGGCCAGCTGACGGATCTGCGCCTGCGAACCACGCGCGCCGGAGTCGGCCATGATGTAGATCGAGTTCATCGACTTCTGGTCGATGGTCTCGCCCTTGGCGTTCTCGACCTTCTCGGTGCCGATCGCGTCCATCATCGCCTTGGCCACGCGCTCGTTCGTGCGCGACCAGATGTCGACGACCTTGTTGTAACGCTCACCGGCGGTGACCAGGCCCGACTGGTACTGCTCCTGGATTTCCAGGACTTCGGCTTCGGCCTCGTCCAGGATGCCCTTCTTCTCGACCGGGATCAGCATGTCGTCGATGCCGATGGAGACGCCGGCGCGCGTTGCATACGCGAAGCCGGTGTACATCAGCTTGTCGGCGAACACGACCGTGTCCTTCAGGCCGAGCATGCGGTAGCACGAGTTGATCAGGCGGCTGATGTTCTTCTTGGTCAGCTCGACGTTGGTCAGCGCGAACGGCAGGCCTTCCGGCAGGATTTCACGCAGCAGGGCGCGACCCACGGTCGTGTCGACGATCGAGGTCTTCTGCTCGCTGGTGCCGTCCTCGTTCTTCACCGTCTCGGTGATACGCACCTTGCACTTGGCGTGCAGCTGGACGGCGCGGTTGTCGTAGGCGCGCTTCACTTCGGCGACGTTGGCGAACACCATGCCCTCGCCCGCCTTGTTCTCAAGGCCGCGGGTCATGTAGTACAGGCCGAGCACGACGTCCTGCGACGGCACGATGATCGGCTCGCCGTTCGCCGGCGACAGGATGTTGTTGGACGCCATCATCAGCGCACGCGCTTCCAGCTGGGCTTCCAGCGAGAGCGGCACGTGGACGGCCATCTGGTCACCGTCGAAGTCGGCGTTGAACGCGGTGCAGACCAGCGGGTGCAGCTGGATCGCCTTGCCTTCGATCAGCACCGGCTCGAACGCCTGGATGCCCAGGCGGTGCAGCGTCGGCGCGCGGTTCAGCAGGACCGGATGCTCGCGGATCACCTCTTCCAGGATGTCCCACACCTCGGCCTCTTCGCGCTCGACGAGCTTCTTGGCGGCCTTGATGGTCGTGGCCAGGCCACGGCGCTGCAGCTTGGCGAAGATGAAGGGCTTGAACAGTTCCAGCGCCATCTTCTTCGGCAGGCCGCACTCGTGCAGGCGCAGGGTCGGGCCGACCACGATGACCGAACGGCCCGAGTAGTCCACGCGCTTGCCGAGCAGGTTCTGGCGGAAGCGACCCTGCTTGCCCTTGATCATGTCGGCCAGCGACTTGAGCGGGCGCTTGTTGGTGCCGGTGATGGCACGGCCGCGACGGCCGTTGTCCATCAGCGCGTCGACCGATTCCTGCAGCATGCGCTTCTCGTTGCGCACGATGATGTCGGGCGCATTGAGCTCAAGCAGGCGACGCAGGCGGTTGTTGCGGTTGATGACGCGGCGGTACAGGTCGTTCAGGTCGGAGGTCGCGAAGCGGCCGCCGTCCAGCGGAACCAGCGGACGCAGGTCCGGCGGCAGCACCGGCAGCACGGTCATGACCATCCACTCCGGACGGTTGCCGGACTCGAGGAAGGCTTCGACCAGCTTGATGCGCTTGGTGAGGCGCTTGAGCTTGGTTTCGCTGTTGGTGGCGGCGATCTCTTCCTTCAGCGTCACCATTTCCGACTGCAGGTCGATCGTGCGCAGCAGCTCGTACACGGCCTCGGCGCCCATCGCGGCTTCGAAGTCGTCACCATGCTCCTGACGCGCCTGCAGGAACTGCTCTTCGGTGAGCAGCGTGCCGCGCTCCAGCGCGGTCAGGCCCGGCTCCGTCACCACGTAGGCTTCGAAGTACAGGATGCGCTCGATGTCACGCAGCGTCATGTCCAGCATCAGGCCGATGCGGGACGGCAGCGACTTCAGGAACCAGATGTGCGCGACCGGCGAGGCCAGGTCGATGTGGCCCATGCGCTCGCGGCGCACCTTGGCCAGCGTCACTTCCGTGCCGCACTTCTCGCACACCACGCCGCGGTGCTTCATGCGCTTGTACTTGCCGCACAGGCACTCGTAGTCCTTGATCGGACCGAAGATGGCGGCGCAGAACAGGCCGTCGCGCTCCGGCTTGAAGGTGCGGTAGTTGATCGTTTCCGGCTTCTTCACTTCGCCGTAGGACCACGAGCGGATCAGGTCCGGCGAGGCGAGCGCGATCTTGATCGCGTCGAAGTCGATCGCCGCGCGCTGCTGGTTGAAGAGGTTGAGCAAGTCTTTCATGTCTTTCTCCAATCGGAGGAATTCGTCGATGGGCTGTAGTTCGCTGAATCAATGAAACGGGAAACGCGCGAGTCGCTGCGTTTCCCGCCCACCGGTCAGGTCTCTTCCAGCTCCATGTTGATCGCGAGCGAGCGGATTTCCTTCACCAACACGTTGAAGGACTCCGGCATGCCGGCCACCATTTCGTACTCGCCATCGACGATGTTCTTGTACATCTGGTTGCGGCCCTGCACGTCGTCGGACTTCACCGTCAGCATTTCCTGCAGGGTGTAGGCCGCGCCGTAGGCTTCCAGCGCCCAGACTTCCATTTCGCCGAAACGCTGGCCGCCGAACTGCGCCTTGCCGCCCAGCGGCTGCTGGGTGACGAGCGAGTACGGACCGGTCGAACGCGCGTGCATCTTGTCGTCGACCAGGTGGTTCAGCTTCAGCATGTGCATGTAGCCGACGGTGACCTTGCGCTCGAACGCTTCGCCGGTACGACCGTCGAACAGTTCGGTCTGGCCGCTGGACGGAAGTTCCGCCAGTTCCAGCATGCGCTTGATCTCGGACTCGGCCGCACCGTCGAACACCGGCGTCGCCATCGGCACGCCGTCGGTCAGGTTCTTCGCCAGGCGCAGCAGTTCCTCATCGGTGAACTGCGTCAGGTCGACACGCTCACCCACCACATTGTTGTCGTGGTTGTAGATGTCGTTGAGGAACTTGCGCAGCTCGCTGATGGCCTGCTGTGCATCCAGCATGCGCTGGATCTTCTGGCCCAGGCCCTTCGCGGCCCAGCCCAGATGCACCTCGAGGATCTGGCCGATGTTCATACGCGACGGCACGCCCAGCGGGTTCAGGACGATGTCGACGGTCTGGCCGTCGGCCGCGTACGGCATGTCCTGCACCGGCACGATGGTCGACACGACACCCTTGTTGCCGTGACGGCCGGCCATCTTGTCGCCCGGCTGGATGCGGCGCTTCACCGCGAGGAACACCTTCACCATCTTCAGCACGCCCGGAGCGAGGTCGTCGCCCTGGGTGATCTTGCCGCGCTTGTCGGCGAAGCGCTTCTCGAACTCCGCCTTGTGCACTTCGATCTGCTTCTGCGCGCGCTCGATCGCCTCGACGGCGTCGTCGTCCTTCATGCGCAGGGTGAACCAGTCCTTCTTCGACAGGCCATCGAGCACCAGCGAGGTGACGGTGTCGCCCTTCTTCAGGCCACCACCGCCGTTGGCGGTCTTGCCGACCAGCTGCGTCTTCAGACGGTCGTAGATGGCCGCTTCGAGGATGCGGTACTGGTCGTCGAAGTCCTTCTTGACGCGACGGATCTCGTATTCCTCGATCTGGCGCGCGCGCTTGTCCTTCTCGATGCCGTCGCGGGTGAAGACCTGCACGTCGATGACGGTGCCGTCCATGCCCGGCGGCACGCGCAGCGAGCTGTCCTTAACGTCGGACGCCTTCTCGCCGAAGATCGCACGCAGCAGCTTCTCTTCCGGCGTCAGCTGGCTCTCGCCCTTCGGCGTGACCTTGCCGACGAGAATGTCGCCCGCACGCACTTCAGCGCCGATGTACACCACGCCCGACTCGTCGAGGCGGTTCAGCGCCTGCTCGGAGACGTTCGGGATGTCGGCGGAGATTTCCTCCGGACCCAGCTTGGTGTCGCGCGCGACGCAGGTCAGCTCTTCGATGTGGATCGTGGTGTAACGATCCTGTTCGACCACGCGCTCGGAGAGCAGGATCGAGTCTTCGAAGTTGTAGCCGTTCCACGGCATGAACGCGACCAGCATGTTCTGGCCCAGCGCCAGCTCGCCGATGTCGGTCGAGGGACCGTCGGCCAGCACGTCGCCGCGCGCGACCACGTCACCCACGTTCACCAGCGGACGCTGGTTGATGCAGGTGTTCTGGTTGGAACGCGTGTACTTGATCAACGTGTAGATGTCGACGCCGGCGTCGGTCTCGCCGACGATCTCCGACTCGTTCACCTTGACCACGATGCGGCCGGCGTCGATCTGTTCGATCACGCCACCACGACGTGCATTGACCGTCACACCCGAGTCGCGCGCCACGGCGCGCTCGATGCCGGTGCCGACCAGCGGCTTCTGCGCACGCAGCGTCGGCACGGCCTGGCGCTGCATGTTCGCGCCCATCAGTGCGCGGTTCGCGTCGTCGTGCTCGAGGAACGGCACGAGCGCCGCGGCGACCGACACGGTCTGCATCGGCGAGACGTCCATGAAGTGGATCTCGCTCGGCGGACGCAGCATCGACTCGCCCTGGTAACGGCAGGCGACGAACTGGGCGGTGATGTGGCCCTTGTCGTCGGCCGGCGCGTTGGCCTGCGCGATGACGTACTCGTTCTCTTCGATCGCCGACAGGTACTCGACCGCGTCGGTGATGCGACCGTCCACGACCTTGCGGTACGGCGTCTCGAGGAAGCCGTACTTGTTGGTGCGGGCGAACACGGCCAGCGAGTTGATCAGGCCGATGTTCGGGCCTTCCGGCGTCTCGATGGTGCAGACGCGACCGTAATGCGTCGGGTGCACGTCGCGCACTTCGAAGCCGGCGCGCTCGCGGGTCAGGCCGCCCGGGCCGAGGGCCGACACGCGACGCTTGTGCGTGACTTCCGACAGCGGGTTGTTCTGGTCCATGAACTGCGACAGCTGCGAGGAGCCGAAGAACTCCTTGATCGCGGCGGCCACCGGCTTGGCATTGATGAGCTCCTGCGGCGTCAGGCCTTCGGACTCGGCCATCGACAGGCGTTCCTTCACGGCACGCTCGACGCGGACCAGGCCGACGCGGAACACGTTCTCGGCCATTTCGCCGACCGAACGCACGCGACGGTTGCCCAGGTGATCGATGTCGTCCACCACGCCGCGACCGTTGCGGATCTCGGTCAGCACGCGGATGACGTCGAGGATGTCCGACGTGTTGCCGCACTCACCGCGCAGGCGCACGGACTCTTCGTCCTTGCGCTCGGCGAAGTACTTGGCGTCGTACAGCACCGAAGCGCCCTCGGTGGCCTTGCGGCCGAGGCGACGGTTGAACTTCATGCGGCCCACGGCCGAGAGGTCGTAGCGCTCGAAGGTGAAGAACAGATTGTGGAACAGGTTCTGCGCGGCGTCCTTGGTCGGCGGCTCGCCCGGACGCATCATGCGGTAGATCTCGACCAGCGCTTCCAGCTGCGTCTTGGTCGCGTCGATGCGCAGGGTGTGCGACAGGTAGGCGCCACGATCCAGATCGTTCACCCACAGGGTGCCGACGGACTCGATGCCGGCCTTGCGGAACGCGGCCAGCTGGTCTTCGCTGATCTCGTCGTTCGCGGTGGCCAGCAGTTCGCCGGTCTTCGCGTCGACGACGTCGTGCGAGAGGATGCGGCCGACGAGGTACTCGTCCGGCACCGCGAGCGCAGCCACGCCGGCCTGCTCGAGCTGCTTGACGTGACGCGCGGTGATGCGACGACCGGCTTCGACGATGACCTTCTCGCCGTCGGCCAGGTCGAAGTTCAGCGTTTCGCCACGCAGGCGCTCCGGCACGAGCTCCAGCTGCACGCCTTCGTTCGGATCGACGTGGAACGTGTTGATCTCGAAGAACTCACGCAGCATCTCTTCGTTGTTGTAACCGAGCGCGCGCAGCAGCACGGTCACCGGCAACTTGCGGCGACGGTCGATACGGGTGAACAGTGCGTCCTTCGGGTCGAACTCGAAGTCCAGCCACGAACCGCGGTAAGGAATGATGCGGGCGCTGTACAGCAGCTTGCCCGAGCTGTGCGTCTTGCCACGGTCGTGGTCGAAGAACACGCCCGGCGAACGGTGCAGCTGCGAGACGATGACGCGCTCGGTACCGTTGACGATGAAGGTGCCGTTGTCGGTCATGAGCGGAATCTCGCCCATGTAGACCTCCTGCTCCTTCACGTACTTGATGGCCTTGGTCGACGACTCGCGGTCGTAGATCACCAGGCGCACGGTCACGCGCAGCGGGGCGCCGTAGGAGAGACCCCGGTTGCGGCACTCGCGCTCGTCGAACGGGGGATCGCCGAGCTTGTAGCCGACGTATTCCAGCGCGGCATTGCCGCTGTAGCTGACGATCGGGAACACCGACTTCAGCGCGGCATGCAGACCGCGGTCGGCGCGCTTGGACGGATCGGTGTGTTCCTGCAGGAACTCGCGGTAGGAATCGACCTGGATGGCCAACAGGAAGGGCACTTCAAGGATCGACTTACGCTTGCCGAAGTCCTTGCGGATGCGCTTCTTCTCGGTGAACGAATAATTCGTGGACGCCGTGGTCATGTGAGCTGCCGCCTCGGGTTTTCTTGATGCCGGGATTCGGGATTCGGGACTCGGGATTCGCGTGGTACGCAGGCGTGTCGGCCGGCGGAGGCTATGCAGGTTCGGCCCGTTGCGGCGCCGTGCGTGCTCAGTTTGCGAATCTCGACTCCCGAATCTCGAATCCCGTGGGGAAGTGAACTGTCAGTTGGAAGCCGCGGGTATTGCCGGCACCCGCACGCCCTCTAATGCTGCTTCCAACTACCAACTCGGTTGGGTTTTCGTCCGATCCGTGGCCGCGAACCGGGGTCTTGCTACAACGGCCAAAGGCCGGGGGCTCTCGCCCCCAGCCTTCAGGTGGTCGCCGGTACTGCGCTCTCGGTCAAGAGCAGGCGACGCGGGTGCTGCTTACTTGAGCTCGACGGTCGCGCCAGCGGCCTCGAGTTCCTTCTTGAACTTCTCGGAGTCTTCCTTCGACACGGCTTCCTTGACGGTCTGCGGAGCACCTTCGACGAGGTCCTTCGCTTCCTTCAGGCCCAGGCCGGTGATGGCGCGGACGGCCTTGATGACCTCGACCTTCTTCTCGCCGGCGGCCTTCAGGATGACGTTGAACTCGGTCTGCTCTTCGACCGGGGCAGCGGCGACGGCCGGACCGGCAACAGCAACCGGAGCAGCGGCGGTGACGCCGAACTTGTCTTCGATCGCCTTGACCAGGTCCATAACCTGGCTGATGGTCATGCCGGCAACGGCGTCGATGATCTGTTCGTTGGACAGGGACATGTTGTTAACCTCTGGAAATTTTTGAACTTACGAATGTGTTCAGTCGCGTGAACGAAGCGGCGATCAAGCCGTCTCGGTCTCGGCTGCGGCTTCTGCGGTTGCTTCGCCGCCACCCTGCTTGTCGGCCACGGCCTTGACGGCGCGGGCGAACATGGTGACCGGCTCGGCCAGGACGCGGGCCAGCATGGCCAGGGCCTGTTCGCGGGTCGGCAGCGAGGCGAGAACTTCGACGTGCGAGCCCGGATAGAGCTTGCCGTCGATGGACACGACCTTCGCCTGCAGCTTGTCGTTGGTCTTGGCGAATTCCTTGATCAGACGCCCGGCAGCACCGGGGTCTTCCGACGAGAACGCGTACAGCAGCGGACCGACCAGTGCATCCTTCGTGCACTCGAAGTCCGTGCCTTCGACGGCGCGCGCGGCCAGGGTGTTCTTGACAACCTTCAAGAACACGCCGGATTCGCGAGCCTTCTTGCGCATCGCGGTCATCTGACTGACCGTGGTGCCTGCGTACTCGGCAGCAACCAAGGAGTGGGCCTTCGAAGCGACTTCCGCCAGTTCGGCGACTACTTCTTGCTTCTGGGACAGATTGAGAGCCATTGCACTCCTCCAAATGAACTCCGCTCACGGCTCCAGCCGTTTGCGGTCCTGGGCGGCACCGGATCCATGGCGCCGGGGATGTTGAGACATCCCGGTGGTGGCCACTCCAGAAAAATTTCCAGAAGGCACCATCTACGCAGGCCGACCCGGAGGGGTCCGGATTAAGCAGCCCCGCTTCCACCGACGGCGATTCCTTGCCATGTCGAGCATCCCTGCCCGTCGCCGGTAGGCGCTGACCGCACCTGCGGTCTTTGACGGCTGCCGCCCCGATCGGGACCGGGGCGACGCCCTCAAAACTTGCTACCGACGGTTCGACACACCGTCGGCATGAAACGAATTACTTCAGCGTCAGCGAAGCCTGGTCCACGGTCACGCCGGGGCCCATGGTCGAGCTGATCGAAATCTTCTGCAGGTACTGGCCCTTGGCCGTCGCCGGCTTGGCCTTGATCAGGTCAAGCAGCAGGGCGTGCAGGTTGTCCTTCAGCGAAGCGTCTTCGAACGAGGCCTTGCCGATGGTGCAGTGGATGATGCCGGCCTTGTCGGTGCGGTAACGCACCTGGCCGCCCTTGGCGTTCTTGACGGCTTCGGCCGGGTTCGGCGAAACGGTGCCGACCTTCGGGTTCGGCATCAGGCCACGCGGACCGAGAACCTGACCCAGCTTACCGACGACGCGCATGGCGTCCGGGGTGGCGATGACGACGTCGTAGTTCAGGTCGCCGGCCATCATCTTTTCGGCCAGATCGTCCATGCCGACGGCTTCGGCGCCAGCGGCCAGGGCCTCATCGGCCTTCGCGCCCGCCGGAGCGAACACGGCCACGCGGACCGACTTGCCGGTACCGGCCGGAAGCACGGTCGAACCGCGCACCTGCTGGTCGGACTTCTTGGCATCCACGCCGAGACGCACGGCCACGTCGACGGACTCGACGAACTTGGCCTTGGTCGCGGTCTTGATGATCTTGATGGCTTCGTCGATGGCGTAGGTCTTGCCGGGGACGACAGCGGCCTTGATGGCCTTTTCGCGCTTGGTCATTGCCATGTTCTTAACCCTCCACCACCAGACCCATGCTGCGGGCCGAACCCGCAATCGTCTTCACCGCCGCGTCGAGGTCGGCCGCCGTCAGGTCGGCTTCCTTCTGCTTGGCGATCGCTTCCAGCTGGGCGCGGGTGACCTTGCCCACCTTCTCGGTGTTCGGGCGCTTGGAGCCGGAGGCGATGCCCGCAGCCTTCTTCAGCAGCACCGAAGCCGGGGTCGACTTGGTGACGAAGGTGAACGTACGGTCGGAGTACGCGGTGATGATGACCGGGGTCGGCAGACCCGGCTCGAGCTTGGAGGTCGCGGCGTTGAAGGCCTTGCAGAACTCCATGATGTTCAGGCCGCGCTGACCGAGGGCCGGACCCACCGGCGGCGACGGATTGGCCTGACCGGCCTTGACCTGCAACTTGATGTAACCGACTACTTTCTTAGCCATTTCTTCCTCTCCGGGTGCAAGCGCCTGGACCTCAGGCTCCCCATCGCGCCGGGAAAATCACGTGTCCCGACATCACGTTTTGACTGAAAAATGCCGCTGACACGGCAACGGCCGCCCCGTGGCGGCCGGCCTTCCGGCCCGCGCCCAAGGCAGCGAGCCGATAAGTATAGCAGGTTTTAGGCCTTTTCGACCTGGCCGAATTCCAGCTCAACCGGGGTCGAGCGGCCGAAGATGAGCACCGCCACGCGCAGGCGACTCTTCTCGTAGTTGATTTCCTCGACCACGCCGTTGAAGTCGTTGAACGGGCCGTCGATGACGCGAACCATCTCGCCCGGCTCGAACAGGACCTTGGGCTTGGGCTTCTCCACGCCTTCCTGAACGCGCTGCAGGATGGCATCGGCCTCACGGTCGGCAATCGGGAGCGGGCGATCGGCGGTTCCACCGATAAAGCCCATCACCTTCGGGGTCTCCTTGACCAAGTGCCAGCTCTCGTTGTCCATGCGCGGGATGCCCGCCTCGTCATGGGTCGCGATCTGGACCAGGACGTAGCCCGGGAAGAACTTGCGCTCGGAACGACGCTTCTGGCCGGAGCGCATTTCCACGACTTCTTCCGTCGGGACGAGCACTTCACCGAACCGGTCCTGCATGCCGTCGCGGACGATGCGGTCGCGCAGCGCCTGCGCCACGGACTTCTCGAAGCCCGAGTAGGCGTGGACGACATACCACCGCTTGTGCACTTCGCTCATTAGCTTTACTGCCCCAGGATTAGCTTGACCAGGAACTGGATGAGCAGGTCCATGGCTGCGAGGATCAGACTGAGGACGGCCACCGCGATCATCACCACCCAGGTGGTGCGCATGGCTTCCTGGCGGGTCGGCCAGACGACCTTGCGCAGCTCGAAGCGCGACTCGGAGAGGAACTCGCGAGTCTGCAGGCCCTTGCCGCTGGTCAGGAAGACGCCGGCACCCAGCACCAGGCCGGCCGCCACGGCCAGCGCGCGGATCGGGCCCGCCCACTGATCGAAGTAGATGTACGCGGCCACGCCAGCGGCGACCAGCAGCAGCGCCAGTGCGTACTTGACGATGTCGCCGGCAGAGGCGGACCCGGGTTGTTCGACCTTGCTGTTCATCCGATCCATCGCGCGGCACGCGCGCCGCGTGTGTTGTGGGAAAGACCGACCACGTCTGACCGGCTTCTGCGGAAGATCCGCATGGGTGGCACGCCAGGAGGGACTCGAACCCCCAACCTGCGGTTTTGGAGACCGCTGCTCTGCCAATTGAGCTACTGGCGTATGGAACCTAGTGTATGGGTTTTCTTAAGACGGCGAAGGCGGACCGAAGCCCGCCCTGCCGATCTTCCGGTTTCGGGACCGCAGGGCGGGTCCGATGACCGGGCCCCGGCTTCCGCCGGGATGAAATCCAAACCCCGCGCGCCGAAGCGCACGGGGTCGGTTGTTACTTGAGGATCTTCGCCACGACGCCGGCGCCGACCGTACGACCGCCTTCGCGGATCGCGAAGCGCAGGCCTTCGTCCATCGCCACCGGGTTGATCAGCTGCACGACCATCTTGATGTTGTCGCCCGGCATGACCATCTCGACGCCTTCCGGCAGCTGCACCGCGCCGGTGATGTCCGTCGTGCGGAAGTAGAACTGCGGGCGGTAGCCCTTGAAGAACGGCGTGTGGCGGCCGCCCTCGTCCTTCGACAGCACGTACACCTCGGCTTCGAACTCCGTGTGCGGGGTGATCGAACCCGGCTTGGCCAGCACCTGGCCACGCTCCACGTCGTCACGCTTCGTGCCGCGCAGCAGCAGGCCCGCGTTGTCGCCCGCCTGGCCCTGGTCCAGCAGCTTGCGGAACATTTCAACGCCCGTCACCGTCGTCTTCTGCGTCGGACGGATACCCACGATTTCGATTTCGTCGCCGACCTTGATGATGCCGCGCTCGATACGACCGGTCACCACGGTGCCGCGGCCCGAGATCGAGAACACGTCTTCCACCGGCATCAGGAACGGCTTGTCGACGTCACGCTGCGGCTCCGGAATGAACGTGTCCAGCGCTTCCACCAGCTTCAGGATCGCCGGCACGCCGATTTCCGACTGGTCGCCTTCCAGCGCCAGACGCGCCGAACCCTTGATGATCGGGGTGTCGTCGCCCGGGAACTCGTACTTGGTCAGCAGCTCGCGGACTTCCATCTCCACCAGCTCCAGCAGCTCGGCGTCGTCCACCATGTCGGCCTTGTTCAGGAACACGACGATGTACGGCACGCCCACCTGGCGCGACAGCAGGATGTGCTCGCGCGTCTGCGGCATCGGGCCGTCTGCGGCCGAGCACACCAGAATCGCACCGTCCATCTGCGCCGCACCCGTGATCATGTTCTTCACGTAGTCGGCGTGGCCCGGGCAGTCCACGTGCGCGTAGTGACGGTTCGGGCTTTCGTACTCAACGTGCGCCGTCGAGATCGTGATGCCGCGCGCCTTCTCTTCCGGCGCCGCGTCGATCGCGTCGTACGCCTTGAACTCGCCGCCGAAACGCTCCGCACCCACCTTCGTCAGTGCCGCCGTCAGCGTCGTCTTGCCGTGGTCGACGTGACCGATCGTGCCCACGTTCACGTGCGGCTTGGTGCGCTCAAACTTACCCTTGGCCATGACTGTCGACTCTCGCTTAAGGACGGTGTGCAGGTGGTGCGTAAAAGTTGGTGCTCACGAAAGGAATCGAACCTTCGACCTCCTCCTTACCAAGGAGGTGCTCTACCGACTGAGCTACGTGAGCAAGTTGTTCCAGCAGTTTGTCTGTCGCGGCATCAATGGAGCGGGAGACGGGAATCGAACCCGCACCATCAGCTTGGAAGGCTGAGGTTCTACCATTGAACTACTCCCGCGCCGGACAAACCTGCTTGGGTACTGCGCCGGTGGATGGTAAGTCCGCCGGTTTTTCCACCAGTCTAGCGACCGGGTGAAGCTGGTGGAGGGAGGTGGATTCGAACCACCGAAGGCGTAAGCCAGCAGATTTACAGTCTGCCCCCGTTGGCCGCTTGGGTATCCCTCCAAAAGAGCCCGCAATTTTGGGACTGGACGCCGAAGTTGTCAACGCGTTTCAGACATCAATTTTCGCGCGATGCACTCTTCCGCGTCTCCCGCCCCTCCCGTCCCGCCGACGGACGGCGGCTCCGGGCCTTACACGTTGAAGCGGAAGTGCAGCACGTCGCCTTCCTGGACGCGGTATTCCTTGCCTTCCAGACGCAGGCGGCCGGCGTCGCGGGCGCCGGACTCGCCCTTGTACTTGATGAAGTCGTCGTAGGCGATGGTTTCGGCGCGGATGAAGCCCTTCTCGAAATCGGTGTGGATCACCGCCGCGGCCTGCGGCGCCGTCGCGCCCGACTTCACGGTCCATGCGCGGACTTCCTTCACGCCGGCGGTGAAGTACGTCTGCAGGCCCAGCAGCTTGTAGGCGGCGCGGATGACCCGGTTCAGGCCCGGCTCGTCCAGGCCCAGGTCGGTCAGGAATGCGTCGCGATCGGCGTCTTCGAGCTGGCTCAGCTCCTCCTCGATCGCCGCACACACCGGCACTACTTCAGCGCCTTCGGTCACGGCGCGGGCGCGCACGGCATCCAGGTGCGGGTTGTTCTCGAACCCGTCCTCCAGCACGTTGGCGACGTACATCACCGGCTTGAGCGTGAGCAGGAACAGGTCGCGCAAGAGCACCTTGTCGTCGTCCGACAGACCCAGCGCGCGCGCCGGCTTGCCGGAGTCCAGGCCGGCGCGCACGCGGCTCAGGACCTCCACGCGCGCCTTGGCGTCCTTGTCGCCGGTCTTGGCCGAGCGCTCGGCGCGCTGCAGCGCCTTTTCTACCGACTCCAGGTCGGCCAGCGCCAGCTCTGTGTCGATCGTCTCGATATCGGCGATCGGGTCGATGCGGTTGCTGACGTGGATGACGTCCGGATTCTCGAAGCAGCGCACCACGTGCGTGATCGCATCGACTTCGCGGATGTGGGCCAGGAACTTGTTGCCCAGGCCCTCGCCGCTCGCCGCGCCGGCCACCAGGCCTGCGATGTCGACGAACTCCACCGCGGTCGGGATGACCTTCTGCGGCTTGACGATGCCCGACAGCGCGTTCAGGCGCGGATCCGGCACGGGCACGACGCCCACGTTCGGCTCGATCGTGCAGAACGGGAAGTTGGCCGCGGCGATACCGGCCTTGGTCAGGGCGTTGAAGAGGGTCGACTTGCCGACGTTCGGCAGGCCGACGATGCCGCATTTGATGCCCATGGCTGTTGTTCCGTGATTCGAGATTCGGGATTCGGGATTCGCAAAGGCAGCGCTTCGCGAATCCCGAATCCCCAATCCCTAATCCCTGCCCGTATGCAGCCGTTTCATGGCTTCGTTGAAATCACCGGCCACCGCCAGTGGCAGCACGTCGTCGGCGTCGGCGATGGCGCGCAGGATGGAGGCTTCGTCATCGACACCCGGCTTGCCCAGCACCCACGAGGTCACGCGGTCCTTGTGCCCCGGATGGCCGATACCCACGCGCAGGCGATGGTACTTGCCGTGGCCGAGCAGCTTGGTGATGTCGCGCAGGCCGTTCTGGCCACCGTGGCCGCCGTCGAACTTCAGGCGCGCAGTACCCGGCGCGAGATCCAGTTCGTCGTGGACGACCAGCATCTCCTCAGGCTCGATCTTCCAGTAGCGAAGCGCTGCCGTGACCGACTTGCCGGAGAGGTTCATGAACGTGGCCGGCTTGAGCAGCCACAGCGGCCGGCCGGCGATGTCGATCTTGGCGGTCTCGCCGAACAGCTTGGATTCCAGGCCGAAGCGCACGCCCTGGCGCTGCGCGAGGGCGTCAACAAACCAGAACCCGGCGTTGTGCCGGGTCCGGAGATGTTCGGCACCGGGATTTCCCAGGCCGACGATGAGGCGCAAACCGGCCATCGTGAACTCACGCGGCGACCCGCCCGCTCGCGCGGGCGGGTCGTCGGGACGTGATTACTTCTCGTCCTTCTTGGCGGCCTTGGTCGCCGGCACTTCGGCCGGCGGCGCATCGGTCGTTTCTTCCGACTCGACGCGGCCGTGCTTGGCGATCACGACGGCAACGTCGTGTTCCTTGCCCAGCTTCAGTTCCGGCAGCTCGACGCCCTTGGGCAGCTTGATGTCGGACAGGTGGACGATGTCGCCCACGGCCAGCTTCGACAGGTCGATCTCGATGAACTCCGGCAGGTCCTTCGGCAGGCAGCTGACGGTGACTTCGTTGAGCTCGTGCGTGATCACGACGTCGGCGGCCTTGCCGGCCGGCGAGGTGTCCTGGTTCAGGAAGTGCAGCGGCACCGAAGCCTTCAGCGCGGCGTTGAGATCAACGCGCTGGAAGTCCAGGTGCATGATGATTTGCTTGAACGGATGGCGCTGGATGTCACGCAGCAGCACCGGCTCGGACTTGCCGTCGATGTCGAGCGTCAGGATCGAGGAGTAGAACCACTCGTTCTGCTGGGCCAGCCAGGTCTTCTCGTGGTCGAGCTGGATCGGCAGCGGCGCGGACTTGCCGCCGTAGACGATGGCCGGGATGCTGGCGGCGTGGCGAAGGCGGCGGCTCGCACCCTTCCCTTCGACCTTGCGGCCAGTGGCCTTGAGGATGTGTTCGGACATTTTCGTAACTCTCTTTGCTTGCAATGAACCCGCCTCGCGGCGGGATGGACGCTCACCCGCGACCAGGTGAGCGGTTTGCGGTGAAGGCCGGAGCCGTCACCGCGGGTTCTTTGATCAGTCGACGTAGAGCGAGCTGACCGATTCGCCGAATGCCACGCGGCGGATCGTCTCGGCCAGCAGCTCGGCGACGCTGAGCTGACGGATCTTGCTGCACGCCTTTGCCGCGTCCGAGAGCTTGATGGTGTCGGTGACCACCAGCTCGTCGAGCTGGGACTTGGCCACGTTGTCCATCGCCGCGCCCGACAGCACCGGGTGCGTGCAGTACGCGACCACCTTGGTCGCGCCCTGCGCCTTGAGCGCATTCGCCGCGGCGCACAGGGTGCCCGCGGTGTCGACGATGTCGTCGACCAGAACGCAGGTCTTGCCTTCCACGTCACCGATGATGTTCATCACCGTGGCGACGTTGGCGCGCGGACGGCGCTTGTCGATGATCGCCAGATCCGCGTCATCCAGGCGCTTGGCGATCGCACGCGCTCGCACCACGCCGCCGACGTCCGGCGAGACCACCACCATGTTGTCCGTGCCGTGCGCGCGCCAGATGTCGGCGAGCAGCAGCGGCGAGGCGTACACGTTGTCGACCGGCAGGTCGAAGAAGCCCTGGATCTGGTCGGCGTGGAGGTCGACCGTCAGCACGCGATCGGTACCGACCGCGCTGAACATCTTCGCCGCGACCTTCGCCGTGATCGGCACGCGCGAGGAGCGCGGGCGGCGATCCTGGCGGGCGTAGCCGAAGTACGGCACCACCGCGGTCACGCTGGCCGCCGAGGCGCGCTTGAGCGCGTCCACCAGCACCAGCAGTTCCATGAAATTCTCCGCCGTGGGCGCGTTCGTCGGCTGGATGACGAACACTTCCTGGCGACGCACGTTCTCCTCGATCTCCACCTGCACTTCGCCATCGGAGAAACGCCCGACGAGCGCCTTGCCCAGGCGGATGCCAAGTTCCTTGCACACCGACTCGGCGAGCGGGCGGTTGGCGTTGCCGCTGAAGATCAGCAGGTTGCGGTCGTTCTGCATGGTCGGGCCGGTCGGGGATCAAGGATTCGGGATTGGGGATTCACAACGACTTGCGAAACCCCAATCCCGAATGCCCGACCCTTGTGTGGAGTTCCGGTTGGAATTGGCAGGGGCGGTAGGATTCGAACCTACGGATGCCAGGATCAAAACCTGGTGCCTTGGGCCTCTTGGCGACGCCCCTGCAGTGGTTCCCGTCAGGGAGCCGGTGTTGCGGTTGTTGCCTGCTTCGCCCAGTCCGCCAGTGCACGATGCAGCGGGGAGGCGTGAGCCCCTTCCGCCACCCAGGCACGAAGCCAGGTCGGCAATGCAGCCAGCGCCGCTTCGGCGGCTTCGCGTGTGGCGAATTCGACGAAGCAACCGCTGCCGGAGCCGGTCAGGCGCGGTGAACCGACCTGCGACAGCGCAGCGAACACGGCCTCGACGGCTGGCTCGCGCGCGCGCAGCACCGGCTCGAACGCATTCCCGAGCGGCACACCCGAAACGAAGTCCGACATTGTCGCGGGAGGGGCATCACGCGTCAATTCAGGGGACTTGAACAAAGTCGCCGTGGGAGCGTGCACGCCCGGATCGGCCAGCACGTACCACGCCGGCGCGAGCGGCATCGTTGCGAGGCGCTCGCCGATCCCCTCGGCCCACGCATTCTCACCGCGGACGAAGACGGGCACGTCGGCGCCCAGTTCCAGGGCCAGAGCCGCCAGGGCGTCCAGATCCAGGCCCGTGCTCCATAGCGCATTCAGGGCGACGAGCACGGTCGCCGCATCCGACGAGCCACCGCCGAAGCCGCCGCCCGCCGGAATGCGCTTTTCGATGACGATATCGGCACCAAGGCTGCAATTGGCGGCATCTTTGAGCATGTTCGCAGCACGAACCGTGAGGTCGTCCGCCTCTTCCACGCCGGGCACAGAGGGCCCGGCCCGGCGCACCTGCCCGCCCTCGCGGACCCGCAGGCGAAGGGTGTCGCCCCATTCGAGGATCCTGAACACCGTCTGCAACAGGTGGTAACCGTCCTGGCGGCGGCCGGTGATCCGCAGGAAGAGGTTCAGCTTGGCCGGCGCCGGCCAGGTCGACCACGCCGCGCCCCGCAGGCCCGACGCAGTCACGGGGTTTCGCCCGGCGACCAGGTATCGACGATCAGTCGCACCTTCGCCTCGCCCCGGGTGGCGGTGAGGCGCGCGGGCAGGACCGGCGTCGAGGCGGGCTCGGCCGGCTCCACCTGCCATTCGGCGTAATCAATGGTCCAGCCGGCCTGGACCAGCCGGACCGGGCGGTCGCCGGCGCCGTAGACGATCTGGGCCGGGCCATAGCGATCGGCATCGGCGCCCACGCCCCGAACCCAGTCGGCCAGCGCCCGCACGGGGATGTTCCAGCCGGTGGTCTGCACCAGCATGGCTTCGACGTCGTCGCTCGCGCGCGGACCGCCTTCGATGCCCTCCAGCCGCGCGCCGCGATCGTCGCCGCTGAGGCGCCAGCTCTGGCGCGTCACGGGTGCGCTCAGGGAGACGGTGAAGCGGTCGTTCGACTGCTGCCAGTCGATCCGCCCGCTGCCGCCCTGCTTGCCGTTGGAAACGGCGATGCGGCCCGACAGCGACCAGTCGCGCAGGTTCGCGCGAACCTGGTCCTGCGCCTGTGCGCGTGCTTCGTCGACGAGGACCTGCGGCGCGCGCGTCGGCTGGGAGACGCAGCCCGCCAACAGCAACGTCGCCAGGACAGGCGCGAGGAAAGCCGAAGCACGCATCATTCGCCGATCTTCTCCAGCGCGCGCTTGAGCGAGCGGTTGTCGGGGTCGATCTTGCGCGCCTGTTCGAAGTACTTGCGCGCTTCGTCCTTGCGACCCAGATCCCACAGCACTTCACCCAGGTGCGCGGCGATTTCCGCGTCCTTCTGCAGGGTCAGCGCGCGACGCAGCTCCACCAGCGCCTCTTCCTTGCGGCCCAGTCGATAGAGCACCCAGCCGTAGCTGTCGATGATCGCGGCGTTGTCGGGCTCGGCGGTGCGCGCGCGTTCGATCAGTTGCAGCGCTTCCTGGTAACGGGTGGTGCGATCGGCGAGCGTGTATCCCAGGGCATTGAGCGCGGCGACATTGTCGGGCTCGGCTACGAGGATCTTGCGCAGATCGGCTTCCGCGCGCGGGACGTCGTCGCGACGCTCCCAGCTCAGCGCGCGGGCGTAGAGCACTTCCGGATCGTCCGGGAACGCCGCCAGGCCGCGCGCGTACGCGTCCATCTCGCCGGTCGCGTCCTTGTCCTTGGAGCGCAGCGAGGCTTCCAACAGATAAGCGTCGCGGCGCGCTTCGTCGTCGACGGAGGCGTCGGCCTGCAATTCGCGCAGCGAGCGGTAGGCTTCTTCGTCGCGATCGAGTTCGTGCAGCACGTTCGCCGCGCGAAGCCGCGCCGACAACCGCTGCCCGCCGCCGGGCACGCCGCGGTACCAGGCCAGCGCTTCGTCGAAACGGTCCAGGAACTCGGCGATCTGGCCCAGCAGCAGGCGGCGCTGCGGGTCCGGATCGCTGGATTTGGCGCGCAGCTCCTCGTACAGCCGCGCCAGCGCGGATTTGTCCTCGGCCTGCGCCAGCAGGGCCGCGCGCAGGGCGTAGGTCTGGTCGTCCTGCGGCCCCCTGGCCAGCACGTCCTCGGCGGCAGGGTAGTCGCCCAGGCGGTGGTATTCGTCGGCGATGGCGCGACGGAGTTCGACGTCGTCACCGGCCTGGTTGGCCAGCGTCGCCAACAGGTTTCGGGCTTCTTCGGTCTTGCCGGCTTCGCGCAGTTGGCTGGCGCGCAGCAGGCCGACGCGGGCCTCGCCCGGGAAACGCTCGACCACTTCGCCGACGATGCGTTCCACCAGCGCCGGCTGCTCCAGGCCCTGCGCCAGTCCGCCGAAGGCCAGCCAGGCCTGCAGCTTGTTGGGGATGCGGTCGGCGTCGATCAGCTTTTCCAGCAGGCGCGCGGCCTGCTTGGGGTCGCGCGCGCCGCCGGACAGCACGCCCAGCGCCTGGCGCCAGCCGGCGTCGCCGGGCGACTGCAGCAGATCGGTCAGGTGCTTGCGGGCGGCGCGCTCGTTGCCGCGACGGATCGCCAGCACCGCCTCGGCGGCGGACAGGCTGAGCCCTTCGCCGCCCTGCTTGCGCCACAGGTCCAGCGCCTGCGCGGCACGCTTGTCGTCCTTGGCGAGCAGGGCGATGCGGGTCGCCCGCTCGGCCAGGGCCACGTCGTCGGCTTCGCGGGCGGCGTCCAGGTAGGCCTGTGCGGCCTCGTCCAGACGGCCGGACTGCAGCGCGAACTCGCCCGCCAGCAACGCCTCCAGCGACGCGCTCGTGGGATCGGGGGTGGGTGCTGGCGCCTTCTCGGCGGCCAGCAGCGGCGTGAAAGCAATGGCCGCGACAAGGAGGGAGGCGCAGATGGGACGGAGCGTGCGCGAGGCAACGGGCATTCGAACGGGCCTGATGGAAGCCGGGACGGGACGGGGCCGGTAGAATGTCGGCCTTCCGGGTAGCCAGCAGCTTATCGCAAGCACCTGAATGAGAGTCCGGCGTCAATGAGTTTGTTCGTACTAGGCATCAATCACCAGACCGCGCCGGTCAGCCTGCGCGAACGCGTGGCGTTCTCGGCCGATACGGTCCCCGCCGCGCTGGATGCCTTGAAGACCTTGCCGCAGGTGCACGAAGTCGCCCTGCTCTCCACCTGCAATCGCACCGAGCTGTACGCCGTTTCCCATGACGACGGCCAGGCGCTCGCCGACTGGCTGGCCACGCACCCCGACGACGTCGGCGACCTGCATGCCTACCTCTACCGCCACCGCGATGCCGACGCCGTCCGCCACCTGTTCCGCGTCGCGACCGGATTGGACTCGCTGGTGCTGGGCGAGCCGCAGATCCTGGGCCAGGTGAAGGACGCCTGGGCCACCGCCCGCAGTGCCGGCACGCTGGGCAGCCAGCTCGACCGCCTGTTCCAGCACGCCTTCAGCACCGCCAAGCGCGCGCGCACCGATACGCGCATCGGCGCCAATCCGGTGTCGGTCGCCTCTGCCGCCGTGCGTCTGGCGCAGGAGTCCTTCGCGCGTCTGGAAGACTCCACCGTGCTGATGATCGGCGCCGGCGAAACCATCGAACTGGCCGCGCGCCATCTCGTGCAGGCGCGCGCCAAGCGCCTGCTCGTCGCCAACCGCACGCTCGCCCATGCGCAGGAACTCGCCAGCCGCCACGGCGGTTTCGCCCTGCCGCTGAGCGAGATCGACAAACACCTGGGCGAAGCGGACGTGGTGATTTCCGCCACGGCCAGCCGCGATCCGATCCTGGGTCGCGCGCAGGTCGCCGCCGCGCTGGCTCCGCGCAAGCATCGGCCGATGCTGCTGCTCGACCTCGCCGTGCCGCGCGACATCGCGCCGGACGTGGCCGAGCTGAAGGACGTGTTCCTCTACACCGTCGACGACCTGGAACGCGCCATCGAAGACAACCGCCGCAGCCGACGCGAAGCAGCGACGGAAGCCGAGGCGATCGTCGAAATGCAGGTCGCGCGCTTCACCGAAACCCTGGCCGCCAGCACCCGCACCGAACCGCTCAAGCGCCTGCGCGCGCACGGCGAGGCGGCGAAGACCGACGTGCTGGCAAAAGCACAGCAGCAACTGGCCGCCGGGCAGGACCCGGCGCAGGTACTGAACTTCCTGGCGCACACGCTCACCAATCGCCTGCTGCACGCGCCGACCGTCGCGCTGCGCGAGGCCGCGCTGACGGGCAATGCCGATCTCGGACGCGCCGCGGAAAAGCTGTTCGCCGCCCGCGACGACGCCAATGGAACGGGCGAGGACCGGGAGGCCTAGCGACGCTGTGCGCGTCCGCGGTGCCTTCCCTTCCTTCGCTCATTCCGGCCCATGACCCCTACCCTGCGTCGCAAACTGGAAGCCCTCGCCGAACGCCGCGAGGAACTCGAACGCCTGCTCTCCGACGCCGGCGTGATCGCCGACGCGGACCGCTTCCGCCGCTTCTCGCGCGAGTTCGCGCAGCTCGAACCGGTGGCCAACGCGCTGAAGGCCGAAGCGCAGGCCAAGGCCGACCTCGCCGCCGCCGAAGCGATGCGCGAGGATCCCGAGCTGGCCGGACTCGCACAGGAAGAAATCGCCGCCGCGCACGAACGCCTGGAGCGCCTGGACGCCGAACTGCTCGCGCACCTCATCCCGAAGGACACGCGCGACGAAGGCGATCTCTACCTGGAAGTGCGCGCCGGCACCGGCGGCGACGAAGCGGCGATCTTCGCCGGCGACCTGTTCCGCATGTACGCGCGCTACGCGGAGCGGCAAGGCTGGAAGGTCGAAATCGAATCCAGCAGCCCCGGCGAGCACGGCGGCTTCAAGGAAGTCATCGCGCGCGTGGAAGGCCGCGGCGCGTACTCTCGTTTGAAGTTCGAATCGGGCACACACCGCGTGCAGCGCGTACCGGAAACCGAATCGCAGGGCCGTATCCATACCTCGGCGGCGACGGTGGCGATCATCCCGCTGGAAGCCGAGGGTGAGCCGATCCAGATCAATCCCGCCGACCTGAAGGTCGACACGTTCCGTTCCAGCGGCGCGGGCGGACAGCACGTCAACAAGACCGAATCGGCGATCCGCATCACCCACGTTCCCAGTGGCGTGGTGGTGGAAAGCCAGACCGAACGCAGCCAGCACGCCAACCGCGACAAGGCGATGAAGCGCCTGAGCGCGATCCTGGCCGAAGCGCAGGCCGCCAAGGCCGCCGCCGCGCAGGCCGCCACGCGCAAGTTGCAGGTCGGCAGCGGCGACCGCAGCCAGCGCATCCGCACCTACAACTTCCCGCAGGGCCGCATCACCGACCACCGCGTGGAAGGGCTCACCTTGTACGACCTGCCGAACGTGATCCAGGGCGACATGGACGAACTGGTCGGCCGCTTGCAGCACGAGCACCAGGCGGACGAACTGGCGCGGCTGACACACGAAGCCTGAGTCGAGCCCCTCTCCCACCGGGAGAGGGGTTGGGGTGAGGGGCAACGCAGCGACTACGCCAAACCATCGGTGGTAATGCACTGCGCGTTCGCTCGCTTCGTTCCGTTCCCCCTCCTCCGGCCTCCGTTCCTCCGCACGGAGAAGGGAAGTGCGACAAAGCTACAATCGTCCGCAGCCTACGAGCCGGACACCCCCGATGCCCCTCGCGATCAAGCGCGTCACCCTCGACGACCTCGACACGGTCGTCCCGCTGTTCGACGCCTACCGCCGCTTCTACGCACAGCCCTCGGACGAGGCGCGCGGCCGTCGTTTCCTCGAAGCGCGGCTGCTCACGGAAGAATCGGTGATCCTGCTGGCCAGCGACGACGGCCGGGCGCTCGGTTTCACCCAGCTCTACCCGACGTTCTCCTCGGTACGCACCGGGCGGCTGTGGATCCTCAACGACCTTTACGTCGATGCCGACGCGCGCCGCGGCGGTGTCGGCAAGGCGCTGCTGGACGCGGCGGCGGATTTCGCCAGGGCCGACGGCGCGGTCGGAATCACGCTGGAAACCACGCAGGACAACGCGACCGCTCGCGCGCTGTACCGCGCGGCCGGATGGGAAGAAGCGCAGACGCAGTGGTACTCGCTGTCGTTCGCGCCGGCCGCACTCGCGCCGCACGACGAGCTGGTCTTCTCCTACGGCACGCTTCAACACGTCGACGTGCAGCGCCGCCTGTTCGGCCGCAGCTTCGTCGGCACGGCCGACGCATTGCCGGGTTACCGCATGGACTGGCTGGAAGAACGCGATTCCGCCGCCGTAGACGCCAGCGGCGTGGTGCGACATCCCGTCGTGCATGCGACGGGCGACGCCGCCGATCGCGTGCCGGGCATGGTGCTGCGCCTGAGCGGCGCCGAACTGGAGCGCGCCGACGCCTACGAAGCCGGCGACTATCGCCGCGTACGCGTGCGCCTGGCATCCGGCCTGGAAGCGTGGCTCTACGAAGCCGCCTGAGCCGATGAACCACGCCGCCGATCCGCGCGTCGAACTGCGCCGCGCTCTGGAGCGCAACCCGGGCGACGGCTTCGCCTGGATCCTGCTGGCCGAGCACGAACTCGACCACGGTGATGCCGTCGCCGGCGAAGCGGCGGCGCGGCGCGCGCTCGCGTTGCGCCCGGGCCATCCGGAAGCCCTGGCGCGGCTGGGCCGCGCGCAATGGATGCAGGGCCGCCGCGCGGAGGCCGTCGCCAGCCTGCGCGCCGCCGCCGACAACGCGCCGGACCATCCCGGCATCGCCGTGTGGCTCGGCCATGCGCTGGAAGACACCGGCGAAGCCGAACCCGCCGCCGACGCCTACGCGCGTGCGCATGCGCTGGCGCCGGACGAACCGCAGATCGCCGCGTACCTGCTGGCATGGCGGCGACGCCTGTGCGACTGGCGCGACCTCGACGCCCTCGCCGCACAGGTGCGCGAGGCCGTGAACCGGGGCACCGCCGCGGTGGAACCCTTCGCCTTCCTCAGCGAGGACGCCAGCGCTGCGGAGCAACTGCGCTGCGCGCGTCTGCGCGCCGGCGAGATCGCACGACAGACGCGCCCCTTGCCGCCCGCGCCGGCGCGAAATCGCGAACGACTGCGCGTCGGTTTCCTTTCCAACGGCTTCGGCGCGCATCCGACCGGGTTACTGACGGTCGCGCTGTTCGAACAACTGCGTGAACTGGATTCACTCGACCTGCATCTGTTCGCGCTGAACGAAGACGACGGCAGCCCGATCCGCCGTCGACTGCACGCCGCGGCGCACACGCTGCACGACGTGTCGCGGCAACCGCACGCGCGCATCGCACAGCGCATCCGCGAAGCCGACATCGACGTCCTGTTCGACCTGCGCGGCTGGGGCGGCGGCGGCACGCCGGAAGTGCTGGCGATGCGTCCGGCGCGCGTGCAGGTGAACTGGCTCGCCTATCCCGGCACGTCGGGCGCGCCATGGATCGACCTCGTGCTGGCCGATGGCTTCGTGTTGCCGGAGTCGATGACGCGCGACTTCAGCGAGAACATCGTGCGATTGCCGCGCTGCTTCCAGCCGTCCGACACGACGCGGGCGATTCACGCGCCGCCCTCGCGCACGGAATGCGGGCTTCCCGAACGCGACCACAAAGGTGGCGGCGTCGTGCTGTGCTGCTTCAACAACAGCTACAAGCTCAATCCACGCAGCATGGCGCGCGCGTTCGCGGTCCTGCGCGACGTTCCCGGCAGCGTGCTGTGGCTGCTCTCCGGCCCGGGCCGCGCCGATGCGCGCCTGCGCGCGGCCGCGCAGGCGCAGGGCGTGGATCCGCAGCGCCTGGTGTTCATGCCCAAGCAGCCGCATGCCGACTACATGGCACGCCTGCAGCACGCCGACCTGTTCCTCGACACCGGACCGTACAACGCGCACACCACCGCATCCGACGCGCTGTGGGCCGGCTGTCCCGTGCTGACGCGACCGGGCGAAACCTTTGCCGCGCGCGTGGCCGGCAGCCTCAACCATCATCTGGGAATGCAGGCGATGAACGTCGACAGCGACGAAGCGTTCGTCGCCCGCGCGGTTTCACTGGCGCGCGATCCACAGGCATTGCAGGCGCTGCGCGCGGAACTGGCACAACGTCGGCGTGAAGGTGGGCTGTTCGACATGGCCGGCTTCGCCCGAGATTTCACCGACGCCGTGCAGCGCATGGCATCGTCCCCCAACGTGAAGGAGTAGGCTGCCCGCATGACCGCCACCGCAGAATTGATCCCGCTGAACCTGTGCGTGCTTACCGTGTCCGACACGCGCACGCTGGCCGAGGACAGCTCGGGCGATTACCTCGTGCAGGCGCTTACCGACGCCGGACATCGCCTCGCCGAACGCGCGCTGCTGCGCGACGACCGCTATCAGCTGCGCGCGGTCGTCTCGCGCTGGATCGCCGACGAGGGCGTCGATGGCGTGCTGGTCACCGGCGGCACCGGCTTCACCGGTCGCGACTCCACGCCCGAAGCGCTGCTGCCGCTGCTCGACAAGGAAATGCCCGGCTTCGGCGAGCTGTTCCGTGCGGTCAGCTTCGACGAGATCGGCACCTCGACATTGCAGTCGCGCGCCTTCGCGGGGCTGGCGAACGGCACGTTCGTGTTCGCGCTGCCGGGCTCGACCTCGGCCTGCCGCACCGCGTGGGAGAAGATCATCCACGCGCAGCTGGATTCGCGCACCAAGCCCTGCAACCTGGCCACGCTGCGCCCGCGCCTGCGCGAACGCTGACGCGCGCATCACCGACGCGGCGCCATCGTCGCAACCACGTCGTCATCGCTGTGATGGAGTGAGGACATGCCGCTGGACACCACCCTGCGTTTGCTCGCAAAAGCCAGCGGCATGAGCGCCGCCGACATCGCCACCGCGATCCCGCGCGCCGGCGTCGCCACGGTCAGCGCCTGGCTCAAGGGCGAGAAGCTGCCCGGGCGCGAACAGCTCGACGCCCTGGCGCGCGCATTCGGCGTACCGGCCGGCGCACTGCTCGCCGAACTGGCCAGCACCTTCGATCCCGCGCGCACCCAGGGCGAACACGACCTGCTCGCCGCCTACCGTGCGCTCGACACGCGCCAGCAGGGCGCGCTGCTGGAAGTCGCGCGCAGCATGGCCGGCACGCGCAAGCGCACGGCATCGGCGAGTGCGGCCGGCACGGCCTCGCGTCCACGCCGCCGGCGGAGCGCCGGGTGATGGCCAAGCTCAAGCGCAAGGAATACGACGCGGCGCTGGAGCCGTTGCAGGTCGAACTCGTCGAAATGGCGCGCTGGCTCAGCGACACCGGCAAGCGGCTGGTAGTGCTGTTCGAAGGTCGCGACACCGCCGGCAAGGGCGGCGCCATCGACGCCATCGCCGAGCACCTCAACCCGCGCCAATGCCGCATCGTCGCCCTGCCCCGCCCGACCGAGCGCGAGATGGGCCAGTGGTATTTCCAGCGCTACATGCCGCACCTTCCGGGTGCCGGCGAAATCGCGCTGTTCGACCGCAGCTGGTACAACCGCGCCGGCGTCGAGAAAGTGATGGGCTATGCCGACACCGAGCAGGTGCGCACGTTCCTGCGCCAGGCGCCGGTGTTCGAGCAACTGCTGGTGGACGACGGCATCGTGCTGATCAAGTACTGGCTGTGCTGCGACCAGGCCAAGCAGGAGGAGCGCTTCGCCGAACGTCTGCTCGATCCGCTCAAGCGCTGGAAGCTCTCGCCCATCGACGTCGCCTCGCGCGAGCATTACGACGACTACACCCGCGCCCGCGAAGCGATGCTCAAGGCCACCCACACCGAGCACGCGCCGTGGACGCTGGTCGAGTTCAACGACCAGCGGCGCGGTCGCCTGGCGCTGATCCGGAATCTGCTCGACCGCATGCCCGACAAGCGCGTGCCGGAGCACACGGTCGAGTTCCCGCCACTGGAAGGAAAGCCCCGGAAGGAGCGCTACACGGTACTCAAGCCCATCGCGCCGACGCGCGACTGAGGCCGCGCCTCCCGACGACCGGCAGCCCGATGCCTTTACCGGCAGCCTCGCAGGGCCATACAGTGCGGTGGGGGCTGGTTGGGGACGGGCTGCGCTGGGGTAGGCACGGCCGACCGGCAGGTTCTGGGCACGACCAAGGGGGATCGTCATGGAACAGCAAGCCAGGGCGGCGCACGCGCATCGCACCGTCGCCGGGATCCATTGCGTCATCGCGGTGATGGCCGCGATTTTCGCTTACCTGATGACACGCCAGGCACCGCTGTTGGGTGCGTTGGCGCTGGCGGCGCCGTTCGCGGTGCTGGCCGCCGTGCACTTCGCCGTCGCGTCGGGCGCGGAGCAGTGCCGATCGTGGGCGCGCACGGCATCCACCGTGCTGGGCGTGATGATGCTGCCGCTGATTCCACTGGGCACCGCCATCGGGCTCTACCTGCTGTACAACACGCGCGGCGAATGGGTGCACAGGCAACGGCTGTCGGATTCGCTCGGCGAAGGCTGGCCGCAGCTGCAACGCGATTCGGCCTGAATCGTGCCGATGAAGCATCTGCTGCTGGTCGGGCTGATGCTCCTGCCGATGTCGCCCGCCACGGGCGCCACGCCGATGACGGTGGCGCAGATCGTCGCCGCCGATCGCTGGACGCTGGCCGAAGGCGAATGCGAGGGGCATCCGCTGTTCCTGCGTTTCCGCGAGGACTTTCGCGAACACCCCGACGTGAGCGCCTACCCGCACCTGATGCGGGTGGTCTGGCACTACGCGCCCAATGCGGCCGGCATGCCCGACCGCACGGCCAGCGAACAGATGGGCGTGTTCGAGGATTGGCTCATCGCCGCGGTCGAACCGGACCAGACCGCCGTGCTCGCCGCCGTGATCACGCACGATGGCGATCGCCAATGGTTGTTCTACGGCGCCGACGTACGTGCGTTCGCGCGGGCACTGCGGGCGATTCCGCAGGGCGACGTGCGCCTGCCGATCGACGTCACCACCGAACGCGACCCGGACTGGACGAACCTGCACGAAGGCACGCTGTCGGGCCTGGCGGGTTGAAGCGTCGCGTACCGCTCACGCGGTCGTGAAGCCCTCGCCCACTTCCTCATCGCGCGCGGGCAAGCGTTCCAGATCGTCCACGCGCGCCATCGGCGGGCCTTCGCGCAGCCAGGCGGCGAGGTCATCCAGGGCCGTTTCCTCGCCTGCCGCGATCACCTCGACGCGGCCGTCGGGCAGGTTCTTCGCGCAGCCGCGCAGGCCCAGCCGCAGCGCTTCCTCGCGCGCGGACGCGCGGAAGAACACGCCCTGCACCTTGCCGCTGACGATGAAGCGCGCCGCGCTCACGACTGCCCGGCCTTCGGCCCTCCGGCCTTCGTGATCGCCGCTTCGATGTCCTTGGCCGTGATCGGACCGAGGAACTTGTCGGCGACCTTGCCGTCCGGCGCGATCAGGTAGGTCATCGGCAATCCGCGCGGCGTGGCGAAATCGGCCGGCGGGTTGAACGTATCCACCACCGCGATCGGGTACACCACCGGGTGCAGCTTCAGGAACACTTTCATGTCGTCCGGCGTGATGTCCTCGTAGGCCAGGCCGACGACCTCGATGTGCTCGCGCATCGCGTCCAGCGCCGACAACTCGGGCATTTCCTTCAGGCACGGCTTGCACCACGTCGCCCAGAAGTTCACCACCACCCACTTGCCCCGGCGCGCGGCCAAGTCGTACTGCTGGCCATCGACCGTGGCGATGGTGAGCTTGGGCACGTCGACATCGCTTTCCGTGCGCGGCTGTTCGGCGGGTTGCGGCAGGGTCAGCGCGCCGGTGTCGGCGGGCGTTTGCGGCGCGGCCAGGTCGGTGTCGGCGGGCTTTTGCTTGCACGCGGCAAGCAGCATCGCCGCAGCGAGCGCGACGACAAGGAGGGAAACCGTGGGCACACGGCTGGACATGTCAGACCTCGTCGGCATGGATGGAGGATGCGCGCCGCTTGAGCAGCTCGCGCAGGGGAAGGCGCAGTTCGTCGAGCGCGGCGATGGCCGAGCGCCCCAGGGAATCGTCACGGCACGGCAGCACCGCTTCGGCGACGGGGATTCGCAACTGGCAGGCTTCGTACAGCTCGGCCAGGGAGAGTTCGTCCAGATCGCGGGAGAGTATCCATTCGCCGGTCTCGGCACGGCGCACCACGTTGATCGTGTCCAGCTGCGCCAGCATCTGCTGCACCAGCGCATCGGTCAGCATGGGCTCCAGGTTCTCGATCTGGTCGCTGTGCAGCCCGCGCCCGTGCTTTCGCGCTTCGTCGAAACGCGCGAGCAGCCGCAGCAGGCCGTAGATCTCGAAGCCCAGCGGCAGGCGCATGCCGACGGGCTGATAGCGGAACTCGGACATCGACGAGGCCAGCGACGCGCCCAGCAGGATCGCCACCCAGCTCATGTAGATCCACAGCAGGAAGATCGGCACGAAGGCCAGCGTGCCGTAGATCTTCGAGTAGGAGCCGAAGTTGCCCAGGTACAGGCTGATGCCCCACTTCACGATTTCGAACAACACCGCCGCCAGCGCCGCGCCGGCGAAGGCGTGGCGCCAGTGGATCGTGCGATGCGGAACGACGCGGTAGATGGCCGCGAAGGCGAGGAACTCCAGCGTCATCGGCGACAGGCGCAGCATCGCGGTCTGCAGCGTTCGACCGGCTTCGGTTTCGAACATCGACATCGCGAAGAACTTCGCCGACAACGCCAGGCTGGCGGCGGCCATCAGCGCGCCGAGGGTCAGCACCGTCCAGTACACGAGGAAACGTCCGATCCGCGGGCGCCCCGACTTCACCCGCCAGATCCGGTTGAACGCCGACTCCACGCCGTTAAGCGTGATCAGCAGCGACACCACCAGCGCGATCACGCCTGCGGCGGTGAGCTGGCCTGCGTTGGCCGAGAACTGCTTCAGGTACGCCTCCACCGACCGCGCCGCACTGGGCACGAAGTTGGAGAAGATGTAGTCGCTGAGCTTGTCGCTCCATTCGCCGAACACCGGGAACGCCGACAGCACGCCGAAGACCACCATCGACAGCGGCACCAGCGCGAACACCGTCGTGTAGGCCAGCGCGCCCGCCGCCTGGAACAGGTTGTCCTCGAGGAAACGCCGCGCGAGGAAACGGAAGAAGGTGCCGACGCGGGCGCGGTCGCGCGCGCGTTCGCTCCATCGGTACAAGGTATCCAGCGGGTCCATGCGCCGGAGGGTAACCGATGGGCGCAGGTAGCGGGGTCATGGCGCGCCGCGGCCGGCGGTGCCTGCACATCACGGCGTTGCCGTTATCCTGTGCGCCCTGAAGGAGGACGCGATGCCCGAGATCCTGGTGCTCTACTACAGCCGCGGCGGTTCCGTGGCACGGTTGGCGCGACAGATTGCGCGCGGCATCGGCGAGGTCGAGGGCGTGAGCGCGCGCATCCGCACCGTGCCACCCGTGGCCGCTGTCACGCAGGCCGCCGCGCCGCCGGTGCCGGAAGACGGTGCCCCGTATGTCGAACCACGCGATCTGGTCGAATGCGCCGGACTCGCGCTCGGCAGCCCGACGCGCTTCGGCAACATGGCCGCGCCGGTGAAGCACTGGCTCGACGGCCTGGTCGGCGAATGGACCAGCGGCACGCTGGTGGGCAAGCCCGCGGCGGTGTTCACCTCCACCGCGACCATGCATGGCGGCCAGGAATCCACTCTGCTGACGATGATGGTGCCCCTGCTGCACCACGGCTGCGTGTTGATGGGCATTCCCTATACCGAGCCCGCGCTGAGCACCACGCGCAGCGGCGGCACGCCCTACGGCGCCTCGCACGTGGCCGGCAACGACGACGACCCGCAGCCGACCGATGAAGAGGCGCAGCTGGCGCGCGCGCTCGGCCGCCGGCTGGCGACGCTGGTGGCGAAGGTGGCGGCATGAACGCGCGACACGTGCTGGTCATCGCCCTGCTCGCCTTGACCGCGTTGTTCATCGCGTGGTTCGCGGCGGATGCCTCGCCCGTCGCCGAACTGCTGGTGTTCGCCCTGCCGCCGCTGGCCCTGGCCGCCGGCGTGCTGCGCCGGATGCGCGCGGCGTCGTTCTGGGCCGGTGTGCTGGCCCTGGCGTGGTTCAGCCATGGCGTGATGGTGGCCTGGTCGCGCCCGGCCGAACGCGGCTTCGCCCTGACCGAGGTCGTGCTGGCCATCGTGGTGGTCTTCTCCGCGAGCCTGCCCGGCCTGCGGGCGCGGTTCGCGCGCAAGGGCTGAGGGCGCGGGCGGCGGTGCGGCCGGTATAATTTCGGCCGTCTTCCACGCGCGCGCATTCCACGATGGACCAGCTCTGCATCGTCACCACCGGCGGCACGATCGACAAGATCTACTTCGACGACAAGTCGGATTACCAGATCGGCGAACCGCAGATCGGCGGCATCCTGCGTGAGCTGGGCGTCGCATTCCAGTTCAACGTGATCCCGATCCTGCGCAAGGATTCGCTGCACATCACCGCCGACGACCGCGAGCTGATCCGCGCGACCATCGCCGCCCAGCCGGTCAAGCACGTATTGCTGACCCACGGCACCGACACCATGGTGGAAACGGCCAAGGTGCTCGCCAGCCTGGAGGGCAAGACGATCGTCCTCACCGGCGCGCTGAGCCCGGCGCGCTTCCGCGGCTCGGACGCGGAGTTCAACGTCGGCTGCGCGGTCGGTGCCGTGCAGTCGCTGCCGCCGGGCGTGTACATCGCCATGAACGGCCGCATCTGGAATCCACTGGAAGTGCGCAAGAACGTCGCGGCGAATCGCTTCGAGCCGATCGGCTGAGTCGCTAACCCTTCACACGACAATGCCCGCCCCCGAAGGAGCGGGCATTGATTGGTGCTCGGCGTCGATCAGAAGCGGATCGACCAGTTCTGCAGGTACCCCGTGTCGCCGCCCGCGCCGTCGTAGACGCGCAGCTTCCACGTGCCGTTGAGCGGATGTGCCGACAGGTTCAGCGTCACCGTCTTCTGCACGTTGTCCGTGCTGTACCCGGTTCGGTTGTGCAGGTTGTACAGCGTGCCGTTGGGCGCCACCAGGTCCACCTTCAGATCGCCCTGGTACGTGTGGATGATGTTGACCGTGACCGGCGTGCTCGCCGACGCGTTACCGCTGCGACCCGACACGACGATCGGGCTCTCGATGGTCGTCAAGTCGAGGATGTTGTAGCGGGTGGCGTTGGAATAGGTCACGGCGCTGGGCGCCGCGGCATAGTCGGCCACCAAGCTCGCCCCGGAGAAGGCGGAGTACGCCCTGACCATGACGTGGTAGGTACCCGCCTGCGGCGCGGCGAAGGTGCACGTTTCATTGTTGCCGCCCAGGTACGGCCTGCAGTCGTAAATCGTGGTGGTGGGGGCACTGCCGAACTTGACGTACATGTCCGCGTCGCCTGTGCCACCAGAGAGCTTGAACGTCAGGTTGCTCGCGCCGGCCGGAACGGCGAACGTGTACTTGCGTTCAGTACCGGCAGCCGCCGACAGCCCGGTGACAGGCACGCCCTTGTTCAAAGTCGTGGAGGTGACGGGCAGGACGTAGTCGGCTACCAGACTCGCGCCCGAGAACGCGGAGTAGGCCCTGACCTTGACCAAGTACGTACCCGGCTGCGGTGTGGCGAACGAGCAGGTTTCGTTGTTTCCACTCTGGTAGGGCCTGCAGTCGAAGCTCGTGGTCGTGGGCCAGTCGCCAAACTTGACGTACATGTCCGCGTCGCCGGCGCCGCCGGACAGCTTGAATGTCAGGTTGGTCGCACCGGCCGGAACATTGAACGTGAAAAGTCGCTCATCGCCAGCAGGAGCAAGAATCCCTGTGACGGGCACACCCTTGACGAGCGCGACGACAGACGGCAACACCGGCGGCACCACCGGCGGATGCACTGTGTCCACCGCGAGCCGCGCGTTGACGATGCCGGGGCCGATTGCCGGCGACTGTATCGAGGCGAACGGCGTGGCGGTGCTCTTGAGGATGGCTTCGATCTGCGCCGGCGTCTTCGGCGTCGCAGACGCCGCCTGCATCAGAGCCACCACGCCCGACACATGGGGCGCTGCCATCGACGTGCCTAGGTAGGTGGCGTAGGACTCGGTCCCCGGTGCGGTTGTACCGCTGTTGAGGGTGGACAGGATGTCCGAGCCCGGCGCGGCGATATCGACCAGCGAACCATGGTTGGAGAAGCTCGATCGCACACCGGCGCTGGTGGTGGCTGCCACCGCGATCACGTTGTTGCAGTTTGCCGGGGTTGCAGTGGACGCATCGGCGTTCGAGTTGCCCGCGGACACGACCACCGTGGTTCCGCGGCTAACGGCGCTGTTGATCGCGTTCTGGTACGTAGCACCGCATGCGGCGGTGCCGCCGAGGCTCATGTTGATGACTTCGGCGGGATTGGCGTTGGCCGGTACGCCCGCGACCGTGCCACCGGAGGCCCAGACGATGCCATCGGCGATGTCGGACGTATAGCCACCGCACTTGCCCAGCACGCGCACGGGAAGGATCTTCGCCGCGGGCGCTACGCCAGCCACGCCCTTCCCGTTGTTCGTGACGGCGGCGATGGTTCCGGCGACGTGGGTTCCGTGCCAGCTGGAGTTCCGTGCCGCATGCGCGTAACCGCACGAATTCGCCGCCACCCAGTCGCCCGGGTCGCTGGCGTTGGCATCGCGCCCGTTGCCGTCATTTGCCATGGTGATGTCGGTGACGAAGTCATAGCCCGGCAGCACGTTGGCGTTGAGGTCGCTGTGACTGGTGATGCCGGTGTCCAGCACCGCGACCACCGATCCCGCTCCCTGGGTCACATCCCACGCGACGTTGGCGCGGATGCCGTACGTTCCGGAGTAACCCCACTGCAGGCTGTAGTTGGGGTCGTTGGGGGTCAGGGTCGGATAGTTGAGGCGGTCGACCTCGACGTACTCGACGTTCGGATCGGCGGCGATCTGGCGCATCAGCCCTTCCGCTTCGACCCGGTCGAGCCTGTTGCGGGTGACGACCACGTCCGCGCCCAGGGCCGTGCGTCGCAATTGTGACAGGCCCACCGCTGTGCCACGCGTGCTGCGCGCTGCAGCGGTGGAGAGCGCGCGCTCGCGTGATGCGGCGCTCATGGCTTCGGGACTTCCATCCCGATACTTCACGATGAAGCGCTCATAGGTCGCGCCGGACTCGAGGCCCGAGACATCGACACGCGCCTGCGCGAGCGCAGTTGCCGTCGATAACGATGGCCACGCCGCCACGATGGCGATCGCCATCAAACGCGTGCAAAGGGAACTACGGGAACGACCGTGCATCTTGCGGACTCCTTCCTTCTGGACAACCGGACTCCCCGCCATGTCTGGGAACGAACCGGATCGGGAGGCATGGGTCGCAACAGCATGGGAACCAGCCCCTGCGTCATCGCGTCTTCGCGATGCACTGGCCCATGCAACCATCTCTCAAGACCGGAAGCCCCCCCTGATGATTCAATGCGGGGCATTGATAGACGAACGCGTCGATCTTCCCCGCGCCATGGTCCCGAGAGAAGGCGAATATGTATCAGCCCGGTGCACACTACTTCTCAAAAAAGCGCCTAAAAAACAGGGGCCCCGACGTTTCCGCCGGGGCCCCGTACCAAACTCGAAATTGCTTTTATAGCCGTCAGAACGTGATCGACCAACTGTTGATGTAGCCCGTATCCAGGCTGGCGTTGTCGTTCACACGCAACCGCCAAGTGCCATTGAGCGCCTCGGTCGACAGATTGCGCGAGTACGTCTGCACGAGGTTGTCCGCGCTTCCGCCGGTGCGGTTGTGCAGGTTGTAGACGCTGCCATCGGGCGCGACCAGATCCACGCGCAGGTCGCCGCGATAGGTGTGCACGATGTTCACGCTGACCGATGCGTTGGTCGGCGCGTTGCCGGTGCGGCCGGAGACGGAGATCGGGCTTTCCACCGTGGCGTTGTCGTTGATCGGGAAGTCGGTGCCGTTGGTGTACGTCTGCGGACCTCCGGTGCTTCCCACCGTGACCGACGAGGTCTTCGTGTTCGTCGCGCCATCGTCGTCGGTAACGGTGAGCGTGACCGTGTACGTGCCGGCCGAGGCGTAGGTCTTGCTCGGACTCGTCGCGGTCGACGTGGTGCCGTCGCCGAAGTTCCAGCTGCGCGAGACGATGCTGCCGTCGGTATCGCTGGAGCTGTCGGTGAAGGTCGCCGTAAGGCCGCTGGTGGTGAAGCTGAAGTTCGCCGTCGGCGGCGTGTTTCCGCCACCACCGCCGGCCGCGTCGACCACCGCCTTGGCGTCGAGGATGCCCGGGCCGATCGTCTGCGACGGCGTGACCGGGAACGGACGGAAGTTCGTCTTGATGATCTGCTCCACTTCCGCCGGCGTTTTAGGCGTCGCCGCCACCGACTGCAGCAGCGCGATCACGCCGGCCACGTGCGGTGCCGCCATCGACGTGCCGTTGTAGCTGGCGTAGCTCTCCGCGCCCGGCGTCGTGGTGCCGGCGTTGAGCGTGGACAGGATGCTCGAACCCGGCGCGGCGATGTCGATCAAGGCGCCGTAGTTGGAGAAGCTGGAACGCTGGCCGGTGCTGGTGATGGCCGCCACGGCGATGACGTTGTTGCAGTTGGCCGGTGTGAAGCCGGACGTGTTGGCGTTGCTGTTACCCGCGGCGATGGCGAGCGTGGTGCCACGGCTGACAGCGCCGTTGATCGCGTTCTGCATCGTCGCGCTGCACGAACCGCCGCCGCCCAGGCTGAGGTTGATCACTTCCGCCGGGGTCGCATTCGCAGGAACGCCGCTCACCGTGCCGCCCGAGGCCCAGGTGATCGCATCGGCGATGTCGGAAATGCTGCCGCCGCACTTGGCCAGCACGCGCACGGGCTGGATCTGTGCGTTGAACGCCGTTCCGGCCACGCCGACGCCGTTGTTGGTGCGCGCCGCGACCGTGCCGGCCACATGCGTGCCGTGCCAGCTTGAATTGGAACCGACAATCTGCCCGCATTCGCCCGCGCTGTACCAGTCGCCCTGGTCGGCGGGATTGGAATCGCGGCCGTTGCCATCGCGCGCGGCGGTCGCATCGCTGACGAAGTCGTAGCCGGCGATGACATTCGCGTTGAGGTCGCTATGACTGGTAATGCCCGTGTCGAGCACCGCGACCACCACGCCCGTGCCACTGGCGCTGTCCCAGGCTTCGTTCGCGCGGATGCCTGCGTCGCTGTCCTGGTAGCCCCATTGCTCGGGATAGCGCGGGTCGTTCGGCGTGAGCGCGATCTGGAGCAGACGGTCGACTTCGATGAATTCGACGTTGGGGTCCGCGGCGATCTGGCGCATCAGCTGTTCGGCTTCTGCGCGATCCAGCTTGCGATCGGCGCGCACGAGTTCACCGCCGACCGACAGACTGCGCAGCTGTTGCAGGCCGACGGCCTTGCCACCCACGCCCAACGAAGCGGCGGCATCCAGCGCGCGCTTCATGTTGGCGGCGTTGGCGCGCGGCGCGCTGCCGTCGCGGTACTTGACGATGAAACGGTCGTGCGTCGGCGCCGATGCGAGGCCGCTCAAGTCCACGCGATCGGCGGCGAAGGCCGGCGCGCAGGCGCACGAGAGGATCACCGCGGTCGCGGTGGCCAGAGCATGCAGGCGCATGCGGTTGGAGCACAGGTTGCGTGAGGACATCTCGATTCACCCCATAAGTCCATTCAATGCCGCGTTGCGCGGCGGGGAAAGGTCGAAGCGGCGTGGCGTCATGACGCTCGCGCTGCGACAACCGACGATGGTGGCGTCGCCGCCGCAAATGCGGCTGCGAAAGGGGGCGATCGCCACGGACCTCGATCGACAGCGGCCGCCCTGCACGGCCGCGTCGAGAAGGCGCCCCTCAGCGGGGCGCCATGCGACTTGCTGGAGTCGCCTTCAGAACGTGATGCTCCAGCTGTTGATGTAGCCCGTGTCGCCGCCGGCGTTGTCGTTCACGCGCAGCTTCCAGGTGCCGTTGAGCGGCTCGCTCGTCAGGTTCTTCGTATAGGTGCCGACGAGGTTGTCCGCGCTGCCGCCGGTGCGGTTGTGGATGTTGTAGAGCGTGCCGTCGGGCGCGACGAGGTCGACCTTCAGGTCACCGCGGTAGGTGTGCACGATGTTCACCGCGATCGACGCGCTCGCCGGGCCGTTGCCGCTGCGGCCGGACACCGTGATCGGGCTGTCGACGGTGGCGTTGTCGCTGATCGTGTAGTCGGTGGCGTTGCTGTAGGTCTGCGTGCCGCCACCACCGCCGCCGCGGAAGGCCGCGATGGTCGCCTTGGTGTTCACCAGCACGCGCTGGTTGTGGCTGGTGGCCGCCGTGCCCATCGCGACGCCCTGGTAGGTGACGTCCGGGTTCGACCAGTAGTTCAGGCGCGGGCAGCCGCTGGTGCAGTCGTAGGCCATGATCGTGCGCCACGCGTTGTTGGGCGCGCGGTAGCCGTGGCCGTAGGCGTAGGGCGAGGTGCTCGGATCGGTCGCGGGATCATGCCGTGCCGACTGCAGGTGGCCGATTTCGTGCGCGAACGAGTAATAGCCCGTGGCGCAATCCCAGTACGCGGTCGCGAACGCCGTCGTCGCGCTGGAGCCGATGCCCGACGCCAGGCCGCAGGCGGAACTGTCATTGCCGATCAGCACCGCAACGTCGGCCGCATTGCTGTCACGCAGCGCGTGGATGGTGTCCATGTAGCCGTCGCTGGTGCCGCGGAAGCGCGACAGGTCGGTGCTCATGCCGACGTCGTTGTAGGTGACGCTGCTGTAACCTGCCAGTTCCAGGTTGATGCCGACGTTCGAGTTGACGTAGCCCTGGTTGGACTCGGCCACCGCCAGCTGCGCGAGCGCCTGCATGTCGCCGCCGTAGGCGGAGACGGCGGCGCTGGTCGCCACGACCAGCACGCGGATCGTCGCCGTTGGGCCAGGATCGATGGCGAGCGCGCCGACGCGTCCGGCGGGCGGTTCCATGTTGATCTGCGGAAGATCACCGAAGGCGCTGGGATGATCCGGCGGCATCGCCCGCTCGTTGACTTCGATCACCGCGTGGCTGCCGTCGGGCAGCGGGCGGATGCGGTAGAGTTGGCCATTCACGCGCACGTTGCCGGTGATGCCCTGCCCCCGCCTCACCAGGATCACGGAGTTGTTCTCGTCGTGCTTCACTTCGCGCGCGGTCATCGTGCGCGCCTTGGCTGTTTCGCGAACGTGGCCGATCCAGACCAGGCTGCCGTCGGGCTGCGCCTGCGCCTTTTCGAGCACGGCGTTGACGTTGCGCAGGCCGAGGTCGAGGCCGATCTCGGCGTTGCTCTCGCTCACCGCCGCGGGGTTGGTGCGCAGCGCGCGCAACGAGGTGGTGGTGGCGTTGGCGGCCAGGCGGCCGGCGGTGGTGGCCGAGGCCGACTGCACCTGCGCCGGGCCCAGAAACAGCGGCTCGGCGGAGATCGCGGTGCCGCACAGCAGCAGCGCGCCGGTCGCGACCAGCACGCGCGAATGCATGGAAATCCTGCGGTTCATACGTATGTCCTCCTGCGTGGATGGGTGTCCTTCCCCGCGACGCGCATCGGACGCGATGCGCTGCGCCGATCCGTGCGCCGCGGCAGGAAATCCCCGCTCCCGGCGCGTGCCGGGAGCGGGTTTGGTCACAACTTCAGATCAGAACGTCACCGACCAGCTGTTGATGTAGCCGGTGTCGCCCGATGCGTTGTCGTTCACGCGCAGCTTCCACGTGCCGTTGAGCGCTTCGCTCGACAGGTTGAACGTCACCGTCTTGTTGACGTTGTCCGCGCTGCCGCCGGTGCGGTTGTGCACGTTGTAGAGGCTGCCGTCGGGCGCGACCAGGTCCACCTTCAGGTCGCCCTGGTAGGTGTGCACGATGGCGACGGTGACCGAGGCGTTGGTCGGCGCGTTGCCGCTGCGGCCGGACACCGTGATCGGGCTGTCGACGGTGGCGTTGTCGCTGATCGTGTAGTCGGTGGCGTTGCTGTAGGTCTGCGTGCCGCCACCGCCGGTGGTGTAGCTGCCGGTCAGGCTCAGGCCCGAGAACGCCGAGTAGCCGCGCACCAGCACGTGGTACGTGCCCGCCTGTGCGGTGGCGATGTTGCAGGTCTCGGCGTTGCTGCTGCCTTCGGACTTGCAGTCGTAGCTGGTCGTGGTCGGCGCGCTGCCGAACTTCACGAACAGGTCCGCGTCGCCGCTGCCGCCGGAGGTGACGAAGCTCAGCCCGCTGGCGCCGGAGGGCACGACCAGCGTGTAGCGCAGCTCCGTGCCGGCACTGCCCGACAGGCCGGTGACCGGCGTGCCGTTGGTCAGCTGGCCGGTGGGCGGCGGCGTGGTGCCGTTGGCGGCGTCGACCACGGCCTTGGCGTTGAGGATGCCCGGGCCGATCGGCTGCGACGGCGTCGACGGGAACGCGGTGACGTTGGCCTTGATCAGCGCCTCCACCTGCGCCGGCGTCTTCGGCGTGGTCGCCACGGCCTGCAGCAGCGCGACCACGCCCGCGACGTGCGGCGTCGCCATCGAGGTGCCGTTGTAGCTGGCGTAGGTTTCCGAGCCCGGCGTGGTCGAACCGCTGTTGAGCGTGGACAGGATGTTCGAGCCCGGCGCGGCGATGTCGATCAGCGAGCCGTAGTTGGAGAAGCTCGAACGTGCGCCGGTGCTGGTGATCGACGCCACGGCGATGACGCTGTTGCAGTTCGCCGGCGAGGCGTTGGACACGTTGACGTTGTCGTTGCCCGCGGCGATGACGAGCGTGGTGCCGCGGCCGACCGCGCTGTTGATCGCGTTCTGCGTCGTGGTGCCGCATGCGCCGCTGCCGCCGAGGCTGAGGTTGATGACTTCGGCCGGATTGGCATTGGCCGGCACGCCGCTGACGGTGCCGCCGGAGGCCCAGATGATCGCGTCGGCGATGTCGGAGTCGTAACCGCCGCAGGTGCCCAGCACGCGCACCGGCACGATCTTCGCGCCGTACGCCACGCCGGCCACGCCCTTGGCGTTGTTGGTCACCGCCGCGATAGTGCCGGCCACGTGCGTGCCGTGCCAGCTGGAACCTTGCGCGGCATGCGAGCCGCCGCATTGGTTCGCGCTGACCCAGTCGCCCGGATCGCTGGCGTCGCTGTCGCGGCCGTTGCCGTCGTTCGACACCGCGGTGTCGATGATGAAGTCGTAACCCGGCAGCACGTTCGCGTTGAGGTCGCTGTGGTTGGTGATGCCGGTGTCGAGCACCGCGACCACCGCGCCTGCGCCGTTGGTGACATCCCAGGCCTGGTTGGCCTTGATGCCGTACGTGCCGGAGTAGCCCCATTGCTCGCTGTAGCGCGTGTCGTTGGGCGTGAGCAGCGGCTTGTTGATCTTGTCGACCTCGACGTACTCGACGTTCGGATCGGCCGCGATCTGGCGCATGAGGCTCTCGGCCTCCACGCGGTCCAGCTTGCGGTCGGCGCGCACCACGTCGGCGCCGGTGGCGATGCGACGCAGATGCTTCAGTCCCAGGGCCTTGCCGCGACCCGTCGAAGAGGCGGCGGCCGTGCTCAGCGAACTTTGCAGCGTGGCGACATTGGCGCGTTCGGCGCTGCCGTCCTTGTACTTGACGATGAAGCGGTCGTTCTTCGTCTCGGCGTCCAGGCCCGAGAGATTGACGCGGGCCTGCTGCGCAAGCGCCGGAGCGGCGAGCGCCGACGACAGGGCGATGGCGGTTGCGACGGAAAGCGCATGAGCGCGGATGCGGCGATCAGACATCTGGTGGAACCCCCGAAGTTGGGACTGCGTGATGGAAAGACCTACCTACCGGCGCCGATGGGCACCGTGTGACGGGCCTTGTGTGCGGCCGTCCGCGTCGAGGCGGACGACCGTTTTGCCAGCTGACACCTCCGGTGCCGCAGAAGCTGCGACAACCCGGCATCACGCACTCCGGAGTCTCGGCGGTTGCCCGCCCCCTGTTCCGCGACCCTGCCAGCGCAGTTGCCGGGCCTTGCCCCCCGTTCCGGCCCGGTACCGGCGGGGTCACGCGGCCGACCGGAGCCGGCCGCGTCTCAACACAACGCGAGGTGTACCCGATGCCCCACCACCCATCGACGCGACAGGATTGGCAAAGTCACCCATTTGTGGATGCCATCACTGTTCAGGTACGGCCGTCACAGTTGCGCCCGGTGGACAACACCAACGAAAACGCCCCGCTGGGCGGGGCGTTCGTGCACTGCACAACGGTTTTCACGGGGATGCTCAGAGCATCCCGGTCTCCAGGCGCGCGGCCTCGGACATCATCGTGCGGTTCCACGGCGGGTCGAAGACCAGGTCCACATCGGCCTCCACCACCGTCGGGATCATCTCCAGCTTGTCGCGCACGTCGGCGACCAGGATGTCGCCCATGCCGCAGGCGGGGGCCGTCAGGGTCATGCGCACTTCGACGCGGCGCTGGCCGGGCTTTTCCGGATGCGGCGCGATGCGGGCCTCGTAGACCAGGCCCAGGTCGACCACGTTGATCGGGATCTCCGGGTCGAAGCAGGTGCGCAGCTGGCGCCACACCATCTGCTCGACCGCCTCGTCGTCGGCGCCTTCGGGCAGTTCCAGGGGTTCGGGCGCTTCCTTGCCGATGGCATCGGCATCGCGGCCGGCGACACGGAAGAGGTTGCCTTCGACGAACACGGTGTAGCTGCCGCCAAGGCCCTGGGTGATGTAGCCCACGCTGCCCGCGGGCAACGTGACCTGTTCGCCCTGCGGGACCATGACGACGGCGCAATCGCGCTCGAAACGGACGGGTTCGCTGCTGCGGGAATACATGCCGGGAAGATTGGGGTGCCGGGCCCCGGCACAAGTGCGGCCATTCTAGCGGCACCGTGCCCGCACGAGCCCGTCGCGCACGCGATGCAGCGTTGCCGCGCCGGTCGTTTTGAGCGCTCGCCCGCTATGCTGTGCGGCCTGTCGCCCCCGCGAGCGTTCGATGACACCACCCGCCCCTGCCCGCCGCACCTCGTGGCTCTCGTGGCCGCTGTTGCTGCTCGGCGCGTTCGGCTTCGCCGCGGTGTGGGTCCTGGCCAGCCTCTACAACGGTCGTCAATTGGGCTGGATGGCGGTGCTGGGCGCGCTCGACATCGCCTGGATGCTGCGTCTGGGCGGCTGGCGTCCGGGCCTGGGGCGGATGGTCGCCGGCGTCGCCGCGACGGCCGGGATCGTGATCGCAGCCAACTGGTTCATCACCGCCACGCAGCTGGGCGGCATGCTCGGCCTGGACCCGTGGGACTCGGCCATGAAACTGGGCGGGCACCACGCGTGGATCCTGGTTCAGCTGGCCAACAGCGCGATGGACGCGGTGTGGATCGGCGTCGGCCTGCTGGCCGCGGCGTGGCTGTCGCGCTGAGGCCTCAGGCCGCGTCGAACTCGTCCAGGCAGGTCGCGAACAGCGCCACGGCCTCCTCGATCTCCGCCACCGACAGTCCGCAATACCCCAGCAGCAGGCCGGCGCTGTCGGGCGGCGCCAGGTAATACGGCGCGATCGGATAGAGCCCCAGCCCCAGGCTGCGCGCCCGCGCGATGAACGCCTCACCTTCGGCCGCATTGCGACCGTTGAGCCAGACCACCAGATGCATGCCGGCGTGTGAATCGTTGATGCGCAGCCGCCCGCGTCCGCAGCGCTGCAATCCGTCCAGCAGCGCATCGCGGCGCTCCTTCAGCGTCTTCCACGCGCGGCGCAGATGGCGCTCGAAACCGCCGTCGACGATGAAGCGCGCCAGCGCCGCCTGCTCGATGCCGCAGGAGCCGAAGTCGTCCTGCCACTTGGCGTTGACGTAATCCCCGCGCAGTCCCGCCGGCACTACCAGGTAACCCAGCCGCAGCGAGGGGAACATCGCCTTGGAGAAGGTGCCCACGTAGATCACCCGATCGCCCTCGTCGAGCGAACGCAACGCGGCCAGCGGTCGCGCGTCGTAGCGGAACTCGCCGTCGTAGTCGTCCTCCAGGATCCAGCTCCCGTGGCGGCGGGCGTAGTCGAGCAGTTCCAGCCGGCGCGGCAACGACAGCACCGCGCCGCTGGGGAACTGGTGCGAAGGCGTGACGCAGATGAGCTTGGGCGCGTGCGTGGGCAGGTCGTCGACGATGAGCCCGTGTTCGTCGACGTCGCGCGTGACGACCTTTGCGCCGTGGATCTGCAACGCCTCGCGCATCGCCGAGTAGTGCGGCTCCTCCAGCAGCACCTCGTCGCCCGGATCCAGCAGCACGCGCGCCGTCAGCGCCACCGCCTGCTGCGTGCCGGCCACGATCACCACGTCCTGCGGTTCGGCCTGGATGCCGCGCCGGCGCGCCAGGTAGTCGCACACGGCTTCGCGCAACGCCGGCACGCCCTGCGAGGCGGGGTAGTTCGGCGAGGTGTAGGCCGCCGCATGAGCCAGCTCGCGCGCCCAGGCGCTGGTCAGCGCGGGATTGGTCAGCGGAACGCCGTACTGGAAGGCGTAACGCACGCCGGGAATCGCGCGGCCGGGTATGCGCAGGTGATCGTGGATGACGCGCGCGCGGCGGGCGAACTGCGACTGCGCCGGCAGCGGCATGTCCACCGCGTGCAGCGGGCGCGGGGCCTGCAGAGGCGGTGTCACGTAGCTGCCCGAGCCGACGCGGCCATCGACGAAGCCTTCGGCGCGCAGCTGCTCGTAGGCGGCCAGCACGGTGTTGCGCGACACGCCCAGCTCGCGCGCAAGCTGGCGCGTGGCGGGCAATCGCGCGCCCTCGCTCATGCGGCCGCCGAAGACGGCGCCCTTCAGCGCCCGAGTCAGTTGGGCATGGAGCGGACCACGACCGTCCAGCTGCAGGTGCATGGCGGATCTCCGCAGTCGATTGGCCCCATTGAACCCCCCTGAATTGGCCCTTGCCAGTGCCAATTCTTCGCGGCCTCATAGGGCCATTCGCCGTCGCCCGTCCGCCCGCCCCCAGGAGCTTCGCGTCGATGAAAACCGCGCCCATGAAAGCCGCGCCGATGAAGGCCGGCCCCGTGCTGCCCTCCGCACGCTTCGCAGGCCACGCCCGCCCCGCGGCCTGGGCCTGGATCGTCGTCGGCGGCCTGGCCGTCGGCAGCGCCGACCTCCTGTTCGCGATGGCCTGGTGGGCGCAGTCGGGCACCCCGCCGGTGCGGATCGTGCAGTCGATCTGGGCCTGGATCGTCGGCCGCGAAGCGGCCTTCGCCGGGGGCATGGCCTCGGCCGCCGCGGGCGCGGTCCTGTACTACACGCTGATGTCGGCGATCGTGGCGATCTACCACCTGGCCGCGCGCGACTACCGCGCGCTGCGAGACCGCCCGCTGCTCGCCGGTGCGCTGTACGGCGCGGCGTGGTTCGTGCTGCTGCACGTCGTGATCGTGCCGTTGTTCTCGGCCGCGCCGCCACGGCGTTTCCTTCCCGACTGGAACCTCGCCTGCCTGCTCGCCCACATGGTGCTGATCGGCATTCCGACGGCCTGGATGGCGCGGCGCTGGTACGGCCCCGCGCCTTGATGACGCGCTGATCCGCGCACCCGATGGCAAGAGGCCGGCCGCTGAACGCGGCCGGCCTTGTTTCATGCGCGCCGCCGGACGAATGGCCCCCACGGGACCTGCCGAATTGGTTCTCCAAACCCGGCCCATGCGTGGTTAGCGTGGGGCCATTGGCGACATGCGCCGATCGGGCCCTTCGACATGCCGTTGCATCGCCACGAGCTGCCTCCCTCCGCGCGACTGTCCCCCGACGCGCTCGCCGCCGACGATTGGCACCTCGTCGTCGCGCATGGCGCCGCCGCGGTGCAGCTTGCGTCGAACTGGCCCTCGCTCTGGCTGCCGCTGCGCGGACGGCTGGCGATGCAGGCACCCGATGCGCAGTGGTTTCTGCGCGCGGGCGAAGCGCAGCTGTGGCGCGCGGCGACGCTGCGCGTGCAGGGCTCGCACGAATCGCGCTGGATCGCACTCACTGCATCGCAGGAGGTGTGGTGCCGGCACGTCGCGAACCTTCGCGACGAAGAAGAACCGTTGCCCTGGCGCGGCGAAGCCGACGACATCCACGACACCCTGGCCGCACTCGTTCGCGACGACACCGCGCTCGACGCCCTCCTGCCCGCTCTGCTCGAACGCCAGCGCGACGTCGCCGCGTGCCTGCCGCGCTGCCGTGGGCGCACGCTGGCGCACCGGCGTCAGGCACTGCTGCGCCTGCTGTGGCTGCGCCATCTGATGCAATGCCATGTCGAGGCCGACGACGACGCGACGGTCGACGTCGCCTGGCTCGCCGAACGCGCGCACTACTCGCCCGGGCATCTCATCCGCCTGCATCGCGCGGTGTTCGGCGAAACGCCGAGCGACTACTTCGCGCGGCTGCGCCATGCGCGTGCATGGCAGCTCGTGCGCGAGACCGACATGCCCGTGGCGACGATCACGCACAAGCTCGGTTTCGAAAGCCAGAGCGCCTTCTGTCGCGCGTTCAAGCACGCCTTCGGCATGACCGCCACCGAAGCACGCCGCTTGGAGACCAACGCATGCGCGGCCTGACACGGCACGCACTCGTCTGGGGCGTGCTGGGCGGATTGCTCGCGGGCACGCTCGACATCCTGTACGCCATCGGCTTCTGGTCGCTGTACGGCGTGCCGCCGCAACGCATCGCGCAGAGCATTGCCGCAGGCGTATTGGGGCGCGCCGCATTCTCCGGTGGAGCATCGAGCGCGCTGCTGGGCCTGGGGCTGCACTACCTCATCGCCGCCTGCATGGGCCTGGCCTATGCGTGCGCCGCACGCGACGCGCTGCCGCTGCGCGATCGGCCGTGGCGTTACGGCGCGCTGTACGGACTGGTGCTGTACGCCTTCATGAATTTCGTCGTCGTGCCGCTGTCGGCGTCGCCGCGCGGCGGTTCGCTTCCGACGGTCTGGACGGTGTGCAGCGTGATCGCACACGTCGTGCTCGTCGGCTGGCCGTGTGCGTGGTTCGCGCGGCGCGGGTGGGACGGGCGATGGTCGCGAACGCCTGCCTCGCCGGCCTTCGTCGCCGGTTCCTGAGCCCGCCCCGGTCATTCCGCTTCACCCCGCTCGCGCGCCTCATCGAGCCGCGCGGTGCCGCTGCGCGCGCAGGCGGCCCGCACCGCATGGAGCAACGCTGATGAACCGCACGTCCCTCGCAATGCCGTCCTTCGCAACGTCCGCGCTGGTGCTGTTGCTGGCCGCCGCGTCCGTCCCCGCCGTCGCCGGTGGCCGCTGCAAGGAGATCCGCGCCGACCTCGACGAGATCCAGTCCACCACCGGCTGCAACGCCGGCCTGGCTTCGTGCTTCCTCGGTGAGGTCGAAGGCAGCCACGGCTTCCGCGGCGTGACGCACTTCGCCGCCGACAGCGCGGTGTCGACCAGCCCGGCCACGTCGCCCAACTTCCTGATCTACAGCGGACCGTTCGAATACCGCACACGGCGCGGCACGATCATCGCGCGCGAGACCGGCGTGACCACGCGTGGCCCGGAGGGCGTGGTGACGGCGTATCAGGAGATCGTGTCCGGCACCGGCGAGTATGCCGGCGCGACCGGTCACTTCTTCGTCAGTGGCCACAAGACCGGCGGCACCGTCGACACCTTCGTCAACGGTGAGATCTGCACGGTGCGTTGAGCACTGCGCATTCACGCTCGTCGATTGTCTACGGAACCCGTGATCCCGGCGCAGGCCGGGATCCAGGCCATCATGTCAGCCGAAGAGCAGGCTTCGGTGGAACTGCGGCGTGCCTAGCCTGGATCCCGGCCTGCGCCGGGATCACGTCTTCGGTGACCCGTCGAATGCGCGATGCGCGCCTCAGTGCCCGCCGCCGTCCAGCGCCTTCAACTCGCTCACCAGCGCGCTGGCCATCTCCGCACCGTCGCCATAGAGCATGCGCGTGTTGTCCTGGTAGAACAGCGCGTTCTCGATGCCCGCGAAGCCCGTGCCCTTGCCGCGCTTGATGACGATGGTGTTCTTCGAGTTCGCCACGTCGAGGATCGGCATGCCGTAGATCGGCGAGCCCGGATCGGTCTTCGCCACCGGGTTCACCACGTCGTTCGCGCCGATCACCAGCGACACGTCGGTGTTGGGGAACTCGGGATTGATGTCATCCATGTCGGCGATGAGGTCGTACGGCACGCCCGCTTCGGCCAGCAGCACGTTCATGTGGCCGGGCATGCGTCCGGCAACCGGATGGATCGCGAACTTCACCTTCACGCCGCGATCGATCAGGCGCTGCGCCAGCTCCCAGATCTTGTGCTGCGCCTGCGCCACGGCCATGCCGTAGCCGGGCACGATCACCACGCGTTCGGCGTAGGCCATCATCGCGGCGACGTCGCCGGCTTCGATGGGCTTCTGCGTGCCGCTGATCTCCTGCGCCTGCCCGCCGCCGCCGAAGCTGGAGAACAGCACGCCGTGGATCGGGCGGTTCATCGCCTTCGCCATCAGCTGCGTGAGCAGCGTACCGGCCGCGCCGACCATGGTGCCGGCGATGATCAGCGCCTCGTTGCCCAGCACGTAACCTTCGAACGCCACCGCAAGACCGGTGAGCGCGTTGTACAGCGAGATCACCACCGGCATGTCGGCGCCGCCGATGGGCAGCGTCATCAGAACGCCCAGCGCCAGCGCAAGAACGAAGAACCCGATGATGGCCGGCACCGAAAGCGAGTGCACGACGATGCCGCCCAGCACCAGCATCGCCACGAACACGGCGAGGTTGAACAGCTGCTGCCCCGGGAACACCACGCGCTTGTCGAGGCGTCCGTCGAGCTTGGCCCAGGCGATGATCGAACCCGACAGCGAGATCGCGCCGATGGCGGCGCCGATGACGGCAAGCACCAGCGCCGTGGGCGAAGGCGCCTGTCCGGCCGCGGAGAAACGCAGCAGTTCCACCGCGCCGATCGCCGCCGCCGAACCGCCGCCCATGCCGTTGTAGAGGGCGACCATCTGCGGCATGTCGGTGATGGCGACCTTCTTGCCGGAGATCCACGCCGCCGCGGTGCCGATGACGAGCGCGGTCACGATCAGCGGCAGGTTGTGCAGACCCGGCAGCAGGAACGTGGCGACGGTGGCGATCACCATGCCCAGTCCGGCCCAGCGGATGCCGCTGCGCGCGGTCATCGGCGAGGCCATGCGCTGCAGGCCCAGGAGGAACAACGTGGCGGCGACGAAGTAGCTGGCCGAAGCGACCCAGACCAGGGCGCTCATGCCTTCGACCCCGGCTTCTTGCTGGTCTTGAACATTTCCAGCATGCGCTCGGTCACCACGTAGCCGCCGGCGGCGTTGCCCGCGCCCAGCAGCACGGCGACGAAGCCGATGACCTTTTCCAGTGTGGTGTCGGCGTGACCGAGGACGACCATCGCGCCGATCAGGACGATGCCGTGGATGAAGTTGGAGCCCGACATCAACGGCGTGTGCAGGATCACCGGCACGCGCGAGATGATCACGTGCCCGGCGATAGCCGCCAGCATGAAGATGTACAGCGCCACAAACCCGTCGCCCATCACCCATCCCCGTCCAATTGTCATCCGCATCATAACCGCCGATGAACGCGGCGCCAGTCGTGTCAACCGCGCCGCACGCGGGACGTTCCCCCTCCCGCAAGGCCCGTCCGGGCCGATCAGGAGGAGGCACCCATGAAGCACGCATCGCGCAGGCGTTGGCTGTTGACGGGACTCGGGTTGCTGGCGCTCGGCGCCGTTTCGGCGGCCAGTGCGGGGGACTTCGGCGATCGTGTGGACCGTCGCCTCGACCGCAAGGGCGAACGCGTGGAAGCGCGGCTGGACCGCAAGGGCGACCGCATCGACCACCGCCTGGACCTGCGCGCGGACCGCCAGGCCGCGCTCGGCCACTGGCGCAATGCCGCCCGGCTGGACGCCAGGGGCGACCGCATCGACCGCCGGCTGGACCGCCGCGGCGACGTCGCGCAGGCGCGCTGGGACCGCAGGGGCGACCGATTCGATCGCCGCTGGAATCGTTCGCACTGGGATTAATTCTTAGCCCTTATGCTCCGACGCGTGAACCGCGAACCCGAAGACGACGTGCTGACCGCCGCACCGGCCGACGCACACGCCCGCGCCGCTTCCTCTCCGGAGGCGGCGCCGGTGCGCCTGCCGGCGTCGCTGGAAGAGTTCCTGTCCGGCATCGGCACGCGCGCATTCCGCTTCGCCGAACTGGGCCTGCGCCATCGCGACGACGCGCTGGATGCGGTGCAGGACGCGATGATGAAGATGCTCGCCTACCGCGAGCGCCCGGCGCAGGAATGGACGCCGCTGTTCTGGAGCATCCTGCGCAGCCGCATCGTCGACGTGCAGCGTCGCCGCACGTTCCGCCTGCGCTGGCTGATGCCCGCGCCGGAGCGCGAGGACAGCGCGCTGGACTGGGCCGACGACGCACCCGACCCCTCGCGTGCCCACGAAGGCCGCGAGGCCTACGGCAAGCTGGCCGATGCGCTGGGCAAACTCCCGGCCCGGCAGCGCGAGGCGTTCAGCCTGCGCGTGCTGGAAGAACTCGACGTCGCCACGACCGCGCGGGCGATGGGCTGCAGCGAAGGCGCGGTGAAGACCCATCTGTCGCGCGCACGCGAAGCGCTGCAGCGGCAACTGGAGGATTGGCGATGACACGCGAGCACGAACCGATGAACCGCAGCGACGACCGTTTCGACCAGACCATGCGCGCGTTGCACGCGCAGGCGGTGGCGCAGGTCTCCTCGCCCACCCGCGCGCGCCTGCGCGTCGCGCGGCAGGCCGCCGCACGGCCGGCCGTGGAGCGCGAACCGCGCCGCGGCCTGAACTGGGTGCTCGGCAGCGGCCTGGCGGCGGTGTTCGCCGTCGCGATCGGACTGCAGCTGCGTCCGTCGCAGGCGCCGGCGCCCGCACCGTCCGCGGCCGCCGTGGCGAGCGCGACGAGCGAGTCCAACACCGCCTTCGATACCGACACCGCCATCGCCGCGCTCGACGAAAACCCCGACCTGTACCTGTGGCTGGCGTCCAACGACGACGCCGTGCCGACCCTGGAGCCGTGACATGCGCACCTTCGTGCTTTCCCGCGTTTTCGCCTTCGCGCTGATGTTCGCCAGCGCGCCATTGCTGGCCGCCAACCCGCCCGCCGCCAAGCCGTTGCCGGCATGGGAGCAGCTCACCCCGGCGCAGCGCGAGACGCTGATCGCACCGATGCGCGATCGCTGGAACGCACAGCCCGACGGCCGCCAGCGCATGCTCGACCGCGCACAGCGCTGGCAGCAGATGACGCCCGAGCAGCGCCAGCGCGCGCGCCACGGCATGCAGCGCTGGGAAAGCATGAGCCCGGAGCAGCGCGAGCAGACCCGCGCCCTGTTCGCGAAGATGCGCACGCTCGACGAACCGCAGCGCAAGGCATTGAAGGCGCAGTGGCGGGACATGACGCCCGACCAGCGCCGCGACTGGGTGAAGGCCAACCCCGCGCCGGCCGACATGCCGCCCGGCCGGCCGCCGCGCGACTAAGCCGCACCGTCGCACCGCCCGCGTCGCTTCCGCTAGGATGCGATGACAACCGGTTCGGGGAGCGGAGCATGGCGGGCATCACGATTGGCGTGGCGAGCGAAACCGCAAGCGGCGAGCGCCGCGTCGCATTGACGCCCGAAACCTGCAAGAAGCTCGTCGCACGCGGCGCACGCGTGCGCTTGCAGCGCGGTGCCGGACGGCTCGCGGCCTTCACCGACGAGGCCTACGCGGACGCCGGTGCGGAACTCGTCGCCGACGCGAACGCCGCACTGGGCGAAGCCGATGTCGTGCTCTGCGTGCAGCCGCCTTCGCCGCAGACGCTGACGTCGTTGCGCGAAGGCACGGCCGTCGTCGGCCTGCTCGCCCCGCAATCCGATGCCGCGCGCGGCGAGGCCATCAACGCGCGCAAGCTGCTCGCCTTCCCGCTCGAACGCCTGCCGCGCACCACGCGCGCGCAGGCGATGGACGTGCTCAGTTCGCAGGCCGGCATGGCCGGCTACAAGGCCGTGCTGATCGCCGCGCAACTGGCGCCGCGCTTCTTCCCGATGCTCACCACGGCCGCCGGCACGATCCGCCCGTCCAAGGTGCTGATCGTCGGCGCGGGCGTGGCGGGCCTGCAGGCCATTGCCACGGCCAAGCGCCTGGGCGCCCAGGTCGAAGGCTTCGACGTGCGCCCGGAAACGCGCGAACAGATCGAGTCGCTCGGTGGAAAATTTCTCGACCTGGGCGTCAGCGCCGCAGGCGAAGGCGGCTACGCCCGTGCGCTTACCGACGAGGAGCGCGCCGAACAGCAGCGTCGTCTTGCCGAACACCTGAAGAACGTCGATGTGATCGTCTGCACGGCCGCTGTGCCGGGCCGTCCTGCGCCGAAGATCGTCACTGCCGCGATGGTCGCCGGCATGCGCCCGGGCAGCGTGATCGTCGACCTCGCGGCCGAAACCGGCGGCAACTGCGAACTCACGCGTCCCGGCGAAAACATCGAAAGCGGCGGAGTCCTGGTCGCGGGCCCGCTCAACCTCGCCAGCATGGGGGCGGTGCACGCCAGCGAGATGTATGCGCGCAATGTGCTCAACTTCGTGAGCTTGTTCGTCACCGAAGACGCTTCGCGCGAAGGACGGCTCGCACTGGATTGGGACGACGAGCTGCTGGCGAAGACAGTGTGGCCGGAACGCGTGATGGCGCCGGCGGTGATCGCGGCTACGTAGTAAGGATTGCGCGCGCTGCGCGCATGCCGCGATTCGCGTAGACGACGAGGACGCCGCTCAGCGCGTCCCCGTTCCCCTGTCCAGATGGCGGCGCACCTGACGCATCGCCTCGTCGAAGGCCGTGCGTTCGGCGCCGACGGTGAGGCGGCCGGCGCCGGCCAGGGCGGACAGTTCTTCCGCCGAGGCGACCAGCACGCGCAGGCCGCGGCGATTCACCAGCAGGTAGCGCGACGTGAGCGGGCTCAGCCATGCGATCTTGACCGCCGTCGTCTCGCCTTCGGCGTTGGTCAGGCGCAGCCAGTCGCCGACATCGAGCGTGCGCATGCGCTCGGCAAGCAGAGGGTCGTGACGGACCGTGTCGGTACCGCCGACCAGCCACAGGCGACGCTCGGCTTCGCCGGCGTCGTCCTCCGGCATCGACAGCGGCGGCGCCGGCCGTTGGCGTCGCGGCGTGTCCGGCGTCGCCAGCGCGCGCACCAGGCCGGCCATGCCGTGCTGGGCGGCGCTGTCGTCCAGGCCGGAGCTGGCCAGGCATTCGATGATCGAAGGCTGCAGGGCGAGCAGCTGGTCGGCCAGTTCGGCGCCGCGATTCTGCTCGGCCAGGCGGTCGGCCATCACCAGCGCGTCGCCCAGGGCGATCGCCTCGGCGTGGCGGCGCGGATCGGCGTTGTCGCGCAGCAAGGTCTGCACGACGTGGTGGCGCCAGGGCATCGCGAGGAAATCGGCCACCGCCTGCGTCAGCGTCGTATCGCCCAGGCGCTCTTCCAGCGCGTTTTCCGCCTGAGCGCGTGCGGCGCCCAGACGTTCGCGGCCGTAGGTGGCCTTGGCGGCGCGCTGCTCCTGCAGTTCGAAACGGCGGCGCTGCTGCGCAAGCAGTGCATCGAGCTCGGCATGGGCGAGTTCGAACACCGCCAGGTCTTCGTTGTAGTCGGCCACGACGCGCTGCGAAACCTCGGTGGCGCGGTCGAGCAGTTCGCGGTCCTGCGGCGTCTCGCCGTCGTTGCCTTCGCAGGCTTCGGTGATGGCATCGAGCAGGCGGCGCGCGGGGTGTTCGCGCTTGACGAACACGGCGTTGTCGGTGAGCGCGACCTTGACGTACGGCAGCACCAGTCGCGCGTACAGACGGCGCGCACGGTCCTGCAGTGCGTTGTGGCGGAACAGCGAGTCGAACAGCATCGCGACCAGGTCGATCGCGTCTTCCTCTTCCGGACTGAAGCAGGCCTGGTCGGGATTGAGGCCCAACCGGCGCGCGCCGTCCTGCAGATGGTCGCGGATCGTCTCACCCAGGCGGCCGGTCACGGCCAGCGCGCGTGCGAATGCATCCGGCGGCTCGGCCTGCAGCAGCGAAGCGACGCTGAGGATTTCGTCCACGCGCATTTCGCGGCGCTGCATCACCGGGCGGTCGGGCTGCCCAGCCGTGCCGCCGGAGGCCACGTCGCCGCGCGCGATCGATTCGCGCCACGCGTGCAACTGGCTGCGCAGCTGGGCCAGTTCCTGCGCCATCGCCGCGATGTCGGGCTGGGACACCGGGGCGCCGCCCGGGCCGGGCGCATAGCCGCCGGCATAACCGCCGAGGCCGTCCTGCGGCGCCACGTAGCCAGGGGCGCCATAACCACCGCCGCCGTACACCGGCGCGGGCGGCGGCACGACCGGCTCGCGGCGGAACTCGTCCTGCGGCGGGCGCGGCGCCATCGGGGCGCCGTAACCGGAGCTGGCGAGCAGCGCGTTGATGCGCGCGTACAGATCGCCCAGCAGGCGGATCAGGTCGGTTTCGTAATGACGGAACAGGCGGCCGCGCAAGGTGTCGGGCACCTGTGCGTCCAGCAGCGTCTGCGAGAACGCCTGGACCAGGCGCTCCGGGCCGATCGGATTGATGCCGGCCGGCACGCGCATGGCCTCCGACAACGCCTGCAGACGGGTCTGCAGTGTATCCAGCGGGCGGGCGAAGCGCGCCACGAGGGCCTCGTTCAGGCGGCCGCTGGCGAGCTCGTATTCCAGTTGCTGTTCATCGACCAGGCGCAGGGTGACATCGCCGCCGCTGCGGATGCGCAGGGCGCGGAAGTCGTCGAACGCCTGCGCCACCTGCTGGCGGTACTTCATGACGTGCGAGGCCTGGTGCTGGCGCAGCACCCACAGCGCGGCCTGTTCTTCGTAATGATTGGTCTTGCCGTCGCCCTTGAGCAGGGCCACCTTCAGGGCATCTTCCACAGGCCCGTAAAGCGAACCCGGCAGACCGCCGAGCGCCTCCAGAGACTGGCGCTTGATTTCTTCGAGCACGCGCAAGGGATCGGTACGCGTGGCTTGAGCGACGCCGTGCGGGTAGCCGGACACCTGTGTTCCCCTGTAACTAGGACCGAACGTGCCGTGCGCCGGCAGTTCCCCGGCACATAGTGGCAAGATACGACACCGTCTTGCAGGCCCTCTTTGAACAATTGTGACTGATGTCGCTAAACACTTCTGACCCCCAGCAAATCGACCTCGCCCTGGCCTCCCTGGACGCCCGTCGGTCGGTCCCGCCGAAGCAGCTCGGCGAGCCTGCGCCCGACTCCGAGACCCTCCTGCGCCTGCTCCAGTCGGCCGTGCGCGTGCCGGACCACGGCAAGCGGGTGCCGTTCCGCTTCCTGAGCTTCCGTGGCGAGGCCCGGCATGCCTTCGGCGAGCGCCTGGCCGCCCGCAGCCGCGAGCGCGACCCGGAGGCCAGCGAAGCGGTGTACGAAAAGGACCGGCTGCGATTCTCGCACGCGCCGCTGGTCGTGGCGGTCATCGGCCGCTTCGGGCCGGACGAAAAGATTCCTGAATCGGAGCGGTTTTCCACCGCCTCGTGCGTCTGCTTTGCCCTGCTCCAGGCCGCCCAGGCGCTGGGGTACGGCGCGATCTGGCTGACCGGCTGGCTGGCCTACGACCCGGTGGTGGACGGCTGGCTGGGCCTGGGCGAGCACGAGCGCGTGGTCGGCTTCATCCACATCGGCACGCCGAAGCTGGACGCGCCCGAGCGCGAGCGCCCCGATCCGCGTGACCTGCTGACGCACTGGAGCCCGACGTGAGCGCGGCACCCGCGGCCGGCGGCACGCTCTATCTGGTGGACGCCAGCCTGTACGTGTTCCGTGCCTGGCATTCCATGCCCAACGAGTTCCACGACACGGAAGGCTGGCCGACCAACGCCGTGCACGGCTTCGCCCGCTTCCTGCTGGAGCTGCTCGACCGCGCGCGCCCACAGCACATCGCCATCGCGTTCGACGAAGCGCTGGACTCGTGCTTCCGCAACACGCTCTACCCGGCCTACAAGGCCAATCGCGAGCCGGCGCCGGAAGAGCTCAAGCGCCAGTTCGTGCATTGCCGGCAGCTGTGCGAGGCGCTGGGGCTTGCGGTGCTCGCGCACGGCGAATACGAGGCCGATGATCTCATCGGCACTGCGGCGACAGCCGCGCGCATGCACGGGTTCCGCTCGGTGATCGTCTCGGCCGACAAGGACCTCTCGCAGCTGTTGGGCGAACACGACGAGCAGTGGGACTTCGCCAAGGGCCAGCGCTGGGGCGCCGCCGGCGTGCCGAAACGCCACGGCGTGCACGCGCATCAGATCGCCGACTACCTCGCCCTCACCGGCGATGCCGTCGACAACATCCCCGGCGTGCCCGGCATCGGCGCGAAGACGGCGGCGGCGCTGCTGGGGCATTTCGGCACGCTCGACGCGCTGCTGGAACGCGTGGAGGAAGTGCCGTTCCTGCGCCTGCGCGGCGCGGGATCCACGGCCGCGAAGCTGCGCCAGCATCGCGAACAGGCGCTGCTGTGCCGCCAGCTCACGACCATCGCACTGGATGCACCGCTGGGCGAAACCTCGCTGCATTTCGTGCGGGGTCGCGCCGATGCGGCGATCCTCGGCGCGCTCTGCGACGGGCTGCGCTTCGGCCCGATGACGCGACGCAGGTTGTACCAGTCGGCCGGGCTCGACTTCGCCCCGTCACAGCTTCCGTCGTAGCATCGGCCACCGCACCCACCGCCGACACCGATGACCGATCCCGCCACCGAACACGTCGAGGAACCGCTCGAAACCCTGTACGAAGGCCCGTGGCTGCGCATGCTGCGGCGCGGTCGCTGGGAGTACGTCGAGCGCACTCACGGCGACGGCATGGCGGTGATCGTCATCGCGGTGACGCCGGACGACAAGGTGCTGTTCGTGGAGCAGTACCGCATCCCGCTGGGCGCGCCGACGATCGAGATGCCGGCCGGCCTGGTCGGCGACGACCGCGCAACCGACACGCTGGAAGCCGCCGCCGGCCGCGAGCTGATCGAGGAAACCGGCTGGGCCGCCAAACGCCTGGAAGTGCTGCTGGTGGGGCCGACCTCGGCCGGCATGAGCAGCGAGCGCATCGCCTTCGTGCGGGCCCGCGACCTCACACGAGTCGGCGCAGGCGGCGGCATCGACAACGAGAACATCACCGTGCACGAAGTCCCGCGCGCGCAGGCGCCGGCGTGGCTGATGCAGAAGCAGCGCGAAGGCTACGAGCTCGACCTCAAGCTCTGGGCGGGGCTGTGGATGATCGAGCACAACCCGGACGGGTCGCCGGCGGGCTGAGCGTTTCGACTCGCTTCTCGCAACTGCCCCACATCCCTCTCCCCTTGCGGGAGAGGGATAGGCCGCCGAAGGCGGCCAGGGAGAGGGAAAAGGCCCTCAGCCCGCGAACCGATCCGTCGCGCGCACCAGCGCATCCACATTCTCGGCTTCGAACGCCGAATGGCCCGACGCCGGCGTGATCGCCAGTTCCGCCTTCGGCCACGCCTTCTTCAGATCCCACGCATTGGCGACCGGGCAGACCACGTCGTAGCGACCGTGCACGATCACGCCCGGAATGTCGGCGATGCGGTGCGCATCGCGCAGCAGCTGGTCGTCGACTTCGAAGAAACCGCTGTTGACGAAGTAGTGGTTCTCGATGCGCGCGAAGGCCAGCGCGAACTGCGGGTCCTCGTGGCTGGCGGCGAAGTCCGGGTCGATGTGCAGGAAGCTCGTTGCGCCTTCCCACACGCTCCATGCCTTGGCGGCGCCCAGCCGCGTGGCTTCATCGGTCGAGGTGAGGCGGCGGTGGTAGGCGCTGATCAGGTCGTGGCGCTCCACCACCGGAATCGCCGACAGGTAGTGCTCCCACGCATCCGGGAACAGGCGCGAGGCGCCTTCCTGGTAGAACCATTCCAGCTCCCAGCGACGCAGCATGAAGATGCCGCGCAGCACCAGTTCGGTCACGCGCTTGGGATGGGCCTGCGCGTACGCCAGCGCCAGCGTCGAACCCCACGAACCGCCGAACACCTGCCAGCGGTCGATGCCGAGTTTTTCGCGCAGCCGCTCGATGTCAGCGACCAGATCCCAGGTGGTGTTGTCGACCAGATCCGCGTGCGGCGTCGAGCGCCCGCTTCCGCGCTGGTCGAACAGGATGATGCGGTAGCGCGCCGGATCATGGAAACGCCGCATCTTCGGGCTGCAGCCCGCGCCGGGGCCGCCGTGCAGCAACACCACCGGTTTTCCCTTGGGATTGCCGCACTGCTCGTAGTACAGCGTGTGGCGATCGTCGACCTGCAACGTGCCGCTGTCGAAGGGTTCGATCTCGGGATAGAGCGTGCGCATCGGGGAACCTCGTCTGGGGAAGCTGGATTCTAGCGCGCGCCTCGCGGCGAGCCTGCCACGACGGTCAAGGCGAAAGAGTCGGTGAGCTTATGCCCCGGAAAACAAAACTTTTAGGAGGTGTCTGATGCCCCCCGTGCGCGACGCGGACAAAACTGCGCGTCCGTCCGCCGGACGGCCATCACTGAATCAGGAACGTAATACGTGAAGAAGACCTTGATCGCCCTGGCGCTCGCCGCCGCCCCGTTCGTGTCGTTCGCCAGCGAGTCCAATGGCATCGGCCACACCTATGTCCAACTCGATGCCATCTACCAGGATGCCGACGGCCTCTATCCGTATGGCGCCGGGTTGAGCGGCTCGTATGCATTCACCGACACGTTCTTCGCGACCGCCAGCTACGCGAGCACCCGCGACAACGATTTCAATGCGGACCCCTACAGCCCCCGCTATTACGACACCTACAACGAGCACTACCGCCAGACCAACTGGTCCTTGGGCGTGGGTTTCAACCAGTCCCTCGGCAGCCGGGCGGACTGGGTGACGCAGCTGTCTTACGTCAACAGCTCGACCACGATGCGCTTCGAGGATGACTACTACTACTACCGTGCACGCACCCGGTCGAGCGGCTACAACATCAGCACCGGCGTGCTGGGCCGACTGACCGACAAGCTCAACGCCAATGCCTACCTGGGTTATGAGGATTTCAACCATAACTACGACGGTGACTTCTACGCTGCCTTCGACATGGTCTACGCCTTCAACAAGACCTGGGGCCTGCATGGCGGTGTGAAGTTGAACGACGGGATGGAAACCTACACCGTCGGCGTTCGCGCCAGCTTCTGATCCTCCGGCTCGTCGACGAAAAGCCCGGCTCGATGCCGGGCTTTTCTTTGCGCAACTCACACGGAGGGCGTGCCCGCGGTTGGATCGCGTCGATCCGTGAGGCAGCCCAGTGTCACCCGGTCGCGCCGCTCCCAATCCTGTTCGGTCTGCACCGCTTCCAGCCCCGCCGCCTCGAACACCGCGCGCACCGCGGCGCCCTGATCCCACCCGTGCTCCACCAGCAACCATCCGCCGGGACGAAGATGCGCAAGCGCCCCGGCCGCGATGCGGCGGATGTCGTCCAGGCCATCCGCGCCCGATGCGAGCGCAGCGCGAGGCTCGAAACGCAGATCGCCCTGGCTCAGGTGCGCGTCGTCTTCGGCGATGTACGGCGGATTGCTGGCGATGAGGTCGAAACTTTCGCCCGTCAGAGGGGCGAGCCAGTCGCCCTCGCGGAATTCCACGCCCGCCAAGCCGAGCGATTGCGCATTGGCGCGGGCCACTTCAAGCGCGTCGGCACTCGCGTCGGTGGCGATGACGGTCGCCATGGGCCGTTCGTGGGCGATCGCCAGCGCGATGGCGCCCGTGCCCGTGCCCAGGTCGGCCACACGCAGCGGACGGTCCGCCGGCAGACGCTCCAGCGCGAGTTCGACCAGCCGCTCCGTTTCCGGTCGCGGGATCAGCGTCGCGGGCGTGACTTGCAGGTCGAAGCGCCAGAAGCCGCGGCGCCCGAGCAGGTAGGCCACCGGCTCGCCCGCCAGGCGACGCTCGAGCAGACGCTCGAAATCGGCCATCTCCACCGCCGCCGGCACGTCGTCGCGATGCGTGTAGAGCCAGGTCGATCCCACGCCGAGGGCGTGGCCGAGCAGTCGCTCGGCCTCGGCGCGGGCTTCGTCGCCGGGCAACTGGCGGGTCGCGGCGGCCAGGAGGGCGCCCACGGTGGCGGCGGTCTGGGAGGGGCGGAACTCGGAGGCATCGTCCATCGCCCATTTTCGCGTGCGAAGCCGCCTGCGGCGAGGTTGGCCTTGCGGTGCTTCGACGCTGCCCGCATCTGAATGGGTCGATGAGCGTCAAGCCTTCAATAGCTTTTATCTATTAAATCCATTCCATCAATCAACTTGATGGATTAATGCGCCATCCGTAACCTCTCCCTATCGATTTTCACCCTCACCCACCCAGCCAAAGGAAGCATCCATGTCGCTGATCAACACCGAAGTCCTGCCGTTCAAGGCCACCGCCTATAAGAACGGGGAATTCATTGAAGTCACCAATGCCGACCTGAAGGGCAAGTGGTCCGTGGTGTTCTTCTACCCGGCCGACTTCACCTTCGTCTGCCCGACCGAGCTGGGCGACCTGGCCGACAACTACGCCGAATTCCAGCGCATGGGCGTGGAGATCTACGGCGTGTCGACCGACACCCACTTCACCCACAAGGCCTGGCACGACACCTCCGACACCATCGGCAAGATCCAGTACCCGCTGGTGGGCGACCCGACCGGCACCATCACCCGCAACTTCGGCGTGATGATCGAGGAAGCCGGCCTGGCCGACCGCGGCACCTTCGTGATCGACCCGGAAGGCAAGATCCAGATCGTCGAGATCAACGCCGGCGGCATCGGCCGCGACGCCAACGAGCTGCTGCGCAAGGTCAAGGCCGCCCAGTACGTCGCCGCGCATCCGGGTGAGGTCTGCCCGGCCAAGTGGAAGGAAGGCGAGAAGACCCTGAAGCCGTCGCTGGACCTGGTCGGCAAGATCTAAGTCGTCACGTTCCAACGCTGCACCGTCGCCTCGGTATCGAGGGGCGACACCGGAGGGGCGAGGCCGCCCGTGGACCCGCCCCTCCCCCCAGCCTCCGCGCGAGGCCCGGCCAGGTTGCTGGCCCCTTCTCTTCTTTGGATGTCGCGACGCTCGGGCTGTTCCCTCCCTCCCAACCGCCCGGGCGCTCGCGGCGTTCATCCCGAACAACCCCATTGGAGCCGTCGCATGTTGGATGCCGATCTCAAGACCCAGTTGAAGGCCTATCTGGAAAAGGTCACGCAGCCGATCGAGCTGGTCGCATCGCTCGACGACGGCGAGAAGTCGCGTGAGCTCGAAGGCCTGCTGCAAGACATCGCCTCGCTCTCCGACAAGATTTCGTACTCGCGCCGCGACGACGACGCACGCCGGCCGTCCTTCGCGATCAACCGCGCCGGCACGGACGTGAGCGTTCGCTTCGCCGGCATCCCGATGGGCCACGAGTTCACCTCGCTGGTGCTCGCGCTGCTGCAGGTTGGCGGCCACCCTTCCAAGACCGCGCAGGACGTGCTTGATCAGGTGCGCGACCTGGAAGGCGAATACCACTTCGAAACCTATTTCTCGCTCTCGTGCCAGAACTGCCCGGACACCGTGCAGGCGCTGAACCTGATGAGCGTCATCAACCCCAACATCCACCACGTCGCCATCGACGGCGCGCTGTTCCAGGACGAAGTGGAAGCGCGGCAGATCATGTCGGTGCCGACCGTGCTGCTCAACGGCGAGGTGTTCGACCAGGGCCGCATGACGGTCGAGCAGATCGTCGCCAGGCTCGACACCGGCGCTTCGCAGCGCGACGCCGCGAAGATCAAGGCCAAGGACGCCTTCGACGTGCTCGTTATCGGCGGCGGCCCGGCCGGCGCCGCGGCCGCGGTCTACGCCGCACGCAAGGGCATCCGCACCGGCATCGCGGCCGAGCGTTTCGGTGGCCAGGTGCTGGACACGATGGCGATCGAGAACTTCATCTCCGTCACCTACACCGAGGGCCCGAAGCTCGCCGCCGCGCTGGAGCAGCACGTGCGCGAGTACGACGTGGACCTCATGAACCTGCAGCGCGCGAGCAAGCTGATTCCGGCCACCGAGCCGGGCGGCCTGATCGAAGTGCAGCTGGAGAACGGCGCGTCGCTGAAGTCGCGCAGCGTAGTGCTGTCCACCGGCGCGCGCTGGCGCCAGATGAACGTCCCCGGCGAGGAGCAGTACCGCAACAAGGGAGTGGCCTACTGCCCGCATTGCGACGGCCCGCTGTTCAAGGGCAAGCGCGTGGCGGTGATCGGCGGCGGCAACTCGGGCGTGGAGGCCGCGATCGACCTGGCCGGCATCGTCTCGCACGTTACGCTGATCGAGTTCGACGGCCAGCTGCGCGCCGACGAAGTGCTGCAGCGCAAGCTGCGCTCGTTGAAGAACGTCGTGGTGATCACCAACGGCCAGACCACCGAAGTGCTCGGCGACGGCCAGAAGGTCACGGGCCTGATCTACAAGGACCGCGTTTCCGGCGATCCGCTCCAGATCGAACTGGAAGGCATCTTCGTCCAGATCGGCCTACTGCCCAACACCGAATGGCTCAAGGGCGCGATCGCGCTGTCGCCGCGCGGCGAGATCGAGATCGACTCGCACGGCCGCACCTCGGTGCCGGGCGTATTCGCCGCGGGCGACGCCACGACGACGCCGTACAAGCAGATCGTGATCGCCATGGGCGAAGGCTCCAAGGCCGCACTGAGCGCCTTCGACCACCTGATCCGCACCAGCGCGCCGGCCGAATCGGCCGCCGCCGTCACGGCATGACCGCACCCGCGCCCTCCCGGCTTGCCGGAAGGGCGCGGTAGGTTGAAGCTTCACACTCACGCAGCATCGACGCGAGGGACACCGCTTGAACCTGCGCGATCTCAAATACCTGGTGGCCCTGGCCGACCACAAGCACTTCGGCCGCGCCGCCGCGGCCAGCTTCGTCAGCCAGCCGACGCTGTCGACCCAGATCAAGAAGCTCGAGGACGAGCTCGGCGTGGCGCTGGTCGAACGCGCTCCGCGCCGCGTGATGCTGACGCCGGTGGGCCGCGAGGTCGCCGAACGCGCGCGCAAGGTCATCGCCGATGTCGAGCAGATGGCGGAGATCGCGCGTCGCAGCCAGGACCCCGAGGCCGGCACGGTCCGGCTGGGCCTGTTCCCCACGCTGGGGCCTTACCTGCTGCCGCACGTGGTGCCGCGCCTGCGCCAGCGTTTTCCGCGCCTGGAACTGTTGCTGATCGAGGAAAAGACCGACCAGATCCTCGCGCGTCTGCGCGATGGGCGCCTGGACGCGGGTCTGCTCGCGCTGCCCATCCATGACGACCAGCTGCACGTGGCGGTGCTGTTCGACGAACCGTTCCTGCTGGCCGTGCCGCAACAGCATGCGATGGCCGAACAGGATTCGCTGGACCTGCACGACCTGGATCACCAGCACCTGCTGCTGCTCGAGGAAGGCCACTGCCTGCGCGACCAGGCGCTGGACGTGTGCCACATGGCCGGCGCCGACGAACGCGACGGGTTCCGCGCGACCAGTCTGGAAACGCTGCGGCAGATGGTCGCCGCCGGTGTCGGCATCACGCTGTTGCCGGTGCTGGCCGTGCAGCCGCCCGTGCCCTCCTCCCCCGACATCCACCTGCTGCGCTTCCGCGGCAACGCGCCGCATCGGCAGATCGCGATGGTGTGGCGGCGCAGTTCGGCGATGGGCGACTTCCTGATGCAGCTGGCGGGCGAGTTCCGAAAATTGCCCGAGCACCTCCTGCGCCCGCCGCAGCACGCGCCGTCGCAGGACAGCCGGCTGTAACCGGCGACGCGATCGCCTCACTCCATGCCGGTCTGACCCAGCCGGTAGCGCGTGAGGAGCGTCGTGCTCACGAGCATCGCGATGACGATAAAGGTGCAGGCCGCGTGCACGCGCCGGTTCGCGCTCCACGCGCACAGCACCATCAGGCCGATGCCGAAGATCTGCACGAGACGGAACGGCACGATCAGGGCGTTCAGTCCCATCATCGATTCCAGCAACAACGCCCATGCGCCCGCCGCCGCAAGCAGGCTGAAGAACACGGCGCGCGTGTCGTAGTAGTGCTTCTGCACGTCGATGGTGCCGTCGACGAGTTCGGGCAACAGGACGTGGCTGGCGATCACCAGCATGGCCGGCCCCAGCAGCACGAAGGCGAAGCCGGTGTAGGTCCATTCCTGCACGCCGCGCAGCATCCAGAACGACCACCACATCTGGATGTGCAGGCCGATCATCAGCACGATCCACATCGCGTGCAGCCAGTAGGGCTGCACCCGGCGGCGCACCTGCACCATGTTGCCGATGCCCGCGAACAGCTGGGTCAGGCCGAGGCTCAGCACCATGGACACCATCACCGCGAGGTAATTGAACGCATCCATCGGCGTGCGCCCGGCTGGCCGGCTCGGGCCGGCGATGTCGAGCGTAGCGCTCCGGCGCCGGTCGTTTCGACTGCCGGGGCGTAGCGGTGCCGTCGAAGGCGCGCTTCCCGTTTGCCGGAGCGGGCTGCGCCGGGACGCAACGCCCTGCCGAGGCGATGCCCCGCTCAGTAATGCAGCAAGGCGTGCAACGGCACTCCCACCGGCCAGCGCGACCGCCCGCCCAGCGCATCCAGTTCGATGAGCACGCTCGCGCCGACCAGGGTCGCGCCGAGCTTCTCCACCAGTTCGCGTGCGGCCGCCAGCGTCCCGCCGGTTGCCAGCACATCGTCCACGATCAGCGTGCGTTCGCCCGGACGCAGCGCGTCGTTGCGCGCCTGCAGCCGGTCCGTGCCGTATTCCAGCGCATAGGACACCTCGACCAGCGGCGGCGGCAGCTTGCCCGGCTTGCGCAGTGGGACGAAGCCGGCATGCAGCTTCTGCGCCAGCGCCGCGCCGAAGATGAAACCGCGCGATTCGATCCCGCACACCGCCTGCACCTCACTGCCCTGCCACGGCTCGGCCAGCGCGTCGATGCAGCGGGCGAAGCCGCCCGCGTCCGCCAGCAGCGGGGTGACGTCGCGGAAGGTCACGCCGGGCTTGGGAAAGTCGGCGACGGCGCGGATCAGGGAGCGGAAATCGGTGGACATAGGACGGGCCGGCGTTGGGGCCGGTCACCATACCGGAAAGGGCCGTTCAGGCCGGCAGCCACCCGTGCGACGAATCCGCGGCCTCGTCGTCATCGGGCTCGGCGGCGGCGGGCTGGTTCAGCGGAAGCGTGGCGACGATGTCACTGGCTTCGGGCCAGACCACGTCCGGCACGCACACCAGGATGGTCCCGAACAGCGGCAACTCGCCCATCCCGCCCGTCAGGGCTTCGCCCTGCAGGAATACAGGGATCTCCTGCGCCTCCAGCGCATGCCGCACCAGATGGGCGTCGATCAGGTTGGCGGCTTGGTAGACGACTTTCATGGCGGGGCTCCCGACGGGGCGTATCGACAGCATACGCCCGGCCCTGAACGCGGGTGACGGCGGCGGCCGGCATCACCGGCTAAACTTGACGGTCTTACCCGTCCACGGCTTTACGCATGTCCGCTACGCCCCACCACGCAGCCCCCGCCACTCCGTCCGCCCCCGAAGCCGCCGCGCCCGCGAAGCAGGACTTCATCCGGCAGATCGTTCGCGAGGATCTGACCAGCGGCAAGCACCAGGCCATCCGCACGCGCTTTCCGCCGGAGCCCAACGGCTACCTGCACATCGGCCACGCCAAGGCGATCTGTCTGGACTTCGGCATCGCCGCGGAATTCGGCGGCGACTGCAACCTGCGCCTGGACGACACCAACCCGGTGAAGGAAGACCCCGAGTACGTGCGCGCCATCCAGGACGACGTGCGCTGGCTCGGCTTCGAATGGCACGACCTGCGCCACGCCTCGGACTACTTCGGCGTGCTCTACCTGGCCGCCGAGAAGCTGATCCGCCAGGGCGACGCCTTCGTCTGCGACCTCAGCGCCGAGCAGGTGCGCGAATACCGCGGCACGTTGACCGAGCCGGGCCGCGAATCGCCGTTCCGCAATCGCAGCGTGGAGGAAAACCTCGACCTGTTCCGCCGCATGCGCGCCGGCGAGTTCGCCGACGGCGCACGCACGCTGCGCGCGAAGATCGACATGTCCAGCGGCAACATGAACCTGCGCGACCCCGCGCTGTACCGCATCAAGCACGTCGAGCACCAGAACACCGGCCACGAATGGCCGATCTACCCGATGTACGACTTCGCCCATTCGCTCAGCGACGCGGTGGAAGGCATCACGCACTCGCTGTGCACGCTGGAGTTCGAGGACCACCGCCCGCTGTACGACTGGTGCGTGGACAAGGTCGACCTGGCCAACTCGCCGGACGTGCTGGAACCCGCGCTCGCCAAGGGCTTCCCGAACGAGGCCAGCAAGCCGCGCCAGATCGAGTTCTCGCGACTGAACTTCAACTACCTGGTGATGAGCAAGCGCAAGCTGCTGGCGCTGGTGAACGAAGGCCTGGTCGACGGCTGGGACGATCCGCGCATGCCGACACTGCAGGGCATCCGCCGCCGCGGCTACACGCCCAGCGCGCTGCGCCTGATGGTCGACCGCGTCGGCATCAGCAAGCAGAACTCGCTGTTGGACATCTCGATCCTGGAAGGCGCGCTGCGCGACGACCTCGACTCCGCGGCGCAGCGGCGCATGGCGGTGATCGATCCGCTCAAGCTGGTCATCACCAACCTGCCGGCCGGCTTCGAAGAATCGCTGACGTTCCCGAACCACCCCAAGGACGAAAGCGCCGGCTCGCGCACGATGCCGTTTTCCAACGAGCTGTGGATCGAGCGCGAGGACTTCGAGGAAGTGCCGCCGAAGGGTTTCAAGCGTCTGATCCCGGGCGGCGAAGTGCGCCTGCGCGGCGCCGGCATCTTCCGTTGCGATGAAGTGATCAAGGACGGCGACCGGGTCGTGGAGATACGCGGCGAGCTCGACCTGGAATCGCGCCCCGGCATGGCCGGCGCCGACCGCAAGATCAAGGGCACCATCCACTGGGTCAGCGCGAAGCACGCGGTGAAGGCCGAAGTGCGCCTGTACGACCGCCTGTTCCTCGTCGCCGATCCGGATAACGACGAAGGCGGCAAGACGTACAAGGATTACCTCAATCCCGAGTCGCGCCGCACCGTCACCGGCTACGTCGAACCGGCCGCGGCCGCGGCGTCGCCGGAGCAGTCGTTCCAGTTCGAACGCATCGGCTACTTCGTCGCCGACCGCCACGACCACCGCAGCGACGCACCGGTGTTCAACCGCAGCGTCACCCTGCGCGACACCTGGGCCACCAAGGCCTGAGAAGGAGCCTGCCATGCGCCGCCTGCCGAAGATCCTGCTCGCCGCTGTGCTGATGATGTCGTTGTTCGCGATCGCTTCGTGCGCCTCGCCGCAGGCCGAGCCCGCGCAGGCGGCGACGCCGCAACGTGCCGCCGCGCCGCAGCCGGAACCCAAGCGCGTGGAGGCCCCGGCGGCCGCCGCAACCGGCGAGGCGATCAAGCTCGATTTCAGCTGCAAGACCGATTCCGACTGCGCCGTGAAGAACGTCGGCAACTGCTGCGGCGCCAAGCCCGCGTGCGTCAACGCCAACAGCCCGACCGATCCGGAAGGCGTCAAGGCCGAATGCGCGCGCAAGGGCATCATGGCGATGTGCGGCTTCAAGCCCGTCGAGGGCTGCCAATGCGTGAAGGGTGAATGCAAGGACAAGGTCGCCGAAGTGGAATCGGTGCACTGATGCTCTACGCGCAGGTCCACCTCACGTTGCCGGCATGGGTGCACGAGTCGGTCGACACCGATCGCGCGTACGTCGGCGATGAAGCCAAGGTCGAACTCGCCGTCGCGCTGTCGCGCACGAACATCGAGGCCGGCAGCGGCGGGCCGTTCGGCGCCGCGGTGTTCGGTCCCGACGACCGTCTCATCGCCATCGGCGTGAACCGCGTGCTGCCGCACAGCTGCTCGCTCGCGCATGCCGAGACGATGGCCTACATGCTCGCCCAGCAGCGCACGCAGCGCCCGCGCCTCAACGAGGACGCGGTCGGCGAACACATCGGCCCGATCACGCTGGCGACTTCCTCGCAGCCGTGCTGCCAGTGCTACGGCGCGACCATGTGGGCCGGCATCGACCGCCTGCTGATCGGCGCGCGCAGCGAGGACGTGGAAACGCTGACCGAGTTCGACGAAGGCCCGCTGCCGGCGGACTGGGTCGGCGAACTCGAACGCCGCGGCATCCAGGTCGTGCGCGACGTGCACCGCGAGGCCGCGTGCGACGTGCTGCGCGCCTACGGCGAGTCCGGCGGCGAGCGCTACTGATGGCGCGCGCAACGTCATGACGCCCGGCGACGCCCTGCTCTGCTACTGCCGTCCCGGCTTCGAGCCCGAACTCGCCGGCGAACTGAGCGAGCGCGCCGCGCTCGCCGGCCATCCCGGCTACGCGCGCACCGAACGCAACAGCGGCTACGTCGAATTCCTCGGCGCCGACGCCGGTGCGCTCACGCGCGCGCTTCCGTTCGCGTCGCTGATCTTCGCCCGCCAGAAGCTGACCCGCATCGCCGAGCTGCGTGGACTCGATCCGAAGGACCGCATCACGCCGATCCTGCGCACGCTCGAAACCGTGCTTTCCAACGCATACACCTTCGGCGAGCTGTGGGTGGAGCATCCCGATTCCGACGAAGCCAAGCCGCTGGCCGGGCTCGCGCGCAGCTTCGGCAATGCGCTGCGGCCGGTGCTGCGCAAGGGCGGCTGGCTGACGGGCGTCGACGATCCGCGTCGCGCCAGGCTGCACGTCGTGTTCCTCGCCGGCGACCACGTGCTGCTGGCCATCGCCGAGGCCGGCGACAACGCGCCGTGGCCGCTCGGCATCCCGCGCCTGCGCATGCACGCCGATGCACCCAGCCGTTCCGCGCTCAAGCTGGAAGAAGCGCTGATGGTCCTGCTCAGCGAGAAGGAGCGCGAGAAGCTGCTGCGCGAAGGCATGCGCGGCGCCGACCTCGGCGCGGCGCCCGGCGGATGGAGCTGGGTGCTGGTGCGACAGGGACTGCGCGTGATGTCGGTCGACAACGGACCACTGCAGGAGAAGCTGATGGAGAGCGGGCGCGTCGAGCACCTGCGCGAAGACGGCTTCCACTGGCATCCACGCGCGCCGTTGGACTGGATGGTGTGCGACATGGTCGAACAGCCGCGGCGCGTCGCCGAGCGCATGGCGACCTGGGTGCGCGAAGGCTGGTGCAAGCACACGATCTTCAACCTCAAGCTGCCGATGAAGAAGCGCTGGGACGAAACGCGCCTGTGCCTGCAACTCTTCGAGGAACAGGCCGGAAAGCCGCTGCTGATTCGCGCGCGCCAGCTCTACCACGACCGCGAAGAGATCACGGTTTTCGCGACATCGCGCTAACACCACACTCACATGGGTGAACGCTGCGCATCGCGCGACGCGCCGGTGTGCGTGAATTGACCTGCGGTTGATGTTGGGCGGGCTAGCGTCGGCCTCGTCCCATACAGCGAGGTCACATGATGAAGTCCGCGCTTTACCTTCCCAAGAATGTGATGGGCCCGAAGCTGTTGGCGATGGCGATCCTCGCCACGCTGGCCATCGCCGGCCCGGCCGCTGCGCAACGCACGCAGGGCGAACCGGCGAAGTCGAAGATCCAGGCCGAGGCCGCCGCCGAGGTCGCCTCGGAACAGGCCGAAGCCGCACGCGCCAGCGCGCAGACCGCGCGCGATGCCACCAGCGTCAGCGGCGGCACCTACACCACCATCAACCAGCAGGCCGACGCCGCGAACAAGGCCGCCAACCAGGCCGTCAACGCCGCTCACGACGCGCGCAGTGCGCAGAGCGCCGCGCAGTCCTCGGCCAATCCGAAGCAGGGCGCGGTCGAAGCGCGCGAAGCCGCGACCGCCGCCACCAACGCCAGCCTGCAGGCCCAGGCGTCCGCGGACGCCGCGGTGGAGCAGGCGTATCCGCAGCCGGCGCCGCCTCCGGCGACGGCACCCGCCTATGCGGGCCCGGTGAAGGAAGAGGTGCACGCCACCTCCAGCCCGCCGAATTCGACGCTCACCAACAAGGTCGATTTCAACGCGCTGGACACCAACCGCGACGGCAACCTCAGCCGCACCGAAGTCAGCGCGAACGCCACGCTGTCGGCGGATTTCAACGCGATCGACGCCAACCGCGACGGTCGCATCACCCAGCGCGAGCTTGCCGGCGGTAAGTGACCTGTCGAAGCCGTCGGCGATGGCGAACCCCTCCCGCGCCGGGAGGGGTTCGCTTTATTGACCGGCCGCGTGACGCCAGAAGGCGTGTGTGAGCGGCGGAAGTTTCCCGGCCAGCCCCAGCAGCGGCCCGCGCAGCAGCGTGGCCGCGACCGAATCGTTGGAGAACAGACGGTTGATGCCGTCGAAGGCATACGCCGACATCGCATTCTCGCTGCGCTGCTGCCGCGCCCAGCGTGACAGGCGCGCGGCCGGATCGCGCCCGGCTCGCTGCGCATCGGCCAGCGTGCGCCGCAGCGTCGCCACGTCGCGCAATCCCAGGTTCACACCCTGCCCCGCCAGCGGATGCACCGCATGCGCGGCGTCGCCGACCACGACAAGGCGTCCGGCGACGAGCGACTGCGCCAACTGCAAACGCAACGGGAATGCGGCGCGGCGGGACACGCGCGTCAGTGCTCCCAGCGTGCCAGCGAACGCGGACTGGAGTTCGCGCAGGAACGTCGTGTCGTCGATCTCCAGCAAACGCTGCGCCTCGACGTCGGGCAGCGTCCACACGATCGAGCTGAGATTGGGCTCGCCGAACGGCAGGAACGCCAGCGGCCCCGTCGGCAGGAAACGCTGCCAGCAGGTGGCCTGGTGCGGCAGCTCGCTTTCGACGAACGCAACCAGCCCGCGCTGGCCGTAATCGCGGCGCGGCGCCTGGATACCGGCAAGCGAACGAAGCTTCGATTCGGCGCCGTCGGCGGCGACCACGATCCGCGCACGCAGCGAGAGCCCACTTTCGAGCACGACGGTCGCACCGCTGTCGTCCTGCTCGAGCGCGACGACGCTGTCCGGGCAGTGCAACTGCACGCCCGCTGCCGGCAAGGCGGCCCACAGGCGATCGACGAGCAGCGCGTGTTCGACGATCCAGCCCAGCTCGCGACGGCCGAAGGCGTCGGCATCGAAGACGAGTTCACCGCCACCGGCCGCGTCCCACACCCGCATCGCGCGGTACGGTTGCAGCCGTGCGGATGCGATCTCGCGCCACACGCCCAGGTCGTCGAGCAGCGCCGCGTTGTCGGGCGCGAAGGCATACACACGCAGGTCGATGCGTTCGGCGTCGGGCGGCAGCGGCTGCCAGGCCGGCGGCTGGCGGGATTCGACCAGCGCCACGCGCAAACCGTCACGCGCGAACGCGAGCGCGGCCGCCGCGCCGACCACGCCGGCGCCGACCACCACCACGTCCAGTCCGCTTCCCCGCCGGCTCATGCGCGGTTCTCCCGGCACAACGCGGGCACGTCGCCGCGATAACCCATCGCACCGCCGACCAGATAGGACTGCGCCGAGGCGATGCGATCCACCGCGAACAAGCCCAGGCTGCGCAGCGGCCGCAGCAGCGGCGCGGCGTTCGCGGTCAGGCGGGCGAGGCCGTCGGAGAATCCCACCGTGCGTTCGCGATCTTCGCGGCGGCGCGCGGTGTAGGCGTCGAGCAGCGCGGCATGGCCGCAATCGCCGCTTGCATCCAGCGCGCGCATGTCGGCGATGAGTTCGGCCAGCGTGAGCGCATCGCGCAGGCCGAGGTTGAAACCCTGCGCGCCGATCGGGTGAATCGTCTGCGCGGCGTTGCCGATGAGCACCGCACGCGGTGCGACGGTGCGATGCGCGACGACGCGGATCGCTGCGTGCGCGCTGCGCGGTCCGCACGACAGGAACCGTCCGGCGCGCCAGCCGAAGGCCTCCTGCGCACGCGCAAGGAAGCCGGCTTCGTCCAGCGCGGCCACGGCGTCGGCGTCTTCGCGCGCGACGGCATGGATCAGGCCGTAGTGGCGGTCGCCGCGCGGCAGCAGCGCGGTCGGGCCGTCGTTGCCGAGGCGTTCGTAGGCGGTGCCGTCGGGCGGTCGCGAGCCGCGCACGCGCGCGACGAACAGCGTCTGCAGGTAATCGTGCTCGTCCACGCCGATGCCCAGCGTTTCGCGCACGGCGCTGCGCGTGCCGTCGGCGGCGACGAGCAGGCGCGTGTGCAGCAAACGTTCGCCGTCGGCATCGGCCACGCGGATCGCGCGCGATTCGTCCGATACGTCCGCCAGGCCGAGGAAGCGCACCGGCCGATAGCGTGTGAGCGTCGTCGCTTCCGCGAGCCGGGCTTCCAGCGCTTCGCCGAAATCACGTGCGACCACCACGCGACCGAACTCGCTGCGGCCGTAACGCGCGGCGTCGAGCAGGCCGCGGCCGAAATCGCCTCGGCGGCTGATGTGGATGCGCTGGATCGCACCGGCCGGCGCACGCAGCTTCTGCATGACGCCGAGCGCGGTGAGCGCGTTGACGGTGGCCTCGGCGAAGCTGAGGTTGCGCTCGTCGAACACCGCCGGCAGCGTGCCGGGCGGCGTGGCCTCGACCAGGCCGACGTCGAGTCCCAGGCGCTCCAACGCGATCGCCAGGCTGGCGCCGACCAGGCCGCCGCCGACGATCACAACGTCGTGGACGGTGTCGCGCGAGGGGGTGTCTCCGGGCGCGCCGGAGGGCGGAGTTGAGGGGGCCGCTACAGGCATTGCGCTATGCTAACGGTTCCTGAAGGCCCTGACCTTCCCCAGATTCCGCCCCGATGAACCGTCCAGTTTCGACCTCGCCCGCTACGCCCGCCTCCAGCTCCCTGTTCGCCCCCGGCCCGCTGGTGCTGATCGGCATGATCGTCATCGCCGCGCTCTCGCGCCTGCTGCCGCATCCGCCGAACTTCTCGCCGGTCGAGGCGGTCGCGCTGTTCGGCGGCGCCTACTTCGCCTCGCGCGCGTTGGCCATCGCGATCCCGCTGGTGGCGATGCTGCTGTCGGACGTGATCCTGGGCCTGACCCTGGGCGGTACGTACTTCGAACACTTCACCAGCTCCACCTACCTGGTGACCTGGCTGTCGGTTTACGTCTGCATCGCCCTGTCGGCGGCGCTGGGCTTCGGCCTGCGCGGTCGCGTGAGCGGCGCGCGCGTGCTGGGCTATTCGCTGATGGGCTCGGTGCTGTTCTTCGTGGTGACCAATTTCGCCGTGTGGGCGACGGCCACGCCGGTCAACGCGCATCCGGCCTGCATGACCGGCCTGATGCCGTGCTACGCCGCGGCGCTGCCGTTCTTCCAGTGGACCGTGCTGGGCACGCTGTTCTACGCCGCGATCCTGTTCGGCGGCTTCGCCCTGCTGCGTCAGCGCGTGCCGGCACTGCGCGCGCAGACGGTGTAAGCGGCGCCGATGGGCAACCGCCTTTCGAAGATCTACACCCGCACCGGCGACGACGGCACGACGGGGCTTGGCGACGGCAGCCGCGTCGCCAAGGACTCGGCCCGCGTCGCCGCCTACGGCACCGTGGACGAGGCCAATTCCTGCATCGGCCTGGTGCTGGCCGCCGATGTGCCCGATGACATCCGCCGCCTGCTCACCACGGTGCAGCACCAGTTGTTCGACCTGGGCGGCGAGTTGTGCATCCCGGGGCATGCGGCGATTTTCGACGCGGACATCGAGCGGCTGGAACAGCAGCTCGACGCATTCAACGAACCGCTGCCGCCGCTGAAGGATTTCATCCTGCCCGGCGGCGGTGAAGCGGCGGCACGCTGCCACATCGCGCGGACGGTCGTACGCCGCGCCGAACGCGAGGCGGTGTCGCTCGCGCGCGTTGAGGACGTGCGTCCGGAAGCGGTGCGCTACCTCAATCGCTTGTCCGACCTGCTGTTTGTGCTGGCGCGCGTCCTCGCGCGTGCCAGCGGCCACGGCGAAGTGCTGTGGAACCACGAGCGGCGCAAAGGCTGACGCGCCGCGCGCCATGCGCATCTACACCCACCCCGCCTGCACGCGCCACGACCCGGGCCCCGGGCACGCGGAGCGTCCCTTGCGCCTGGTGGCGGTGACCGAGGCGCTGCGCGAAACATTCGCATCCCTGGAATGGGAAGAAGCCCCGCGCGCCAGTCGCGGGCAGCTGCTGCGCGTGCACGACGACGCGTTGCTCGCGCTGGTCCTGGACACGCCGGTCGAAGGTCCGATGGCGCTGGATCCCGATACCGTGCTCGCTCCCGGTTCCGCCGAAGCCGCGCTGCGCGCAGCCGGCGCCGGCATCGCGGCGGTGGATGCGGTGATGCACGGCGAGATCCGCCGCGCCTTCTGCGCGGTACGGCCGCCGGGTCACCACGCCACGCCGTCGGCGGCGATGGGCTTTTGCCTGTTCAACAACATCGCCGTGGCCGCCGCGCATGCCTGCGACAAGCACGGACTGTCGCGCGTGGCCGTGGTGGATTTCGATGTCCATCACGGCAACGGCACGCAGGCGATCTTCGACACCGACCCGCGCGTGATGTACCTGAGCTCGCACCAGATGCCGCTGTATCCCGACACCGGGTACGCGAACGAGCGTGGCGTGGGCAACATCGTCAACGTACCGTTGCCGCCGGGATGCGGCAGCGAGGGGTTCCATCGCGTCTGGCGCGAACAGCTGCTGCCGGCGCTGGACTCCTTCCGCCCGCAGCTGCTCTTCATTTCCGCCGGCTTCGACGCGCACAAGCGCGACCCGCTCGCGCAGGTGGAGCTGGAAACCGAAGACTACGGCTGGATCACGCGCGAACTGGTGGCCATCGCGCGTCGCCATGGCAACGGGCGCGTCGTGTCGATGCTCGAAGGCGGGTATGACCTGGCGGCGTTGCGCGAAGCCAGCGTCGCCCATGTGGGCGCACTGCTGGAAGGGCTCGACTGATCGCCGCTCGCGGCCCGCGTCGCCCAAGCCCGCACGGCCTGCGAACCGCACGCGACCTTCGCCGTTCGCGCCATCGTCATCCGCCGGCGGCACTCGCCCTCGTGCCTTGACGCGGAAATGAACAGCGATGGGCGCAAGATGGACCTCGCGTTGCCCCCTCGCAAGGGATACGGCAATCTAGCGACCCGTTTTTCCTGAACGCAGACGATCACGGTCCCCCGAGTGCGCCCAACCCTCCGACTGCTTCCGTTGTCGCTGTGCATCGCGCTGGCCCTGCCGGCGCACGCCGCCGACGGCGACGAGGAGGACTGGTATCTGTGCCCGATCATCGATGCCGTGCCCCGGTTCGAGGACGCGCCCGCGCCCATGGGCGGCATCGCCAGCCGTTCCACCGAACCCACCGACATCGACGGCGGCCAGCTCGAACGTGCCGGCAGCGAGCAGGACATCGTCGTCCAGGACAATGTCCGCCTGAACCGTGGCGACCAGTTCCTCGGCACCGACAAGCTCAGCTACAACGCCGAAACCGGCAAGTACAGCGCCATCGGCAACGTGCGCTACCAGGACAGCGGCATGCGCATCCTGGCCGACCGCGCCGAGGGCGACCAGAACGCCGACCAGCACCGCATCGAGAACGTGCAGTACCAGCTCACCGAGCGGCGCGGCAACGGCGGCGCGGACCGCATCGAACTCGACGGACCCAGGGGCCACCTCATCGGCTCCACCTATTCCACCTGCGCGCCGAACCAGCGCGCGTGGGAACTGCGCGCCAACCAGATCGATCTCGACACCGCCGAAGGCATGGGCGTGGCGAAGAACGCCACTGTGCGCATCGGCCGGGTGCCGGTGCTGTACGTGCCCTGGTTTACGTTCCCGATCGACGATCGTCGTCGCACCGGCCTGCTCTATCCGCAGTTGGCCCTGTCCGGACGCAACGGCTTCGACTACCGGCAGCCGGTCTACCTCAACCTGGCGCCGAACTACGATGCCACGCTCTACCCGCGCTGGATGAGCGACCGCGGCGGGCTGATCGGCGCAGAGTTCCGCTGGCTGTACGAGAAGGGCAAAGGCGAGGTCTACGGCAACTGGATGCCGAGCGACGACCTGCCCCGCAACGAGCCGGACCGCTACCTCAATCCGGAATTCGGCAATCCTTCCTCGAGCCTGCCGGACAAGAACCGCGGCCAGTTCGCGCTGTATGCCACGCACAACATCAACAGCGCCTGGTATGCCAGCACGAACCTGGGCTGGGTGAGCGACACCCATTACTTCGAGGATTTCAGCAGCAGCCTGTACGGCATCTCGATGTATTCGATCCGCAGCGACGCCGGCGTGTATGGCCGCGGGCGCTACTGGAGCGCGTCGGTGATGGCCGACCATTACCAGCTCGCCGACTACACGCTCAGCGACTTCAACCTCCCGTTCGATCGACTGCCGCGCGCCTCCCTCAGCTGGGCGCAGCCGGTCATGCCCTGGTTGCAGGCGGGCGTGGATGCCGAGGGCGTGCGCTTTGCGCACACTGAGTTCCTCGGCGGCAACCGCCTGGACGTGAAGCCGTTTGTATCCCTGCCACTGGAAGGCGCCAGCTGGTACATCCGGCCCAAGCTGGCCTGGCGCTATACGGCATACCAGCTCGAGGGCAGTGCCGTCGACCGCGCTACCGAATACTCGCAGCGCGTCCTGGGTTCCAACGCCCCGCCCACGCCCGAGTTGGTCCAACAGTTTTCCGACCGCAACCTCACGCGCAGCCTGCCGATCACCTCGGTCGACGCCGGCATGTACTTCGACCGCAACACGGAGTTCCGCGGCACCAGCTACCTGCATACGCTGGAGCCGCGCCTGTACTACCTCAATATTCCGTACCGGAACCAGGACAACTTCCCGGTCTTCGACACCGGCTCGATGACCTTCAGCTGGGGCCAGCTGTTCCGCGACAACCGTTACACCGGCGCGGACCGGCAGATGGACGCCAACCAGCTGACGGCGGCGCTGACCACGCGCTTCATCAGCGAAGAAGACGGCCGCGAACGCCTGGCGGCCAGCATCGGCCAGATCCAATACTTCGACGACAGCCGCGTCACGCTGCCGAATCAGGCCACCATCGAATCGGGCAAGTCGGCCTGGGTGGCCGATGCCAGCGTCACGCCGAACGATCGCTGGAACCTGGGCGCGACCTACATCTGGAACCCGAAGTACCGCGGCGAAGACTTCGTCAGCGCACGCGTGCGCTACCTGTTCCCCCGCGGCGGCATCGTCAACGTGGGCTATCGCTACCGTCGGAATGCGGCCTTCCGCGAGGGGATCGACCCGCCGAGTTCCAGGGATCAGCTGGAGCAGGCCGACTTCTCCTTCCTGTACCCGATCAATGAGACGTGGAGTCTGGTCGGCCGGTACTACTACTCGATCCTGGACCGGAAGGAACTGGAGACCATCGCCGGTGTCCAATGGGAAAGCTGCTGCCTGGCCGCGCGTCTTGTCGGCCGGCGCTACATCCGCAACCGAGACAGCGAACTGGACACCCGGATCATGTTCGAATTCGAGCTGAAGGGCCTGGGCTCCGCCGGCCAGAACACGGAGCGGGCTTTGCGCCGTGGTATCCTCGGGTACGACCGCGACGACCTGTATCTCGTGCCGCCCACCTCGACGCAACGCCTGAACAACGGCGGCGGCCAAGTCGAAACCACCCCCGACCCGACCCTATGAAGAAACTACTCGCGTCCGCCCTTGCCGTCGCGGTGCTGTCCACGACCGCCCTGCCGGTGGCGACCGCCCTGGCCCAGACCGCGACCTCCGTCCAGCCCATCGACGGCATCGCCGCCATCGTGGATGAGGACGTGATCCTCAAGACCGAGCTGGATCGCGCGGTGAACAACATCCTGGCCCAGTACGCAGGACGCGAGAACCAGCTTCCGCCTCGTGACGTGCTGCAGCGTCAGGTGCTGGAACGCCTGGTGCTGGTCAAGCTGCAGGTCGCCCGTGCCCAGGGCACCGGCGTGCGCGTGACCGATCAGGAGGTCGACCAGGCCATCGCCGGCATCGCCCAGCAGAACCGTGTGACGCCCGAGCAGCTGCGCCAGCAGCTGGCCCGCGAGGGCACGCCCTACAACGATTTCCGCAGCTCGATCCGCGATGAGTTGCTGATCCAGCGCCTGCGCCAGCGTTTCGCGCAGAGCCGCGTGTCGGTCAGCGAGGCCGAGGTCGACGCCGCCATGGCGGCCCAGGCCAACGCGGGCAGCCAGTTCCACCTGGCCCATATTCTCGTCGCCCTGCCCGAGGGGGCCACGGCCGAGCAGATCGCCGTCGCCCAGAAGAAGGTCGAGGGCGTGAAGTCCCTGATCGACAAGGGCGAGATGGATTTCTCCGCCGCCGCGGTCCGCTACTCCGACAGCCCCAACGCGCTGGAAGGCGGCGACCTGGGCTGGCGCAGCATGGACGAGATCCCCAACGCCTTCGCCACGCTCATGCGCAACATGCAGCCGGGCGACGTGACCCAGCCGATCCGCGGCCCGAGCGGTTTCCAGCTGCTCAAGCTGGTCGAAGTCCGCGACGCGTCGCAGGCCGGTCCGAACCTGGTCACCCAGTACCAGGCGCGCCACATCCTGATCCGCGTCAGCGACTCGGTCGACGACGCCAAGGCCAAGGCCCAGGCCCAGACCCTGCAGGCCCGCCTGATGGGCGGCGCCGACTTCGCCCTGCTGGCGCAGGAAAACTCGCAGGACCAGAGCTCCGCCGCCAAGGGCGGTGAGCTGGGCTGGTTCACCCGCGACGATTTCGGCCCCGAGTTCGGCAATGCCGTCGCTGGCCTCCAGGCCGGCCAGGTGTCCGCACCGATCCGCACCCAGGCCGGTTACCACCTGATCAAGCTGGAAGGCACGCGCGAATCCGACGTGGGCGACCGCAACCGCCGCGCCCAGGTCCAGGAAACGATCGGCCGCCGCAAGCTGGAAGACGAGTGGAACCGATTCCTGCGCGAGATGCGCGGCGAAGCCTTCGTCGACGTCCGCGTCGGCAAGGCCGCCGACGCCGCACCGGCCTCGCCCACCACCCCGGCCCCGCCCACCGGCGGCTGATCCGGACATGACCCCTGTTCGGCTCGCGCTGGTGCCGGGCGAGCCGGCGGGTGTCGGTCCCGAGCTCTGCGTCCACCTGGCGCAGCGCCCCCGCGATTACGCCCTGACGGCCTTCGCCGACGCGCGCTCCCTGCGCGCCGCGGCCGAGGCGCTGTCGTTGCCGCTGCACCTGCTCGATGCCGGGGCGGTGGCGACGCAGCCGGGCGAGCTGGCGCTGGTCGAAATCCCCAACGCCGTCGTTCCCGACTTCGGTCGCCCCGACCCGCGCAACGCCGAGGCCGTGATCCGCGCCCTGCGTGAAGCCGCACGCGGCTGCCTCGACGGCCGCTACGCCGGCGTCGTGACCGGCCCCGTGCACAAGGCGGTGATCAACGAGGGCGGCATCGCCTACACCGGCACGACTGAGCTGCTGGCCGAACAGGCGGGGCGCGAGGTCGTGATGATGCTCGCCAACGACATCGTGCGGGTCGCGCTGGTCACCACGCACCTTCCGCTGCGCGAGGTCGCCGACGCGATCACCGCCGATGCGCTGGAACGCACGCTGCGGATCACGCACGACGCGCTGCGCCGCGACTTCGGCATCGCCGAGCCGGTGATCGCCGTGCTCGGCCTCAATCCGCATGCGGGCGAAGCGGGGCATCTGGGGCGCGAGGAGCTCGATCTGATCGAGCCGTTGCTGACAAAGCTGCGCGCCGACGGCATGCGACTGGTCGGCCCGCTGCCGGCCGACACCGCCTTCCTGCCGGCCAAGCTGCGCGGCTTCGACGCGGTGGTCGCGATGTACCACGACCAGGGCTTGCCGGTACTCAAGTACAGCGGCTTCGAGCACGCGGTGAACCTCACCCTGGGCCTGCCCTACCCGCGCGTCGCCGTGGACCATGGCACGGCGCTGGACCTGGCCGGCAAGGGCACGGCCGACCCGTCCAGCCTGTTCGCCGCGGCCGACACCTGCGCCCGCATCGCCCGTAACCGCCACACGCCGGCATGATGTCCGCATGACCACGCGCAGCCCCCATTTCAGCGAGCCGGCCAAGAAGCACCTGGGCCAGCACTTCCTGCACGAACGCGGGATCATCGACAAGATCGTCCAGGCCGTGGACCCCAAGCCGGGCGACCGCCTGGTCGAGATCGGCCCCGGCCAGGGCGCGATCACCTTCCCGCTGCTCGATCGTCATCGCGAGCTGACGGTGATCGAGTTCGACCGCGACCTGATCTTCCCGCTCACCGAGGCCGCACGCGCGCACGGCACGCTGGAAGTGATCCACCGCGACGTGCTCACCGTCGACTTCACCGCGCTGGCACGCAACGCCGGCGACGAAGGCAGCCAGATCCGCCTGGTGGGCAACCTGCCCTACAACCTGTCCTCGCCGATCCTGTTCCATGCGCTGGACCACGCGGCGGCGATCCGCGACATGCACTTCATGCTGCAGAAGGAAGTCGTCGATCGCATGGCCGCCGGCCCCGGCAGCAAGGTGTACGGCCGACTGGGCGTGATGCTGCAGGCGTACTGCCACGTGACGCCGTTGTTCGACGTGCCGCCGGGCGCGTTCCGCCCACCGCCGAAGGTAGATTCGGCCGTGGTGCGGATGGTGCCGCGCAAGCCGGAGACGATCGGCGTGGAGGATCCGGCCGTGTTCTCTGCGGTCGTTCGCGACGCCTTCGGCCAGCGGCGCAAGACGCTGCGCAACGCGCTGTCCAATCAATGCGATTCGGCCGCCATCGAGGCCGCCGGCATACGCCCGGATGCACGCGCCGAGCAGATCGAAGTCGCCGATTTCGTCCGCCTGGCCAATGCGCTGGCGCGCCAACGCAGCGCGTGAACGACCGCGGCGCTGCGAATCGCGCCTCCACAATGCGTTGACCTATCGCGGGCCTCACGCCCTAAACTGTCCGCATGGAACGCAGTACCGACTACGCCTTCGACATCTCCGTGGCGACCCGCTACCTCGACGACCAGTCCGAGCCGGGCCAGGACCGCTATGTCTTCGCTTACACCATCAGCATCCGCAACAGCGGCAGCGTGCCCGCGCGCCTGACGCGCCGTCACTGGCTTATCACCGACGGCAACGGCAAGGTCCAGGAAGTCGAAGGCGAAGGCGTGGTGGGCGAACAGCCCTGGCTGCGCCCGGGCGATGATTTCGAATACACCTCCGGCGCCGTGCTGGAAACCACGCACGGCATGATGGAAGGCAGTTACACGATGGTCGGCGACGACGGCACTCCGTTCGAGGCGCCGATTCCCGCCTTCAGCCTGTCCGTGCCCCGCACGCTGCACTGACGGATACGCCATGAGCATCTGGGCCATCGGCGACCTGCAGGGCTGTTACGACGCGACGCAGCGGCTGCTGGAACGCATCGCGTTCGATCCCGCGCGCGACCAGCTATGGTTCTGCGGCGACCTCGTCAATCGCGGCGGGCAGTCGCTGGAGACGCTGCGGCTCGTGCATTCGCTGCGCGCGAACAGCGTGGTGGTGCTGGGCAACCACGACCTCTCGCTGCTGGCCATCGGCGAGCGGCGCGAGGACGAGCAGCGCAAGGTCAACCCCGACCTGCAGCGCATCGTGCTGGCCGAGGACCGCGACGAACTGCTGACCTGGCTGCGCACGCAGAAGCTCGTGCACGCCGATCGAAAGCTGGGCTGGATGATGGTGCACGCCGCGCTCGCGCCGCAGTGGACCACGCAGATGGCCGAGCGGTTCGCGCGCGAAGTGGAAGAGCGCCTGCACGGCGACCAGTTCCGCCGCTTGCTCAGGAACATGTACGGCGACAAGCCGGCATGGCATCCCAAGCTGGCCGGCATCGATCGCCATCGCGCGATCATCAACGTGTTCACGCGCCTGCGTTACTGCACGCCGCGCGGCCGCATTTCCTTCGAGGACAAGGGCAGCCCGGGCACGCAGCCGGTCGGTCTGTACCCGTGGTACGAAGTGCCCGGCCGCGCCGAACGCGACCTCAAGATCGTCTGCGGCCATTGGTCCACGCTGGGGCTGTTCATCGGCCACGGCGTGCACGCCATCGACACCGGCGCGGTGTGGGGCGGCAAGCTGACGGCGCTGCAGCTGGACACCGACGAGCTGCGCCTGGTGCAGGTGCCCGGTCGCGACGTGCCGGCACAGCCGCCGCGCCCGCGCCCGCCCTACCATCCCGACGACAAGCGCCCGCAGCGCCCGCGCCAGAACCACAACCAGAACGGTCAGCGTCGCCAGCAGGGGCGTCCGCAGCCGCGCACGGAAACGTCGACGCAAGGCGTGCCGGCGCAGACCGCACCGGTCGAACAGGACCACGATTGAATCCGCGCGCCGCTCAGGCGCGCGCGTAATCCACGAACTCGAACGCGAAGGCGTGCTTTGCATCGCTGTCGTGATGCTCTCGCGCGATCACGCGCCACTGCGATGCATCGAAGCGGGGAAAGAATGCGTGCGCATCGTCGACCACGGTGTCGACGTGCGTGAGGTACAGGTGCGTGGCCTCGGGCAGGCACAGCCCATAGACTTCGCCGCCGCCGATCACGCACAACTGCTCGGCGCCGTCTTCGACGGCCAGGCGCATCGCCTCGTCCAGCGACGCCACCGCCTGCATGCCCTCGAACGGCACCGTGCCCGAGCGCGTCAGCACCAGGTTGCGCCGCCCGGGCAATGCGCGGCCGAGCGACTGCGCCGTCTTGCGCCCCATCAGCACAGGTTTGCCGAGCGTGAGCGCCTTGAAGCGCTTGAGATCGCCGGGCAGGCGCCACGGCAGGTCGTTGTCGCGGCCGATGGCGCCATGGCGATCGAGCGCGGCAATGAGGACGACCGGGATCACGGCGTTGCCGTCTCCAGTGCAGCGATCGGCGCGGGAGCCGAATCGCTGCAAGCCAGCTGCATGCCTTCGATGGCCGGAACCAGCGCCTCGTGCAGTTGCGAATCGCGCGGATACAGAAGCGCGACTTGAGCAGTGCCGTGCGGGTACTCGATGACCCACGCGATCCGGCTTGCATCCTTGCGTTGCTTGTAGGGCCCCATGTAGCGCGTGGCGGAGCGGCCACCGATGGAGACGGTCTCGGTCGAGCGCACGTCCATGGAGCCGGTGGCCGCACCCAGCAGTCCGATCCTGCCGACCTTGCCCAGCCCCTTCTTGTCGAGCTCGGCGAACACGTTGGCATCGCACTGCTGCGTCAGCGCCAGCGCGAAGGGCTGGCCCTCGTGCAGCACGAAGATCTGGTGCACGGAGAACCCGCTCGCGCCCGGCGTGGTGGGAGCCTCTTCCTTGCCCAGCGCGTACCCCGGAGGCAGGTCGAACTGCCCCACGATGCCGTGCACCGTGCCTGTCCGCGTCGAAGCAGCGGGCGCCGCTTCCTGCGCGAGTGCCGATCCGGCCGCCAACGCCAGCAATCCCCACACTCCCCACATCCTTGTCTTCATCCCCTCTCCCCTTTGGTTACACCGCCACCGGCGCCTTGATGGCCGGCAGCGGGTCGTAATGCTCGATGGCGATGTCGTCGAAGGTGAAGCCGAAGATGTCCTTCACGTCCGGATTCAACCGTAGCTGCGGCAGCGCGCGCGGCGTGCGCGTGAGTTGTTCGCGCGCCTGGTCGAAGTGGTTCGAGTACAGGTGCGCATCGCCCAACGTGTGCACGAAATCGCCCACGCCCAGCCCGCACACCTGCGCCACCATCTGCGTGAGCAGCGCGTAGCTGGCGATGTTGAACGGCACGCCCAGGAAGATGTCGCCGCTGCGCTGGTAGAGCTGGCAGCTGAGCTTCCCGTTGGCCACGTAGAACTGGAACATCGTGTGGCACGGCATCAGCGCCATGTGCGGCAGGTCGGCGACGTTCCAGGCCGAGACGATCAGCCGGCGCGAATCGGGATTGCGCTTGATCTCCTCCACGACCCAGCGGATCTGGTCGATCTCGCTGCCGTCGCTGCCGGTCCAGCGGCGCCATTGCTTGCCGTAGACCGGGCCGAGTTCGCCGTCGGCATCGGCCCACTCGTCCCAGATGCTGACCTTGTTGTCCTTCAGGTAGGCGATGTTGGTCTCCCCCTGCAGGAACCACAGCAGCTCGTGCACGATCGAGCGCAGGTGCAGCTTCTTGGTCGTGACCAGCGGGAAGCCTTCGGACAAATCAAAACGCATCTGCCAGCCGAATACGCTGCGCGTGCCGGTGCCGGTGCGGTCGGCCTTGTCGGTGCCGTGTTCCAGCACATGGCGCAGCAGGTCGAGGTATTGCTTCATCGCGATCTCCGCTTACTTGACCGGCACGAAGGGCTGCGGCTCCAGCGTCGGCTGGCGACGCGACCACCACAGCCAGACCAGGCCCAGCGCAATCAGCGGCAGGCTCAGCACCTGCCCCATCGTCAGCCAGCCGAAGGCGAGGTAGCCGATCTGCGCATCGGGCACGCGGACGAACTCCACCAGGAACCGGAAGCAGCCGTACAGCAGCGCGAACAGGCCCGAGACCGCGTAGCGCGGTCGCGGCTTGCTCGAGAACCACCACAGGGCGAGAAACATCACCAGCCCCTCCAGCGCCGCCTGGTACAGCTGCGAAGGATGGCGCGCGAAGCGGTCCAGCGCGCCGGTCGCGAACTGTGCCTGCAACTGCGGCAGGCTCATCCCCGCGAACTCGGCTTCCGCGCGCGGAAAGATCACGCCCCAACCGGCCTGCGTGTACTTGCCCCAGAGCTCGCCGCCGATGTAGTTCCCCAGCCGGCCGAAGCCCAGTCCCGGCGGCACCAGCGGTGCGAGGAAATCGACCGTGTCCATCAGGTGCAGCTTGTGGCGATGCGACCACCACCATGCCGCCGCGACAACGCCGATCAGGCCGCCGTGGAAGCTCATGCCGCCTTCCCAGATGCGGAACAGCATGAGCGGGTCCTTCAACAGATCGCTGAAGGAATAGAAGAAGACATAGCCCAGCCGACCGCCCAGCACGACGCCGAGCATCGCGTAGAACA